>JAHELT010000077.1 GCA_024644045.1 Chromatiales bacterium | reverse complement strand
TTTGCACATCCGCGCTCAACCGGTAAACCCAGTCGAACAGCAGATTCGCCTTGATATCGAAGGCCCAGCCGCGGTCGCCCGGGCGTTGGTGTTCGAAATCGCGGATGCGCGCTTCGAACGCGCGGCACTGCGCCGGCGAGAACAGCCGCACCGGGGAAACGTACCCCAGCTCCGTGAAGTGTTCGATCTGCTGTTTGCTCAGGCGTATGGGCATCGGCGGCCGCCGGGATCGAGGTTACCGGCGTCGCGGCCGGCGTCAGTCGAGCGAGAACCGGTACTTTACGATGCGATCGTTGCCCGAATCGGCGATCCACAGCATATCACCGCGCACTTCGACGCCTTCCGGTGTGCGGAAACGGTTCGGGCCAAGCCCGGCGCGGTCGCCGAGCGTCGCCACGAGACGGCCGTCCTCCGCGATGATCTTGATGCTGTGTGAGTACTTGTCGGCGACGATCAGCGTGCCGTCGTCCAGCACGTCCAGGTAACGCGGGCCGCTGAAACCGTAGACCTCACTGTCCAGCGAGCTGACGGTTCGCAACCCCGCGGTCATCCGCACCAGCCGATCGTTGCCCGCATCGGCGATCCAGATATCCCCGTTCGGCGCCGCTTCGATGTCGTGCGGGGCGGATAGCCCGCCGGCCTGCGCGACCACTTTACCGTTCTCGTAGGCGACGATGTTGCCGGAGCCCGCCCCGGTCACGTAGATACGTCCGTTGCGGTGAGCGAGCACGCCTTCCGGCTTGGAAAAGGCCTGTGACAGCTCGCCCACCAGCTCGGCCTCGAGCCCGCGCATGGCATAGATGGCCACGCGATGGTTGTGCGTATCGGCCACATACAACCGCCCGGCGGCGTCGAAGTCGATGTCGTGGGTACCGTTCTGATGGTCGTCACCGAACGCGGCCACCAGCGCCAGCGATTGGGCATCGAGCACGGCGACGCGGTCGTTGTCCACGTCGGACACGAACAGGTGCCGCGCGTCGGGCGACAGCTTCACGTCGTGCGGATTGCCGAGCCTGGCGTCACTGGCGCCGACGAACTGCGCTTCGAAGGCGCCTGCCGGAATGCTCGTGAAAACGGCGGTCAGCGCGAGCGACAGCGCGGCGTGGGTCGCGAACAGGCGGTGCATGAAACTACCCTCCCTCGCGCATGGCGAATTTCGGTTTCTTCCAGCGGTACTTCCGCTGCGGAAAATAGCCTGTGTGCCGGTGCAACACAACCGACACGCTGTCAGTTTCGGGTGCGTGCGGCTAGCATATTCTGCATGAATGTCGGGGAATGTGGTTGAGCGCCCGGGTTGCGGCAGTCGTGCTCGCGGCGGGTCGCTCCCGCCGCACCGGTGCGGTGAACAAGCTGCTGGCGCGAACGGGTGAGAGCACCATCGTCGAGCGCGCTGTGGATGCCGTGCTGCGATGCGGTTTGCACGAAACGATTGTGGTAACCGGTTACCAGTCTGAAGCGCTGCGCGAGGCACTGGGTGAACGGGCACTGCGCTTCGTGCATAACGCCGAATTTGCCAGCGGCATGAGCACCAGTCTGAAGGCCGGCGTTGCAGCGCTGGGTCCGGCCGTTGACGCGGCGCTGGTCTGTCTCGCAGACATGCCGATGGTCACCAGCGCTCTGCTCCGCCGGGTGGTGACCGCGTACGACCCGGCTGCCGGCCGCGCCATCGTCGTGCCTTGCTATGCGAAGCGGCGGGGTAACCCGGTGCTCTGGGACCGGCGGTTCTTCGGCGCGATGCGCGCCATTGCAGGCGATGTGGGCGCGAAAGCGCTGCTCGGCGAGCACGCGGCGCAGGTCTTCGAGCTGCCGACCGACGACCCGGCGGTGCTCATGGATGTCGATACCCCCGACCAGCTCGACGCGCTCCGCTGAACGGGCGCTGTTTGCTGGTAGAGTTGGAAGCCGGCGCAGCCACAGGAAACAGTATGGCACCTGTCGATAGCATCGTAGGCAGCGCGCTCGCGTGGCTGGATGAAGGAAAGGCGTGCGCCCTCGCGACCGTGATCGACACCTGGGGTTCCTCACCGCGCCCCGTGGGAAGCCAGCTGCTGGTCGATGCGCACGGAAATTTCACCGGCTCGGTGTCCGGCGGGTGCGTGGAAAGCGCCGTGGTGGCCGAAGCGCGACAGGTCATCGGCGACGGCAGCGGCCGGCTGCTCGAGTTCGGGGTAAGCGACAGCGAGGCGTGGGGCGTCGGACTGGCCTGCGGCGGCACGATTCGCGTGCTCGTCACGCCGTGTCCTTCCGGCAGTGACTTCGAAGCGGTTGCAGAGGCCGGCCGGCGCCAGCAGACGGTGCTGATGCTGACCTCGCTGGCGGACTACACGCACCGGGTGGTCGCTGCGCCCGAGGAGTGCCCGGGCGCGTTGCACGAAGCGTGTGCGCGAGCCCTGCGCACGGATCGGAGCCGGCTCGTGGAGAGGCCCGATCGGGTTGTTTTCGTCAAGGTCTTCAGCCTGCCGCTGCGTCTGCTGGTGGTCGGCGCCGTGCACATCGGGCAGGCGCTGCTGCCGATGGCGCGGGCCGCGGGCTATGAGGTGGTGATCGTCGATCCGCGCCGTGCCTTTGCCTCCGCCGAGCGATTTCCGGATGCCGCGGTCACCCACGAATGGCCGGACGTCGCGCTCAAGCGCCTGCAGCCTGATCACCGCACGGCGGTGGTGACGTTGTCGCACGACAGTAAGCTGGACGAACCTGCGCTGCGGTGCGCGCTCGCGTCGAACGCGTTTTACGTCGGCGCCCTGGGCAGCCGCCGCACGCACGCCGCACGCTGCCGGCGGTTGCGCGCTATCGGCCTGAGCGAGGCGCAGATCGCCCGCGTCCACGGACCCATCGGGCTCGCGATCGGTGCCGCGACTCCGGCCGAGATCGCCGTTTCGATCATTGCCGAGATGACCGCCGAGCTGCGCGCCGGGCAACGTGACTCGTTGACCACGTGAACCACCGCTCAGGCACGCGCGAACTCACACGGCGGCGATGGTCTGCACCTCGACCAGAAACGGCTCCTTGACCAGGCGGTCGACCATCAGCAGTGTGTTGGGCGGGTAGCAGCCGTCCGGGAACAGGCCGGGGAACTCGCGCTGGCGAAACGCCATGAAGCGCGGGATCCACTGCGAACCGACCAGGTAGGTCGTGAACTGCACGACGTTCGACCAGCCTGCACTCTCGGCGTGCAGCGCCGTTTCGATATTGGAAAACACCTGCGCGCACTGCGCCTCGAAATCCAGCTCGCCGATGATGTTGCCGTCCCGGTCCGCCGCGAGCATGCCGGCCAGAAACAGAAATTCCGTCGCCCTGACCCGCGTGACGTGCATGTACTGCCCGAGCGGGGCACCCAGCGCTTCGGGGTTGTAGATCTTTATCTGCGCCATCTGTGTTCTCCCTGGTTGTCGAGGTGCAACATGCCGCACGGCGGGCGGGCGGCGCAAGCCGTTGTTATATAATCCGGCGCCAGGCCGGCGGATCGGCCGCCACACCCGAGACAGGAGCCAGCAGCGATGTCGGTAAAAGAAGCACGTGATGCGGCCGTTGTGGAGGCCGTTTCGCAGATCCGGGAGATCGAAGCGGTTCAGGGCGTGTCACGCGAATCGTTGAGCGCGATGCGCGACGTGCTCTACCGGCTGGCCGAGCGCCGCGAGCTCTTCCCGCGCAAGGACTTCCCGCCGCCGACGGACGGCGTGATGAACATCCGCTACCTGCTTTCCCGGGGCGATGCGCATCAGTCCACGCTGTACATGAATTCCATTGTGCCGGGTAAACGCACCTCGCCGCATAATCACACGACCTGGGCCATCGTGGTCGCGGTGGACGGTGCGGAAAGCAATCGATTCTACCGGCGGCTCGACGACGGCAGCGGGCCGGGCCGGGCCAGGCTCGAGCTGAGCCACGAAGTCGTGGTCGCGCCGGGCGTCGGCGTCACCATGATGCCGGATGACATTCACAGCATTGCCGTCGAGGGCAATGAGCCGACTTTGCACCTGCACATGTACGGTTGCGCTATAGAGACGCTGACCGCACGTCTGGGCTATGACCTCGAGGCCGGCACGTGCGACTACTACCGAGTGCAGGGGCGCTCCGCGTAGCGCGGGCAACGTCGAAGTGCCTGAGATCAGATCGATAACGCCCGCAGCATTGCATGACATGCTGCTGGACGACGACGAGTTGGCGCTGCTCGATGTGCGTGAGGAGGGCGCTTTTGCGCAGGCGCACCTGCTGTTCGCGCGATCCCTGCCGCTCAGCCACCTGGAGCTGCGGGTTGCCGAACTCGTCCCGCGCCGTTCGGTGCGGCTCGTATTGTGCGACGCCGACGACGGCCTGGCGGCGCGGGCGGCCGAACGATTGGCCGGGTTCGGTTACAGTGATGTCGCCGTGCTGCAGGGTGGCACCCACGCCTGGCCCGCAACGGGACGCGTTCTGTTTTCCGGTGTGCACGTGCCGAGCAAGGCGTTCGGCGAGTTCGTTGAGCAGCGCAGCGCAACGCCGGGCATATCGCCGGAGGAACTGCGCCGGTGCATGGATGACGGTACCGACCTGGTGGTGCTCGACAGCCGCCCGTGGGACGAGTACCACCGCATGAGTATCCCCACTGGCGTAGATGTTCCCGGTGCGGAGCTCGTGCACCGTGTGCACGATATCGTGCCTTCGGCGAAGACGCTGGTGGTGGTCAACTGCGCCGGGCGCACGCGCAGCATTATCGGCGCGCAGTCGCTCATCAACGCCGGTATCCCCAACCGGGTCGTAGCCCTGCGCAACGGCACCATGGGGTGGGAGCTCGCCGGGTTCGCCTGTGAACGCGGCGCCACGCGCCGGGCCCCTGCACCGTCGGCGGGCGGGAGCGCACTGGCGCAGGCCGCCGCGGCGCGGGTCGCGCAACGCTTTGGGGTGCAGGCGATCGACGTCCCGACACTGCAGGCGTGGCGCAGCGAGTGTGAACACCGCTCGCTGTACCTGCTGGATGTGCGCAGTCCCGAAGAGTTCGCCGCCGGGCATCTGCCGGGCTCGATTTCGGCGCCGGGTGGTCAGCTCGTCCAGGAAACCGACCGTTACGTGGGCACGCTGAGAGCGCGGGTGGTGCTGATTGACGACAACGGCGTACGGGCTACGCTGACAGCGTCCTGGTTGCTGCAAATGGGTTGGCGCGACGTCGCCGTGCTGCGTGACGGTCTGCGCGGCAACGCGCTGGAGAAGGGAACACCTGGCGGGGCGCCGCTCGGTCTCGAAACGGAGGCCGACGTGATCGATGCCCCGGCGCTGCACGCGCTGCTCGGCGAGCAGAACGCGACCGTGGTCGACCTGTCCTCCAGCCGTGACTTCCGGGCGCGGCACATTCCCGGTGCGTGGTTTGCCGTGCGTTCGCGGCTGGGGGAAAGCCTGCTGAGCATTCCCCTGCGTGGCCTGCTCGTGCTGACCTCCGACGATGGCCGGCTTGCTCAGCTCGCGGCTTCGCAGGCGGCGGGTGTGGTCGGGCTTCCGGTCAGCGTGCTGTCGGGCGGCAACCGCGCCTGGGTCGAGGCCGGGCTGGAGACGGTGGGCGGCGATGAAAACCTGGCTGACGCCGCCGACGACGTGTGGCTGAAACCCTACGAGCGGGCGCGGGACATCGAGGCCGCAATGCGCGAGTACCTGCGCTGGGAGATCGATCTGGTGCACCAGATCGAACAGGACGGCACCGCCCGTTTTCGGCACATTCCCGGCTGAGCACTCGCCTACGCGGGCGGCAACCGCGCAGCGTGGCTTTCGGTTTCACGCAATGCGGCATCGAACAGGCGCAGCAGCTGATCGACTTCCTGCTTCGTGATGATCAGCGGCGGCGCGACGATGACCGTGTCCCCCACGGCGCGCACGAACAACCCCTGCCGCTCTGCGCTGTCCATCAGAAAGGCACCGAGGCCGTGTTTTCCGGCAAACGGCTCGCGTGTACTTTTGTCGGCGACCAGTTCGACGGCGTGCATCAATCCGACGCCGCGTACTTCGCCGACCAGCGGACGAGCAGCGAACTGCTGCAATCCCTGCCGCAAGTGCTCGCCGACGGTTCGAACGTGGCCGACGATGTCGCGCTCACGGTAGATGGCCAGCGCCTCGAGCGCCACGGCCGCTGCCACCGGATGTCCGGAATAGGTCAGGCCGTGACTGAAGATACCGCGCCGGCCCGCTTCGTCGCGCACCGCACGGTAGACGCGCTCCGAAACCAGTGTGGCGGAGATCGGCATGTAAGCGGAGGAGAGCGCCTTCGCCAGGGTGATGATGTCCGGGCGCATGCCCACCGTTTCGCTGCCGAGAAAGTTTCCGGTGCGCCCGAACGCGCAGATCACCTCGTCGGCGATCAGCAGCACATCGTGACGCTGCAGCACCGGGCGGATTTTCTCGAAGTAGCCGGCGGGCGGCACGATCACGCCGCCCACGCCCATCACCGGCTCCGCGATGAACGCGGCAACGGTCGCGGGATCCTGTGCCAGGATCAGGTCGTCCAGCTCCTGTGCCAGGCGGCTGGCAAACTGCGCCTCGCTCTCGCCCGGACGGGCCTCGCGGTAGTAGTGGGGACACCGCGCGCGCAGGATGCAGTCGGTCGAAAAGCCGAACCCTTCGTGCATGGCCGGCAGACCGCAGAGCGCTGCGGCAAGCACCGTGGTGCCGTGATAAGCGCCCTCACGCGTGATGATTTTGCGCTTTTCCGGCCGCCCCCGCGCCGCGTTGTAGAACCAGGCGAGCTTGACGGCGGTCTCGTTCGCCTCGGAGCCGGAGTTGGCGAAGAACGCTTTCGACTGCGGCGGGCCCACCGCGCCGAGCAGCGCTTCCGCGAGCAGGCTGACGGCGGGGTGGCTGCGTCCCCGGAATGTGTGGCTGTAGGGCAGTTGCTTCAGCTGCCGGTGCGCCGCCTCGATCAGCCGTGGCTCGTTGTAACCGAGTGCGCAGCACCACAGGCTCGCCATGCCGTCGAGGTAGCGCCTGCCCTGCTCGTCGATGAGGTAAACGCCTTCGCCGCGTTCGATCACCAGCGGCCCGGTTCGCTCGTGCGCAGCCGGATCGGTGAACGCGTGCAGGTGGTGCGCTATGTCCCGCTCCCGTGCAGACCGCGGCGGCGTCATGGCATCGGTTTCGATCGCGGCCTGCGCGGCGCTTCGGCTATGGTAACGTCGGCGCGCACGCCGCGCACGCCGCGCACGCCGCGCAGGGTGTAGCGTCTGGAGAGAATACGGCCGTTCAGGCTCAGCGCCATGCGTGACACCTCGGATTCAGTCTGTTCCGCTACCGATACCACAACGTCTCGCGCTTGTCAGTCAGGCCGATGCCCCATCGCGGAAACGAACTCATCTCGGCCGGCACGCCGGCCGGGAGTGCGGAGAGCCTGCGCACGGGCGCCGGACCAGTGGCTTTCATGCTGCTGCACGAGGACGTGAATCTCGCGACCGGCGCGATGGTGGCGGGCGGACTGTACGCGATGCAGACTGGCGAAGCGGCAACGTAACGAAGCCCGGATGCTCAGTGTGCATGACCGCCGGGACCGTGCGCGTGTCCGTGCGCGATTTCCTCAGGATGCGCTGCGCGCAACGAAACGATCTCGACAGCAAAGCGCAACGTTTGTCCCGCCAGGGGGTGATTGATGTCGACGTCGATCACGCTGGCGCCCACTTTGAGCACCGTCACCGTGCGAACACCCTGCTCGGTGCGAACATGGACCTGTATCCCCGGGCGCAGGCGTTTCGGTGCGTGCACCAGGTGTTTCTTGGAGATCCGGCGAGAGAAGTCCGCGCGCCGCGGCCCGTAGCCGAGCTCGGGCGGCACGTCGATTTCGAACCGCTCGCCGACCGCGCGGCCCGTCAGGCCTTCTTCGACGCCCGGCACCACGTTGCCGTGACCGTGCAGGATGACCATCGGCTCGGTGTCGCGTGAGGACTCGAGCGGCGTGCCGTCTGCGTCGAACAACTCGTAGTGGAAGCCGACCACGCAGTCGCGGGCGACGACCCGAGGCTCATCCTGTTCGCCATCTTCCGACACGATGTTCTCCTGGTTGAATGACGATCACTGTGCCGCACGGCGGCGCCTAAATCCACCGCCCGTCAGCCGGCTACCGACTGGATTGAAGTAGACTGTGCGAAAACGACAGCGAGCACCGCCTCCATGATCCCGATTGCCGCCTACGCCGACCGTCTGTCGGTGCGCCCCGGAGAAACCATCCATTTCCATGTGGCGAACGCGACCGGAGCAGCGTTGCAGGCGCGCCTGGTGCGTGTGATCTGCGGCGACCCGAACCCCGCGGGGCCGGGTATGCGTCTGGAGCCGGTGCCTGAGGAGGTACACGCACTTGCCCCGGCGGAGCCACAGAGCGTGCCGCGCGGATCCTACGCCGCGGTTGACGGTATCGGCGAGCGGCTGGACGGCGGCTTCTCGTTCACCTGCCTGATCTGTCCCACCTGCTTCAATGGCAACGAGCAGGCGATCGTGGCGCGCCAGAACCGGATCGATGGCCAGGGTTTCGCGCTGCTGATCGACGCGCTCGGCCGGTTGCGCGGCGAGATCGGTGATGGCCACGGCGGTTTCAGCCACGTCCTCACGGAACCAAGTCTGCGCGAGCGCCGCTGGTACCGGGTGTGGATGATCTACGCTGCGTCGGCGCGCACGCTGCAGGTGGGCTACCGGCAGGTGGCGCGTGACGGGCTCGCCACGGCCAGCGGCAGCGATACCCGCACGCTCGATTCAGCCGCCACGCCGAACAGCGATGGCCCGCTGCTGTTTGCCGCCGCAAACCACGTTGCACCCTGCGCCCATTTCAACGGCCGCCTCGAACGCCCGGTGTTTCAACGGGACGGCGTGCCGAGTGATCTTATCGGCGCGGCACCAGCGGCGCAGGCCGGCGATGTGCTTGCCGAGTGGGATTTTTCGCAGGACACCTCCAGTGACCGTATCGTCGACCTGGGGCCTCATGGGCTGCACGGTACGCTGCGCAATACGCCCGCACGCGGCATGACCGGATGCCACTGGAGCGGGCGCGAGATGTGCTGGCGCCACGCGCCGCAGGACTACGGCGCGATCCACTTTCACGAAGACGACCTTGACGACTGCCACTGGCCCGCGGCGTACGCATGGACGGTGCCGGCAGACACACGATCGGCGTTGTACGCACTGCTCATCGAGGGCCGCGATGCGGCGGAGAATGTGCCGTTTCACGTCGTGCCGCCGCGCGGTCGCGCCACCGCGGACATCGCCGTGCTCGCCTCGACGTTTACGTACACGGTCTACGGGAATCATGCGCGCCTGGAGTGGGGCAGCGATCCGCAGTGGACCCGCGCGTGGGAGCGCCAGTCGAGCGAGTGGGGCGGCTACGCGCACAACCCCGCCGCGCACCCGGAGTACGGGCTCTCCACTTACAACAACCACGTCGATGGCAGCGGCATTTCGATCGCCTCCTGGCATCGGCCGATGCTGAACGTGCGCCTCGGTTTCCTCACCTTCCCGTTCGCGGACATCCGCGGCTCGGGGCTGCGCCACCTGCCGGCGGACACGCATCTGTACGCCTGGCTGGAAGCCAAGGGCTACGCCTACGACATCGTCACGGACTGGGAGCTGCACCATGAGGGCGCGGAGCTCCTCAGCCGGTATCGCGTGCTGTGCACGGGCTCGCACCCGGAGTATCACACACGCGAAACGCTGGATGCGTTGACGGCTTTTCGCGACGGTGGCGGGCGTTTCTGCTACCTGGGTGGCAACGGTTTCTACTGGAAAGTGGCGCTCTCCCCGGAGCGCGACGGGCTCATCGAAATCCGCCGCGGTGAAGGCGGCATCCGCGCCTGGGCCGCGGAACCCGGCGAGTACTACAACCAGTTCGACGGCGAGTATGGCGGCCTCTGGCGGCGCAACGGGCGGCCGCCGCAGCATCTGTCCGGCATCGGCTTCACCGCGCAGGGTGTGTTTCTCGGCTCCTACTTCCGCAAACGCCCCGAAGCCGGCGACTCGCGTGTGGCGTGGATCTTCGAGGGCGTGCCGGGTGAGGTGTTCGGCGATCACGGGCTTTCCGCGCACGGCGCGGCCGGCTACGAGCTGGACCGGGCCGACAAACGCCTGGGCACACCCGAGCATGCGGTGGTGCTCGCAAGCTCCGAGAACCATCCGCCGGAGAGCCCCTGGGTGCTGGTGCCCGAAGAGATTCTGTCGCATCTTGCCAACTGGCCCGGGGGAACCACGGAAGAACTGATCCGCGCCGATATGACGTTTTTCGAAACGCCCGCGGGTGGCGCGGTGTTTTCTGCCGGGTCGATAACGTTCTGCGGCAGTCTCTTGACGAACCAGGGTGACAACGACGTTTCGCGCATCCTGAACAACGTACTGCAGCGGTTTCTCGACCCGGCCGGGTTCGCGATGCCTTCGCGTAAGGGCACTGATCAGGGTGTATTTTGAGCAAGCAGTCAGTTCACCCGGTATTCGAACGGTTTCTCGTCGTCTGTGAGCGCGAGTTCGGATTTCTCGTCGATGTTCACGGGTTTACGCGTATCGAAGCCGCGGTTCACGGCCATGAATGTTCGGTTGTCTACCGCAAGCTACCGAATGCAGCGCTCCGCGTGACTTATGAAGATGGATCGACACCGTGGGTCGTGGCGTCGCTGCGTCTCGACCCGGAGTCTGAGAAGCCCGAATCCTTTCAAATCAGCCTGCACCTGCTGGCTCGGAAGTGCATCAAAGGATGGAAGCCGAAGAGCTTCAGAGATCCGAATGAAGCGCAGATTCGCGAGGTGCTGCACAGCTACAGTGCACTACTGAGGGAGCACTTCCCGGAAATACTCGAGGCAAAAGACGGTGTCGGGCGTGATGTGAAAAAGCGCATGGCGATGGGCTCGTGATGGCCAGTGTACCGTACCGGCGTATCGCGCACCCCGTTGCGCGGCGATCAAGGCGCCATAACCAGTTCCATGGTACCGAACAGCATCTGCTCATCTTCGGTCCGACCCTCCTCGAGCGCGATTGCCAGCTCGGGGTATTCCATTTCCGCGAGCAGCGGATCGCCGCGGAAGAGAATTCGCGTAATCAGTTGTTGGTAGTCGGGGTGCGTGAGCACCAGGTGGATATGCCGCGCGCGCCAGATATAACCCGGCAACGCGGTGCTGACCGTGATGCTGCCATCGTTCGCGGTAGCCAATCGGGCACGATAGCGGTCCGCATGCACCACTCCGTCGCCGTCCGCCTGCCACAGCTCGACCTGCGCATTCGTCACACGCGCACCGGCAATGTCACGTACTATCAGCTTGAGAATCAACCGCTCGCCGGGGTCGCCGGGTTGCCACAGCTGGTTCACGGCCGGTGCACCCGGCTGATACCAGACGCCGATTCCGGTAGCAGTCGTCGGTTGCATCACCTGTCCCGAAGCGCCGCTCGCAGTAAGCAGCGCGCTTGCGAGAATGGCCGTCGTCGAGCGGCGTAGGTACATGTGGCGAATACTAACGCCTACCGATCGGTGCGATACAGATGCTGCAGTTCTATATAATGGCGGCGCACCAAAGTCGAGGACAACGCCGTGCCTGACTCACCCAAACAAGCCGATGCATTGGATGAGAAGCTGCATCATTTTGCCGCCGCGTTCGGCAACCTGCTGGTTGACGGATTTCACTACCTGGCGTTGTTCGTGATCGGCGGTGCGATCGTCTGGTCGGCCGTGTTCGAGTTTTCGGTGATGGTCGCACAGGGCAAGGCTTCCATAGAAGATATTCTGCTGCTGTTCATTTACCTCGAGCTCGG
The DNA here is from genome assembly GCA_024644045.1 of Chromatiales bacterium. Lineage (GTDB taxonomy): Bacteria > Pseudomonadota > Gammaproteobacteria > JAHELT01 > JAHELT01 > JAHELT01. Next base: position 9,530 of record JAHELT010000077.1, on the reverse strand, counting down.
CGCGATGGTCGGCATTTACTTCAAGACCAACCACATGCCGGTGCGGTTTCTCATCTACGTTTCGATCACCGCGCTGACCCGGATGCTGATCGGTGACATCCAGGCCGACCACGAGCCGGACCTGGGCATAATCTACATCGCGGGGGCCATTCTCCTGCTGGCCCTGGCGAACCTGGTCGTCAGATACGGATCGGCGAAGTTTCCTGCTCCAACACCGAAGAGTAGCCGCACGGCCCACAAAGGGGATGTCGTCGCATCGTGATCCGCGGCGTTTAGACGGCCACCTGAGCGAGCGATTAGGTGTGACGCTACGTCGCGTCAGAGCACTCGGAATACCTGCCAGTGCGGCGTTCCCGAGACGACGTAGGGTTCGATGTCCTTGCTCCACTGCCCGTGGGCTTCGATCTTCCCGAGTTTCTCCCAGGCCTTACCGAGCGCGGCCAGATCTTCGATCTCGATCTCCGACTGAATCGTCGACTCGAGCGCCCCGACCGAGCCGGTCAGCAGCCGGGTCTTGTCGGTTGTCCAGCCGACCTGGGACCCGATCTCATCGTTCCAGCGCTTCATCATGTCGATAACGGTCTGCTTGTGGCCAAAACGGGCCTCGATTTGCCAGCGTGCGATCATCATGGCGGATTCTCCGTAGCGCGGGTGACTGTCATGTCCGCCACCTAATACTAGTTCATCGCTGGGATATAGCGGCCGGTTGAGCCTGCCCGATTGCACGACGAAAGATTGACTACTAGGCTCAGTCAACATCTGCGGCATGAGAGGTCAACGTGAGCGATGTAACCGTCATTGGTCTCGGATTGATGGGCGCGGCCCTCGCGCGTGCGATCCACCGGGCAGGGCATGATTTGACGGTATGGAACCGATCCCCGGAGAAGATGCAGCCGTTTATCAACGATGGGGTTGCTGCTGCTGCTGATATCGTTGCGGCCGTCATAACCAGTCCGGTGATCCTGGTCTGTATCGACAACTATGCGGTGACGGATACCCTGTTGCGCTCCGGCGAGGTTTCGCCGCATCTGGCCGGCCGCACGGTGGTGCAACTGAGCACCGGTACCCCACGCGAAGCCCGTGAGTGTGCCGAATGGATGAGCGCACACGAGGTAGCCTATCTCGACGGCGCCATCCTGGCCGGTCCCGCCGATATTGGTACGCCGGAGGGGCAGATTCTCCTGTGCGGCGACGAAATGGCGTACGAGCGAGCCGGCAGCCTGCTCGAGTGTCTGGGCGGGGACGTCCGCTACCTCGGTACAAACGTCAGCGCTGCCTCGACCCTTGATCTCGCATGGCTGTGTGACTCGTACGGTCGGTTTCTCGCGGTCATACAGGCAGTGTGTCTGTGTGAATCAGAAGGTGTGGGTGTGGACGCTTTCGCCAGCTTGTTCGCGGAAGATTCCATCGTGCGGCGCTACGCGAAGGTAATTCATTCGGCCGATTTCGAAAACTGCACGGCGACACTTCGCGTGTGGAAGGCGGCGCTGCAGCGTATCCGGACCCAGGGCCGGGACGCCGGTATCAACACGGACTTCCCCGACTACGTGGACAGGCTGCTCGAAAAAGCCGTTGACGCCGGGTACGGCGAGGAGCATGTCATGGCGCTGGTCAAAGTGCTGCGGAAGATGGACGGTGCGTGAAGGGCTGAAGGGTCGCCTCTCCCGAACGAACGTCACGCCAGACCGTCAGGATCCCGGGATGCAGGGCAGAGTGGACTCAAGGCGTCGACCCCTGATCGCCAGCGATGGCGGTCCGTTAATGCGTTTCGGATTGATTGCCGGATTGCTTTGCGTTGTCTCGCTGGCGTGGCTGCCGCGCACAGGATTGGCCGACGCCTGGCTGGCTGCGATCGGCAAGCGCGATACCCGTACACTGGCTGCAGCGCTCGATGAGCAGACCGACGTCGACCGCAGCGGTGACAACGGCAAGACGGCCTTGATGGTAGCCGCCGGTGCCGGGGATCTTGGACTCCTCGAGCGTTTGCTTGCCGCGGGTGCGGATGTCAACCGGCGTAACCGCGGTGCGGGTACCGCGTTGATGTTTGCTGCGCAATACGGTGAGGCGGCATGTGCGGAACGGTTGATCACGGCGGACGCGGACGTGAACCTGATCGGGGTCAAAGGGTTCACCGCGCTGATGATCGCCGTTTTAAAGGGGCGTCAATCGATCGTCGATTTATTGCTGGCTAACGGCGCGGACCCGAGACTCGTGGACATGCACGGCTGGACGCCGCTGCAGCGGGCGGTGGCAACGCAGCGCCTCGATCTCGTACAGAGGCTGCTGGCGCAGGATGCGAGTGTTGTCGATCACCGCAACAGCGATGGCGTAACGGCGCTGCATCTGGCGGCTGCCAACGGACAGTTGGAAACAGTTCAGGCGTTGCTGAAATACGATGCCGACCCAGGGCTTCGCGATGCACTGGGCAATACCGCGCTTTCGCTCGCCAGCGCTGCTGGACATGCCGCTGTGGTCGAGGTGTTACGCGAGGTAATGGGGTCGAGTTCGCTCGGCCGATCTACGGACATCACCATGAACAGGCGTTATTACGGGAAAACCCTGTTCAGCTTTTCCCTCGCTCGCTGCTTTGTTTCGGGTGACACGTGCAGCGCGACGGCCGCGAGTGCGGCCACCAGCACGCCGAGATCGTCCGCATAACCTACGGCCGGAATAATGTCAGCGATTGCGTCCGCGGGTAGAATGAAGTAACCGAGAGCACCGTATATGGTAGCCCGCGTCCACCTGGGCAGATTTTCGTCCTCCAGCGTGTAATACAGTATCAGTGCCTTTTCGACCACTTCGCGCCCGGCGCTTAAGGCATACTTCTTGACTTTGCTCCAGAACTTCTCATCGGAGTACTCGCGCTCGAATGTGTTGGTGCTCTCGTCCATTTGGCATCACCCCCGTGGGGAAACTCAATGCATAACCGTGCGCTATTGCATGCAGATTGTGGCATTGGTGGGTAGTCATTGTAAAAGGAATGGCGTGACACCACGTGTTCGCTGTCCCTGTACGCCTTTTTTCTAAAAGTCACCGGAGAAACACGATGCTCAGAGCCGGGCGCTGCCAGTGTGGCAAAGTTCGATACGAATGTGACGATGACATCCACGAGCTGTATGTGTGCCACTGCACGAACTGCCGGAAGCAATCGTCATCGGCGTTTGGCATTTCGTTTGTTGTTCCCTCCGAAAATTTCAGATTGACTGAGGGGACACCTGGTTACTTCGAATGGAAGACCGGTTCGGGAACCGTGTCGAAAGGCGCGTTCTGCCCGGCGTGCGGAACCCGCCTGTGGCATCAGTCGAGCGGCGCGGAAGCTGCCTGGATCAGCGTGAAAGGTGGCTCGCTCGATAACCCGGTCGATCTGTCAGACGCAGTTCACATCTGGATTTCCTCGAAGTTGCCGGGCGTTGTCGTGCCGGAACATGCGCGAAAGTATCCGCAGGAACCACCGGTCCGGAAAGTGTAGAGGACGCTCCTCGGGCACGCGCCTGTCGCCTTCGCCATTCGCTTGTGCCTGCAAGTCAGGCTAACATTGCCGGGGGTGCGCACTGTCGCCGCAAGGACCACTCGTGGAGACCACACCGCCGCGAACGCTGGCCGTCATCCTGCACGCCGATGTGGTGGGCTCAACGGGTTTTGTGCACCGCAGCGAGGCGCTCGCGCATGAGCGTATTCAAGACGCTTTCCGCCGCTTTTCGACCAGCATAGAGCACTACGGTGGCATATCCCACGAGTTGCGGGGTGACGCACTGGTGGCGGAGTTCGGGAGAGCGTCCGACGCTGTCTCGGCGGCGCTGGCTTTTCAGTCTGCAAATGCCGAGTTCAACGCGGCCCTCGGCGACGACATCCGGCCCGAGGTTCGAATCGGTATCAGCATGGGCGAGGTCGTGATCGCCGACCACACGGTGACCGGCGCAGGGGTGGTGCTGGCGCAACGCCTGGAGCAGATGGCACGCCCCGGCGGGGTTTGCATTCAGGGGGCGGTCTACGAAACGCTGCCGCAGCATCTGCCTTTCGTTTACGAGAGCCTAGGTGAGCGGTCAGTCAAGGGTTTCGAGGAACCGGTGCGCTGCTTTGCAGTCGCCCTGGCGGAGGAGGCGAGCGTACCGCAGCCGGAATCGCGTCACCTTACCGCACGGACCCAGCGGGAGCGATCGCAGCGTCGCGCGTTGACAGTGGGCATAGTTGCGTTGATAGGCATCGGCGCTGCGAGTATTGTCTGGTGGCAGTCTGCCGGAATGCGCGATCAGCCGGTCGACGGCGATCAAGCACTCTCTCCCGTGCAAGAGAAGCCGTCCATCGCCGTTTTGCCGTTTGCGAACATGAGCGGTCAGCCCGAGCAAGAGTACTTCGCCGACGGAATGACCGACGATCTGATCACGGACCTGTCCAAGATATCGGGCCTGTTCGTAATCGCCCGAAACTCCAGCTTCGCCTACAAGGGACAGTCGCACGACCTGCGCCTCGTCGCCCGCGAGCTGAGCGTCAGATACGTGCTGGAGGGCAGCGTGCGGCGCGCCGGTGATCAGGTGCGCGTCAACGCGCAGCTAATCGACGCCTCGACAGGTGGGCACCTTTGGGCGGAGCGGTTCGATGGGCCCATGAGCGACGTGTTCGCGCTGCAGGACAACATAAACCGGGAGATCGTCGCCGTGCTTGCCGTTAAGCTGACGGGCGAGGACCGCGAGCGACTCAACAAAACGAGAACCGTGAGTTCAGACGCCTACGATGTCCTGTTGCAGGGGCTGGAGTTACTCCAGCGATTCAACCCGGAAGACAACCTGGCGGCACGGGAGCTGTTCAAAAAAGCGGCGGCGCTGGATCCGGACTATGCGCGCGCGTATGCAAACGTGGCCTGGTCTTACTCCACGGACGTGAACTTCAACTGGACCGATGATCCCGAGGAGGCCATCAGACTCGGTTTGGACTATGCGGAACAGGCCGCAGCGCTGGATGAGGATATTCCCCAGATCCACTTGACGCGCAGCCTGCTCTACGCAGCGCAGCGCCAGCATGACGCCGCGGTCGTCTCGGCCCGGCGGACCGTAGAACTTTACCCCAACTACGCCGACGGTCATGCAACGCTAGCTTTCGTGTCGCTGTACGCCGGCGAACCGCAGGACACGCTTCAGGCCATACGCTCGGCAAAGCGCCTGAATCCACGATCTTCCTACATCTACCTGGCGATCGAAGCACACGCACACTCTCTGCTGGGCCAGTACGAGCGCGCGCTGCCACTCTATGAGGAGGCCCTGCAGCGAAATCCAGGCTTCGATCGAGGACATCTGCAGGTAGCGGCCATCTACGGTCACCTTGGTAAAACCGATGACGCGGCCTGGGCCCTCGAGGAAGCCCTGTCGATCCGTCCTGACATCACCCTGGCCGGTGAGCGCCGAGGTGCCCGGTACAGGCGTCCCTAGGACACCGCGCGCTACATCGACGGTTTGCGCAAAGCCGGCTTGCCCGAGTGACGGATTCTCATCAATTTGGGGAGTGTCCCCGATTTGATGAAAAACCGTCGGTTATTCGAGGGTGCGGGGGATCTCGCGCTCTCGGCGGGCGACGAAATCCGCGAGCGCATCGTCGAGCGCGGCGTCCATCGGCGGTGGCTCGTAGCGCTGCAGCCAGTCCTTCGCCTTGGCGAGACCGACCGCCGCGGCATCGCGTTCGCCTTCTTCCTGCCACTGCTCGTAGGTGACGTTGCTCTGTGACGGGAAGATGAAGAGGTTGGACTTGCGCGTGTGCGCGGCGCCCAGGAAATGCCCGCCGGGTCCGACTTCTTTCACTGTTTCGAGCACCTCGTCCAGGTCATCGAAGGTGCAGCCCTGACTGAAGTGGTAGAACGCATCCACCTGCTCCAGATCGATCATGGTCTTGGCGTAGCTCAATCCCAGCGTGCCCTCCAGCATACCGCCCGCCATCGTGATCCAATGTGCACCGCACAGGAAGGACGGGAACAGACCCCACATCGAGTCGAAGCCGGCCTGCAGATCCGGGGTCTTCGACGTCGCGCAATTGGCGATGGCGCGGTGCGGGACGCGATAGCGGCGGGCCATCAGCCCGGCGAGAAACTGCACGATGGCGCTGTCCGGACTGCCGTGTACGGGCGCACCCGTGTTCAATGCCACGGTCATGGCCGGCACGCCGAACAGCATCGGCGAGCCCGCGCGCACCAGCTGGCCGAACGCGATCGCCATCAGCGCTTCGGCCGTCACTACGGCCATGGTGCCGACGTTGCTTGCCGGTGTGGAGGCCGCCGCCATCGAGAAAGGCGAGCACATTACTCCCTGGTTGCTGGCCGCATAGACCTTGAGCGCATCGAGCATGGTCTGATCCCAGACCAGCGGCGAGTTGGCATTGATCAGCGAGGTGGTGGTCGCGTTGTTGGTAGCGAACTCCTCGCCGAACACGAGCTTCATCATCTCGACGGTGTCCTGCGCGCGCTCGCGCGCGGTCACGTTGCCGACCAGCGACTTGTCCGAGTACTTGAGCGCGCTGTAGGCCATCCACAGGTGACGGTGCGGGACCGGCACGTCGACCGGCTCGACGATCGGCCCGCCGGCGATGTGCACCGACGCTGCCATGTGGTTGAGCTTCTGCAGGTTGTTGAGGTCCTCGAGCGTCGCGTGGCGGCGCCGGTTCTCGAGGTCGAGGATGAACGGCGGCCCGTAGGACGGTGAAACCACGGTGTGCTGCGCGCCGACCGTTACCGTGCGTTCCGGGTTTCGCGCGTGCTGCACGTAGGTGTCGGGTGCAAGGTCGACCAGCGCCATGAGCTCGTCGCGGCCGATGCGCACGCGCTCGCCCTCGATCTCCGCACTGGAGCGGCCCCAGATCTCGAGCGATTCCGCATCGCGGAACTCGACGCCGACCTGCTCGACGATGCGCATCGCGAGATCATGGATCAGCTCGACGCCTTCCTCGTTGACGATCTCCAGCAGCGGAATGTTCCGCACCAGCGTCGGGTGATGCACGATCGGCGCTTCCATGCGTGCCGCACGCCGCGTGGAGCGACCACGGCGGCGGGGCTTTTCCTCCATCGAGTAGTCGCTCACGGGTGTCCCGCTACAGGCGCGGCCGTTCGTTCTGCGGATCGTACGGCGAGTCTGCGATCACGGTCGCCTTGCGCCGGGTGCCGAGCAGTGGGATTTCCAGCTGCGTGCCGACTTCAGCGTGCTGCGCCTGCAGATACGCCATCGACAGGCAGTGCCCGAACGTGTGCGAGTGCGCGCCCGAGGTCACGCGGCCGACCAGCTTGTCGCCCCGGTACACGCCTTCGTTCATGAACGCGTCCGCGTCGACGGTATCCACGGCCAGGGTCACCAGGCGGCGCGTCAGGACTGACGCGCGTTGTCGCTCCAGCGCGTCGCGCCCCACGTACTCCTTGTCGAAGCGCACGAAGCGGTCGAGCCCGGATTCGAGCGCGGTGTGCTCGATATTCAAATCGCGATACATGGCGCGGTAGGACTTCTCCAGACGTAACGACTCGATTGCGCGATATCCTGCCATCGCAAGGCCGTGCTGCAAGCCGGCACGCGTGATCTCCTCAAACAGATGCACGTTGTAGCAGATAGGGTGATAGAGCTCCCAGCCGAGCTCGCCCTCATAGTTGATACGCAGCGTGCGCACGTCCGATGCCAGGCCGACGGTGGCGGTGCGTGCGCTCAACCAGCGAAACGCATCATTGCTCAGGTCGGTGTCCGTGAGCGGCTGCAGAATCGCGCGCGCGCTCGGCCCGACGACCGTCCAGCAACCACGCTCCAGCGTTACGTTGCGCAAAGTGACGCTGCCGTTATCGGGCAGGGCGCGCCACAGACAATCGAAGTCGTGCCGCTCGCCGCGTGGCGTGGCAACCAGGAAGAAGGTGTCGTCTTCCAGGCGTGTGACCGTGAATTCTGCGCGTACGCCGCCTTGCGCAGTCAGCAGATGGCACAGCGACACAGCGCCGGGCTCGCCGGGGATACGGTTCGCCAGCAGACCGTCGAGCCACGCGCTCGCGCCGCGCCCGGCGACTTCGAACTTGCTCATCGGCGACATCTCGATGAGGCCTGCGCGCTCGCGAATGGCACGGCACTCGGTGTGCACGTGCGGCTTCGAGTTGAACTCGCGGTAGCTCCAGCGGTCTTCCGGCTCGGTACCTTCGGGCGCGAACCACAGCGGAATCTCCCAGCCGTAGACCGCGCCCCACACCGCGCGTTCGGCGCTCAGGCGATCGTAGGAGGGGGCCATCTTCAGCGGCCGCCCTGCGGGCCATTCGTAGCCGGGGTAGTGGATGCCGAAGTTGTGGCCGAAGGCTTCGCGGGTCTTGATCGCGGTCCAGCGCTTGTTGGCGTAGGGGCCGAAGCGGCGACAGTCGACTTCCGACAGATCGACCCCGGGTTCGCCGTCGATGATCCACTCCGCGAGGTGATGACCGAGGCCGCCGGGCATCAGGATCCCGCCCGAGAAGCCCTCCGCCAGCCACAGGTTGCGCTTGCCCCAGGCGGGCCCGAGCAGCGGCAGATTGTCCGGCGTGGTACAGATCGGTCCGCGCACGTTACTCTGAATACCCACCTCGCCGAGTACCGGTACGAGCGCCAGCGCGGCCTCCCAGTTGACCTCCACGGCGTCCATGTTCTCGGGCAGGAGGTCCATGCCGAAGTTCTGCGGCACGCCGTCATAGGCGAAGAGCTCCAGTGCCTCGGGACGCTCGTAGGGACCGAACATGAGCGACTGTTTTTCTTCGCGCACGTAACCGTTGATGGCTTCGTTGCGCAGCACGGGCATTTCCGGCAGGCCCTGCTCATGGCGCGCCACCACCGCCGGGACGGGCTCGGTGATCCAGTACTGGTGCACCACCGGCGTGGCCGGAATGCGCAGTCCGAGCATCGCGGCGGTATGGTGCACATAGCTGCCGGTCGCCGTGACCAGGTGCTCACAGACGATGTCGCCCTGGCTGGTGTGCACTTTCCATTCGCCGCCCGCGAGTTGCTCCACGGCGCGCACTTCGGTATTGCGGTGGATTTTTGCGCCCAGATTGCGCGCGCCCCGGGCGAGCGCCTGGGTGACATCGGCCGGAGCAATGTGCCCGTCGTCGGGGTTGTACACGGCCCCGATCAGATCCGGTCCGCAGTGCATCAGGGGCCACAACGCCTTCACCTGAGCGGGCGAAAGAATCTCCGCGCGCACACCCTGGGTCTCCGCGATGCTCGCATAGCTCAGGTACTCATCCATGCGATCGCGGGTGTTTGCAACGCGGAGCTGGCCGCACTTGTGCCAGCCGATCGACTGGCCGGTCTCGGCCTCGAGGCCTTCGTAGATCTCGATCGTTCTCGCGATCACCCGTCCGAACGCGTAGCTGAAGCTGTAGATCGGGATGAGCCCGGCGGCATGCCAGGTCGAGCCGGCCGTCAGCTCGGTGCGCTCCAGCAGCGCCACGTCGGTCCATCCCCGTTTTGCCAGGCTGAAAAGGATGTTGACGCCGACACAACCGCCGCCGATCACTACCACGCGTGCATGAGATTGCATGTCTCTTGCCTTGAATTCAG
>JAHELT010000241.1 GCA_024644045.1 Chromatiales bacterium | reverse complement strand
CTTGCTGCACCGGTTGATGAGAGGGTTATTGTCACGCTGTAGGATGTCGCCGGCCGGTAAAGCACGATCGGTTTGTCGCTGCGCACGCAATAGCGTCCCGCTTCGGTGACGTCGATGCCCCAGATGTCGGGCCGGCCCGACAAGTTTGGCAGGTGTCGGAAGGTGGCGAGCCTCGTTGTTGTATTCTGCTGCCTGGACAGAATCCTGGCGAGCGATTTGACGAGCGCCCGGTCGCCTTTGTCGCCCCCGGATGATCTCATCGTGCCGCGATAGGGGCCGACGAGCCGTACCGTTGTCCCATCCGCTGCAATCAGCGTCACGACTGCGTTTTCGTCGACCTCGATGGGCTGGCCGTGCTCGACAATCGTCCCGGCCTTGTAGCCGGGGTCGGTTGAAGCGATGACGACGAGGTCGGCCGAATGCGCGGCCGTCGTAAACAGAACCAGAAACAGTGCGATACGGTACATGCTGAGCCATCTATTTTTCGCGAAACAGGATTACCGGCCCCGACTCGCCTGCAGCAAGCCGCCTGGCATGGAACCTCACGAGCCGGTCCTCCGGGTAGTCTCTCTCGAGATCCCGAAACGCGGCTGCGGCGGTGGCCGCAGCTTCCGCCATAAGCTGATACGTCGCCGTGTAGCGGTCAAGGTCACATTGTGATTCGCTTTCGGCCAACAAGGGCTCGAATGCAAGTACTTGCGCAACCTTTCCCTTCAGTATCAGTTCCCCCACCGGGCGAAAACGCGAATGGGCGCAGCGCTCGACCGTTGCGTTACTTACGCAGATGCGTGTACCAAGGTGTTTGTTGACGCTCTCCAGCCGTGCAGCCACGTTTATCGCGTCTCCGGTCGCAGTGTAGTCGAATCGATTCGGTCCGCCGACGTTGCCGACTATCGTGGTTCCCGTATTCACTCCAATACGTGTCTGTCCGAAGTCGATTCCGTGCTGCGCCTGCTCCGACATGAACGACCGGCAGTAGGCATCCAGATCAATTGCACATTTTACCGCTCGCTCGGCATGATCAGGCTGCACCAGCGGGGCGTTGAAGAAAACGTGCAAGGCATCCCCGACAATCTTGTCAAGCGTGCCGCCGTGCTTGAAAACGATCCCGCTGGTTCCCTCGATGTAGCTGTTCATGATGCGCACGAACCGCTCGGGGTCAGTGGACTCGGTGAGCGTTGTGTAGCCGGTTATATCAGTGAACAAGAACGTCATCTCGCGTCGCTCACCGCCGAGTCTCAGATGATCACGGTTGTCGATGATGTCATCAACGATCGCCGGTGCCACGAAATGTGAGAATGCCCGTCGAACGAAATTCCTCTCATCCTGCTCGATCCGCCATCGCCAGATGAAGCCTATCCCGGCGGCCATACCGAGGCCAACCGTCGGCGCCACCAGCGGAAGCGCCAGCCTGTAGAGCGCGAACACAGCAAAGCCGGTTGCCCACAGCGCGGCGGTGACGATTGCTACACCAGCGCAAGCGGGTGCGGCAGATGCCGACTTCAGTACCACGAAGGCCGTCAATGCGGTTGCCAGGAGCAACACACCGAAGCTTTGCCACATCCCGGGGACAGGCGCCTGCCGACCTTCGAGCAGTTGCCTTACCGCTGTCGCGTGGACGAACACGCCAGGCACCGTGGCACTGCCGGCCGAACCGTAGACGGACAAAGGCGTGCGATGTCGATCTGCAAGATCGAGATCGGATCCAATCAGTACGATCTTGTCGTGCAACCACTCGGGGGGCAGGATCTCGACAGCATGGGCCGGATAAGTCGCGAACGGAAGTGTCTCCTGGCCGGGGCCCTTCCGGTAATCGAGATACAATTGAGCGGTGTCCGGAACGGACACGTTCATGGCCGCGAGAAGCGCGGCGGCAAAGCCCGGCTGCGTCTTGTTGTCATGGGCTCGACGCAGGATCACCGCGCGTACCGTGTCGTCGAGGGAGTCGCTGACGACCAGCGGAATGCCGGTCGATAACCCGGCGAGGTACTGATCCTGAAACGAAACCTGTTTTGGAGTCAGTCCATCAATGGCGTCGGCGCGTGCGACCACAAGCGGCGTCCTAAGGCTGCGCAGGATCAAGAACAGTCTTTCGTCCTTGGCCTTTTCCGAGTGCTGGTCGAAGAGGAGGTCGATGCCGATGGCGCGCGCGCCGCGCGATGCGATTGCCGCGAGCAGGTCGGCCAGGAACCCCCGGTCGAGCGGTGAGCGGTAGGGGAACTGCGCAAGCGTTTCCTCGTTTACTGTGACCACCACCAACGGCTCGAACTGCGGCTCGAACGGGCTCAACAGGTCCATCCGCAGATCGCCAATCCAGTTCTCCGCCACGCGAGCTAACGGCACGAAATAACTGATGCCGCTGGCAATCAGCATCGAACTGCCGGCGACGAGGACGAACACCAGGAGAGGGGACCTGATAGAACTGCTGTGCCAGAAACTGCCGTTGGTCACTGAGATTGGGGAGTCGGTGTCTGTGTTCAACTGCGAGTTTAGCGTCGATGTGGCAACGCTGGCGCGCGTTCTCTCAAGTCGCGTGGCGTCTACCCGCGGCTCGCCCCTCGAACATCGTTCACATTTTTGCAATACTTATCAGTGCTTTGGGGTTACTTCCGGATCAGAGAGGAGGCACCGCAACGATCTGAAACGGCCTCCAGAAGAACGGCCGGCTCCAGTGCTCCAGGCTCCCACCTCGGACTGTTTCGTGAACCAGACGCCCCTGAACCGGCCAATGCTTAACCCGGCGTAGTCAGCCTCCGGAATATGGCTAAGGCTGGTCGGTCAGATAGCCATGCAGCGTCACTTGCGTGTCGATCGTCGATTGTGCTGATGCGTCGTGGAAAGACGCCGCTGCGGCAAGCGCCGAAGTTGAGCAGCCCGTAGTCGCCCGCTGCAGGCCCCGTTCCCGAAGTGTGCGGTCATGGAAGTATCGTCACGGTATCCGCGCAAGGACGATTCAACGCAGCGTGCATTCCCTAGTAGAATCGGCGTAGGACGTTCCCGAGTCGGTCGGGTGGGCGTTGTGCAGTTTCCCACAGCGGGCGCGGATTCAGCGCAGCTGACAACGACGGGTCGACTATACTTGACCCGGCTCTCGGCCGCCGACGGTGACTGGCAGTAAACGGGGATGGCAATGGCGGCAAACAAAAAGACCTCGGCCAGGCGTACGACGGCCAGGATGGACGCCTCGCGCGGGGCGGCGACCCCCGGGAATGCCCGAAGCCCATCGGAGGCGCGGGGGGCGAAGAGCAGATGACAGACGCGGTGAAAGCGTGGACAGTCGAGCCAGCGGAAGCGCTACGCGATGCGCTCGACCATGCGTCCACGGCGACCAGGGCTATCTGGTTTATCTTTGTGCTGGCGCTCGTGGTCGGAGTCGGCCTTCGTTTCGAAAGAACCGCCAGAGTCCTCGAAGACATCGGGCCTATTGTTGACCAGATCAACGCGGTTGTCGTGGCCGACCCGACGGCGAGCGTGGTCGGGATTCAAAGCAAGCTCACCGGCGAACTGAATACCGAGACTGACGGGGGCTACGCGGCACTCGTAAGGGTTCTGGCCTACAAGTACAAACAGACGCCCGGCCTCGATAAAGCGGCGCTTCGCGACCGCTTCAAGACGGAATTGAAGGGCGCCCTGCTGCGCAACTGGCTGATGCTTTCAGTTATCCACCTCGCTCTGCTGTGCATCTTTCCCGGCTCGTTCTCGATCACGGTCCGGGCCGCGCTGGCCGGTATCAGGAAGCGCGCCGCGGATCCGCCCACGACGTTTCGCGAAACGGTTGTTTTTCACCGCAACCGGACGTTTCTGAAAGAAGAGGGCCGGCTACTGTTCTGGCGCCGTCTGGCCGTTTTCATGCTGTTCAGCATGAGCATCACCTATCTGATGGCGCCCGCCGGGCTCTACGCATCTACGATCGGGGAACTGCTTACTATCTACCCGGTCCCCGGTGACATCACCCAACCCTACTGGTTCGCAGAGTTCTCGCGTGTACAGCCCTTCGTGCTCGGCCTGGCGGGATTTCTGACTTACTCTTTGATCACGTTTGCACACGGTGTCACTACAGGAGAACTCGGCAATCGCCTGTTCCTGACGCTTTGGAACCGCGGCATGACGGTCGTGATCCTCAGTCTCGTGTTGACCGCGATGCAGCTCGATTCCGCGCTGCTGAACGCCCTGATTTTCATCGCCGGCGTGTTTCCACAGACCGGGCTTCAGGCGATCGCGAAGGCGGCCCAGCGGGGCGCCGAACAGGCGGCGGCCCTCAATCCGGTCGGCCTGGCGGCCTTGCCGCAGATCGACTCGTTCGGAGAGAACTCGTTGAGATCGCTCGGCATACACAACGTTGCGGATCTGGCGGGCGCCGACCTGACGAGGTTGCTGGAGCTGTCATCGCTGCAACCCTCAGTGCTGCTGAAGGCGGTGGATCGTGCACTGCTTCTCGACAGTTTTGGCGAGCTGCACCAGAAGCTCAATGCGATCCCTGCCCGCAACGCCAGCTCGCTGGTGCTGTACGTCGAGGGCAGGGACGCCTACATGGACCGGTGGGGTGTACTGCAGCAGGACCCGCCAAGGCATCTCGCTCCCCAGCTCAGCGACGGCCAGAAGAAGGCTCGCCTGAACGAAGTGAACACGGCACTCGGCGCGGCCGACGTGTCTACCCTGGTAACCCGCCTGCAACACACCGCGAATCTGCAGTTCATCGTAGACAATGCTCTTTGCTACCCGGATGCTTGACCGTCCGCCGATGGCTTTACTGCGACGACGGAAGGCAGACATGCCGGTGAAACCTCGAAAGGAGAAGCGTGTGCACGGTCGCAATAGAACAACGCGTTGCTGGAGGTCATCGGCCGCCGCCACGGCCGGTACCCTCGTTCTGGCCATGGCGGGGTGCGTATCAGCGCCGCCACAGACGGTGGAGCTGGCGGATCTGACGTTGGAGTACATCAACTCCATCGAGAAGTCGCACCGTGATCTCGTACGTGCGTACTTTGGCAATCTGGAGGCGCGCGTTAACGACTTCATCGATAACCGGTGGGTGCCGGACTTTCTCAACCGGGCCGTGCAGAATGAGCAGGTTCAGCGCCGTCTCGAGGAAACCCGCCTCGGGCTCGACGTAGACGCCGAGGCACTGGAGCAGGTCCTGGTCCAGTCTCGAAAGTTCACCGAAGCCGAAGCACAGATCGTGGTCAACGCGCTGGACGTTGCGAAAATCGACTACCGGGTACGATTCAGCAACGTCATGTTTGAGTTCAGTCAGGCCGCGATGCTGGAGATCAACCGGGTGCGCGAGGAGTGGCGTGCCCGCCTGCGTGCGAGCGAGA
>JAHELT010000076.1 GCA_024644045.1 Chromatiales bacterium | reverse complement strand
GTCCGAAGGACGCGTCCTGTTCGACGAAAAAGACGTGACCGATACCGCGACCACCGAGCGTCAGATCGCCCAGGTTTTCCAGTTTCCCGTCGTCTACGACACCATGAGCGTGTTCGACAATCTCGCGTTTCCGCTGCGCAACCGGGGCGTCGCGGAGGACCGGGTCAGGCAGCGTGTCGACGAGGTCGCCAGAATGCTCGATCTGGAGGACTCGCTGAGCCGTCGCGCGTCAGGTCTGACGGCGGACGGGAAGCAGAAGATCTCACTGGGCCGCGGGCTGGTGCGTGAGGACGTCAACGTGATCATGTTCGATGAACCGCTGACAGTCATCGATCCCCATCTGAAATGGCTGTTGCGGTCGAAGCTGAAAGAGCTGCATCAACAGCTCGGCCGTACCATGATCTACGTAACCCACGATCAGACCGAGGCGCTGACGTTCGCCGATAACGTGGTGGTGATGTACGATGGCACGGTCGTTCAGGTCGGTACGCCGGTAGAGCTGTTCGAGCGCCCGGGGCACACCTTCGTCGGGCACTTCATCGGCTCGCCCGGCATGAATATCCTGCCGTGCGAGATCAGCGACGGCGCGGTGCGGTTCGCAGGCAGCGTGGTGCAAACGGCGTCGCCGCTGCCGGCCCCCGGCGTGCGGAACCTCGAGGTCGGCGTGCGCCCGGAATTCGTGCGGTTCGACGACGGCGGGTTTCCCGTGGACATAATCAAGGTCGACGATCTGGGGCGCTACAAGATCGTCGCGGCCCGGCGCGATGACCGTACCATTAAAATGGTAGTCGGCGAAGAGATCCCGATTCCCTCGGAGAGCCCGCGCATCTCGTTCGCCCCGGAGTACACGCGCCTGTATGCCGACGGCTGGGTGGTCGAGTAGGAGACACGATGAACAAGACCGCCAATCCCAGAGCCTGGCTGTTCGTCATTCCGGTCGTCGGCCTGGTTGCATTCAACGCCTTGATTCCGCTGATGACGGTGGTCAACTACTCGGTCCAGGAGACGTTCGGCGACAACGTGTTCTTCTGGGAAGGCGTGAAATGGTTCGAGCAGGTATTGAATTCCGACCGTTTTCACGACGCGTTCCTGCGCCAGCTCGCCTTCACCGGCATGATCCTGGCGATCGAGGTGCCGCTGGGCATTGCCGTAGCGCTCAGCATGCCGCGCAAAGGCCCCTGGGTGTCCGTGTGCCTGGTGCTGATGGCGTTGCCGCTGCTGATTCCCTGGAATGTCGTCGGTGCGATGTGGAACATCTTCGCCCTGCCCGACACCGGGTTGCTCGGGCGCATGATCAACGGGCTAGGAATCGAGTACAACTTCACCCAGCAGCCGGTCGCGGCCTGGCTCACGACGGTATTGATGGACGTTTGGCACTGGACCTCCCTGGTGGTGCTGCTTGCCTATGCCGGGCTCTGCTCCATTCCCGACGCCTACTATCAGGCGGCGAAGATCGACGGCGCCAGCAGCTGGGCGGTGTTCTGGCGAATCCAGTTGCCAAAACTCAAACGCGTGCTGACCATTGCGATCCTGCTGCGCTTCATGGACAGCTTCATGATCTACACCGAACCGTTCGTGCTCACCGGCGGCGGTCCCGGAAACACCACCACGTTTCTATCCATCGATCTCGTGAAAATCGCGCTCGGCCAGTTTGATCTCGGTCCGGCGGCGGCCATGTCGTTGATCTACTTTCTCGTCGTTCTACTGCTGTGCTGGGTGTTCTACACGCTCATGATGCGTGGCGAGGACCGTTAACATGAAGAGTCAGAAGTGGCTGGTTCCGACGTTCTATATCGTGTTCCTCATGCTGCCGATCTACTGGCTGCTCAACATGTCGTTCAAGACGACCAATGAGATTCTGGGCACATTCTCGCTGATTCCGCTGGAGTTCACGCTCGACAACTACCGCAAGATCTTCACCGATCCGACCTGGTACAACGGGTATCTGAATTCGATCACCTACGTGGTGATCAACACGGTGATCTCGGTGAGTGTGGCGCTGCCCGCTGCGTATGCCTTCTCGCGCTATCGGTTTCTCGGCGACAAGCATCTGTTTTTCTGGTTGCTGACCAACCGCATGGCCCCGCCGGCGGTTTTCGCTTTACCGTTTTTTCAGCTCTACTCCGCTTTCGAGCTGTTTGATACGCACATCGCCGTGGCGCTCGCCCACTGCCTGTTCAATATCCCGCTGGCGGTCTGGATACTGGAAGGATTCATGTCGGGCGTGCCCAAGGAGCTCGATGAAACCGCCTACCTCGACGGCTACTCGTTCTGGCGGTTCTTCGTGCGCATCTTCATGCCGACCATTGCCGCCGGCATCGGCGTCGCAGCGTTCTTCTGCTTCATGTACTCGTGGGTCGAACTGCTGCTCGCCAAGACGCTGACCTCGGTGGCGGCAAAGCCCATCGCCGCGACCATGACGCGGACTGCGAGCACAGCCGGTTACGAGCTCGGACTGCTGGCGGCGGCCGGCACCTTGACCATACTGCCGGGCGCGGTGGTGATCTACTTCGTGCGCAACTACATCGCTAAAGGCTTTGCGCTGGGGCGCGTGTGAGCGGGAGCGGCTGACTCGTGGATTTCTCCTGGATGGCGTGGACCTGGCCCACCGCGGCCTTTTTTCTGTTCATACTGGCGTGCCTGGTGGGCATGGGCGTGTGGGAGAGGTACCGCCCGGGGGGTGATCCGCGCCGCGGCGTGTTGGGTCTCGATACGACGCGCGGGGACCGCCTGTTCATCACACTGCTGGGCAGCGCGTTCATTTTTCTGGCCTGGCTGTGGGCGTTCGGCACGCCGTTGTGGGGCGGGCTGATCATTTCGGCCGGCTGGGGGTTCTTCGTCTTCAAATGGGTGTAGCGGGGAACAGGCAGCCGCAGGACCGGCCCGAAGCGGGCCCGGCGGACGACTTCACGGAAGCGCCAGCCGACCTGCTGGTGATCGGCGGCGGCATCAACGGGAGCGGTATCGCGCGCGATGCGGCGGGCCGCGGGCTCAAGGTGGTGCTTTGCGAGAAAGACGACCTGGCGCAGCATACCTCGTCTGCCAGCACCAAGCTGATCCACGGCGGGCTGCGCTACCTCGAGCACTACGATTTTCTGCTGGTCAGACATTCGCTGCAGGAGCGCGAAGTGCTGCTGCGCAGCGCGCCGCACATCATCTGGCCGTTGCGCTTCCTGTTGCCTCACCACCGCCACCTGCGTCCGCGCTGGCTGATCAGGCTCGGACTGTTCATCTACGACCACCTCGGCGGGCGTGAACTGCTGCCCGCGTCGCGCGGTGTCGACCTGCGCCGGCACGCGGCCGGCGCCGTCCTGAAGCCGGTGTTCACCCATGCATTCGAATACTCCGATTGCTGGGTGCAGGATGCCCGCCTCGTGGTGCTGAACGCGCGTGATGCGTGCGACCGCGGTGCGACGGTTTTGACGCGCACGCGTTGTAACGCGCTGCAACGGCATGGCTCGTACTGGCTGGCGACGCTGCAGGACTGCCGCACCGGCAACACACTGCGCCTTCGAGCGCGTGGCGTTGTCAACGCGGCGGGACCCTGGGTCGACCAGGTGCTGCGTTACGACGAAAGCGCGGCGAGCGAGCACCGGGTGCGCCTGATCAAAGGCAGTCACATCGTCGTCAACAAGCTGTTCGATCACCCGTATCCATACATTTTTCAGCACCGTGACGGGCGCGTGATGTTTGCGATACCGTACGAGCGCGACTACACGCTGCTCGGGACCACGGATGTGGAGATCCACGGGGACCCGCAGGCTGTCGCGATCGAGTCCGAGGAAATCGATTACATCTGCACTGCGGTCAGTGAATACTTCCGCAAACCGGTGGTGCCGCAAGACGTGGTGTGGAGCTATGCCGGGGTCAGACCGCTGTTCGACGATGCGTCGCAGAACGCCAGCAAAGTCACGCGCGACTACGTGCTGCAGCTCGATGACAGCGCCGCGCCCATTGTCTCGATTTTCGGCGGCAAGATAACGACCTACCGGAAGCTGGCGGAGCAGGTGGTCGACATGCTGCAGCCGACCCTGGGGTTCGCCGCGCCTGCCTGGACCGCCGGTGCGACGCTGCCCGGGGGGGCGATCGAGAACGCCGATTTCGACGCCTTCCAGTCCGACTGCCGGAAACGGTTTCCATGGCTGGACGCGGATGTACTGCTCGACTACGCGCGCAACTACGGCAGCGAGATCGACCGTCTGCTGCAGGGCCGTGGCGCCATGGCTGAGCTGGGGACCCATTTCGGCGGCGGGTTGTACGAGTGCGAGCTGCAGTACCTCGTGGAGCACGAATGGGCGGAAAGCGCGGAGGACGTCCTGTGGCGCCGGACCAAGAAGGGTCTGCATGCGCGCGCCGACACCAGGCAGCGGGTGTCGGAGTGGTTGAAGCAGCGCGGCCTGGGCGCCACGGCCCGGGGTGTGTCCCAGGCCGGCGCTTAGGGGCCACGATTCAGTCAGCACGCCAGCGGCGTAGGAGTTTCCAGTGGCGCAATTCATCCTCTCGATCGATCAGGGCACGACCAGTTCCCGTGCGATGTTGTTTGATGCGGCGGGCGATGCGCGGTTCACCGCGCAGCGCGAGTTCACGCAGTATTTTCCGGCCGACGGCTGGGTGGAGCACGACGCCGACGAGATCTGGGCGACGACGCTCGCGGTGACCAGGGAGGCGCTGGCGTACGCCGCCTCGAGCGGCAACCCGGTAGCCGCCATCGGGATCACCAATCAGCGCGAAACCACGGTCGCCTGGGACCGCGCTACCGGCAAACCGGTGTACCGCGCGATCGTGTGGCAGGACCGCCGGACCGCGGAGCGTTGCGCTGCGTTGCGCGGGGCCGGCCACGAGCCGGCGGTGAGCGCAAAAACAGGTCTGCTGCTGGACCCGTACTTTTCCGCGACCAAGCTTGCCTGGATCCTCGAGCACGCCGACGGCGCCGCCGACCTGGCGCAGCACGGTGCGCTCGCTTTTGGAACCATCGACAGCTTTCTGATCTGGCGGCTCACGGGCGGCGCGGTGCACGCAACCGATGCCACCAACGCCTCGAGAACGATGTTGTTCAATATCCACGACCAGGCCTGGGACGATGAGCTGCTGGCACTGTTTTCGATCCCTTCGTCCTGCCTCCCCGAGGTCAGAGATTGCGCGGCCGATTTCGGGCACACGGATACGGGCGTGATCGGCGAAACCCTGCCCATCGCCGGTGTGGCCGGGGACCAGCAGGCCGCGCTGATCGGCCAGGCGTGCTTCCAGCCGGGGATGCTCAAGAGTACCTACGGTACCGGGTGTTTCATGGTGCTGAACACGGGTACTACGCCGGTCGTATCGCGCAACAAGCTCTTGACGACCGTTGCCTACCGTTTGCAGGGACGGACGCATTACGCGGTGGAGGGTTCTATCTTCGTAGCCGGTGCCGGGGTTCAATGGCTTCGCGACAAGCTCGGGTTGATCGATTCGGCACCCCAGAGCGAGGCCCTGGCGAGCGGGCTCAGTTCCAACGCCGGCGTGTACATGGTTCCCGCGTTTACCGGGCTCGGTGCGCCGCACTGGGATCCGCATGCGCGCGGCGCGCTGTTCGGCCTGACCCGGGACACGGGCGTGGCGGAGATCGTGCGAGCCACGCTCGAATCGGTCGCCTATCAGACCGGCGACCTGCTGAGCGCGATGCACAGCGACGGCGTACGGCCGGTTGGCCTGCGCATCGATGGCGGCATGACCGCCAACAACTGGTTCTGTCAGTTTCTGGCCGACGTGCTCGATGTGAGCGTGGAACGGCCTGCGCAGACGGAAACGACCGCGCTGGGAGCGGCTTACCTGGCTGGACTACAATGCGGTATGTTCGATTCGGTGGCCGAGCTGGAAAACAAGTGGCGCTGCGAAAAGGCGTTTACGCCTGGCATGGACGAGGCGCAGCGTGCGGAGTTGCTGCGCGGCTGGGCGGAGGCGATTGCGCGGGTGATCCGGAGCTGATGCGGCGATGCGAGTCGGTCATGGCTTCGACGTGCACGCGTTCGAGACAGGCGATCACGTCACACTGTGCGGTGTGCGCGTGCCGCACACGCACGGTTTGCGCGCGCACTCAGACGGCGATGTTGCGCTGCACGCCTTGTGCGACGCGCTCATCGGCGCTGCCGGTCTGGGCGACGTCGGAGAGCATTTTCCCGACAGCGATGCGCAGTACGCGGGTGTCTCCAGCCGCCTGCTGCTTCGCGAAGTCGTGAATCTGGTGGAGCGGCACGGGCACTCGATTGGCAATGTCGACATCACCGTGGTGGCGCAGGCGCCGCGCCTCGCCGAGCACCGTGACGAGATGCGCAAGAACGTCGCCGCGGACCTGAACCTTGCGCTGCAGTGCGTCAACGTCAAGGCCACTACTACCGAGCACCTGGGATTTACCGGGCGCGAGGAAGGCATCGCTGCGTTCGCCGTCGCGCTACTGACATCGGCTTAGCGCACATCGCGGAGTTTGACATGACGCTGGGTCCGTTGATGATAGACGTGGCCGGCACCGAGCTGACCGCCGGTGACGATGAGCTGCTGCGTCATCCGATGGTTGGCGGCGTGGTGCTGTTCGAGCGCAACTACGCCGACCCGGCGCAGCTGAAGCAGTTGTGCGACCACATCCATGCGCTGCGTGAGCCGCGCCTTATCACAGCGGTGGATCAGGAGGGCGGTCGCGTGCAGCGCTTCCGCGGTGCCTTCACACGCCTGCCGCCGATGGCGGCGCTGGGTGCGCTGTACGACAGCCACGTCGACAGGGCGCGGCGCATGACCGAACAGCTCGGCTGGCTGATGGCAAGCGAACTGCTCGCGTGTGGCGTGGACGCCAGCTTCGCGCCGGTGCTCGATCTGCAGCGCGGACTCAGCAGTGTGATTGGCGATCGTGCGTTTCACCGCGACCCGGCAGTCGTTGGCGCACTCGGCTCGGCGCTGGTGCGCGGTATGCGCCGTGCCGGGATGGTCGCGACCGGTAAGCACTTCCCCGGCCACGGCAGCGTGCGCGAGGACTCCCATCTCGCGATGCCCGTTGACGTGCGCACTCACGAGGCCGTGTCCCGGGAAGACATGCTGCCGTTTGCGCATGCGGTGCGCAATGACGTCGGCGCCTTGATGACTGCACACGTAGTTTACCGCGAGGTGGACGACCTGCCGGTATGCTTTTCCAGCGTCTGGTTGCAGCAGTACTTGCGTGACGCGCTCGGTTTCGATGGTGCGGTGTTGAGCGACGATCTGAGTATGGCGGGCGCCAGGGTTGCCGGCGACGCTCTCGCATGTGCCCGACGTGCGCTGCAGGCAGGCTGCGACATCGTGCTGATCTGTAACGATCGCAGCGCGTGCGTTAAAACGCTTGACGGGTTGGACCACGAAGATAACCCGATTTCCCAGCTGCGGCGTACCCGAATGCACGGTCGCGCACGATTCGATTGGAACACGCTGCACGGTCTTGACGAATGGCGGACGGTGAGCGAGGCTGTCACGCGCCTGGATCTCGCACCTGAGCTGGGGCTTTGAATCACCGCTGATACACGCTGCCGGGAGTGAATGTGGATTTGAACGAAGTCTATTCCAGCGTCAAATCGCTGATCGGCCCCGAGCGCGCCTGGGTGCTCGAGGTGTTCGTAGTGGTTTTCGTTACGGTGACGACTGTCTTTGTGGTGCGGCGTTTTCTCAATCGCCTGCACGCCCGGCTGGCAAGGACTGACAATCTCTGGGACGACACGCTGGTGGATGCGGCGCGCCCGCCGGTGTCGCTGGCGATCTGGGTCGTCGGGCTTACTTTTGCCGGGGACATCGTGTTGCTCCAGACCGGCGCGGCGATATTCGAGGCGAGTGACACGCTGCGCCGTGTCGGTGTGATTCTCGCGCTGACCTGGTTCCTGCTGCGCCTGGCGCAGCGTATGCAGGTCTCGATCATCGAACGCAACGAAGGCAACGAGGACCGCATGGATCGCGCAACCGTCGAGTTGTTCGGCAAGCTGGTCCGCCTGTCCATCTTGATCACGGCGGGGCTGGTTATTCTGCAGACCCTCGGCTACAGCATGTCCGGCGTGCTGGCCTTCGGCGGTATCGGCGGCATCGCGATCGGCTTCGCGGCAAAGGACCTGCTCGCGAACTTCTTCGGGGGTCTGATGATTTACCTGGACCGCCCGTTCGTGGTGGGGAACTGGATTCGCTCCCCGGACCGCGAGCTCGAGGGAACGGTCGAGTACATCGGCTGGCGCCTGACCAGAATCCGTACCTTCGACAAACGGCCGATCTACGTACCGAATGCCGTATTCACCAACATCGTCGTGGAGAACCCCTCGCGCATGTCGCACCGGCGGATCTACGAGACCATCGGCGTGCGCTACGACGATCTGAGCAAGATGGATGCGGTGGTTGCCGACGTCAAGAAGCTGCTCGCAGAGCACCCGGAGATCGATCAATCGCAACTACTGATGGTGAACTTCAACAGCTTCAACGATTCCTCGTGCGACTTTTTCGTCTACTGTTTCACCCGGACCACGGAGTGGGCCTACTACCATGAGGTGAAACACGAGGTTCTTTTGAAGATCGGGGAAATCATCGAACGCGCCGGCGCCGAGATTGCATTTCCGACGACCACGGTTCACATTCCGCAAGGATTGCGAATGCAGACCGATAACGGGTCTTGAGGACACCCCATGGCGGACCACCACGCCCGGTCGGCCATGGTTGTTCAGGCAACGCAGGGGACTTGACGATGGGGCGCGCCGCCGATGCCCGATAATCTGGACGATGCGCTTGCGGTTCAGCGCGGCGCCGAACGATTGTGCACACCCGAGCAGGTGGAGACGGCGTTCACGCGCATGGCGGAGGCGATCACCGCCGCGGTCGCGGAGGATAATCCGCTGGTCTTGAGCCTGCTCAACGGCGGCCTGATCCCCACCGGAATCCTGCTCCCGAAGCTCGATTTCGCGCTGCAGCTGGACACCGTGCACGTCAGCCGTTACCGCGGCCGCACGCACGGGGATGAGCTGATCTGGTACAAGAAACCGCTTACCCAGATCGCCGGGCGCACGGTGCTGTTGGTGGACGATATTCTCGACGAAGGGCACACCCTGGCCGGGGTCGTCGAGTACTGCCGCGAAGCGGGAGCCGAGCGCGTGGTGAGCGCGGTGCTGGTGGACAAGGTCCATCAACGTAAAGTTCCGGGCCTGAGCAGCGATATAGTCGGTATCGAAGTCGAAGACCGGTATCTGTTTGGCTACGGGATGGACTACAAGAACTACCTGCGCAACGCGGCCGGTATTTTTGCAGTGCAGCAGGGTGACTGAGCGTTGCGGGCCGCAGCCGCCAGCGACGGGCGCGCGTGACTGCACCGCTGGCGATCGTCGGAGGCACCGGGTTTACCGCGATCGCCGGGTTTCACGAGGGGCGCCGCGAAAGTCTGGTGACGCCGTACGGGGCGCCGTCTGCGCCCCTGGTGCACGGCACGCTGCACGACCGGCCGGTAGTGACGCTGCAAAGACATGGCGCGCGGGGCAACATCCCGCCGCACCGGGTGAACTACCGGGCGAATCTGTGGGCAGTGCAGCATTGCGGCGCGCGCGACGTGATCGCGATCGCCGCGGTCGGCGGCATAGCGGCCGCGGCCAGCCCGGGCCGGCTGGTGTTTCCGGAGCAGCTGGTGGACTACACCTATGGCCGTGAACACACGTTCGAAGGCTCCGATCCGGCGAGCGTTCGGCACGTGGATTTCACCCACCCGTACTCAGCGCCGCTGCGGGCCCGCCTCGTGCAGACCGCGTCACGTCTGGGGCTGGACGCGCTGGACGGCGGTGTTTACGGGGCCACCCAGGGTCCGCGTCTGGAGACCGCCGCCGAGATCGCGAAGCTCGAGCGCGACGGCTGCACGGTGGTGGGTATGACCGGCATGCCCGAAGCCGCCCTGGCCCGTGAGCTGGATCTGGGCTACGCATGCTGTGCGGTGGTCGTGAACCCGGCGGCCGGCAAGTCGGGCGAGGCGATTACCATGGATGTGATCCGCGCCAACCTGCAGGCCGGCATGCAACGCGTCGACGAGCTTCTGGTAGAGTTCGCCCGCACGACTGCAAAGGATGAAGTGTGATGGTCATTACGGCAGGACGGCGCCCGTCGGGGCAAGCTGCGCGGGATCGGGGCATCCCGGGGAGTCTATTGATGACACGAATGTTGTTGGGGCTGGCGCTGCTCGCGCTGCTGACGGGTCAGGCGTTCGCGAACGATCGGCAGAACTATCTGTTGTTCGAGCTGGCCGTGGGCGGCGACGAGCTTGTCGACCCCAATTCAGGACGCTCGCTGAACGCCGGTGAGCTGCTGCAGGTGGCCTTCGGGCACAAGTTCCTCAGCGACGAGCTGCCGCAATGGCGGGCCGATCTGCGCTTCGGGTTCAAGTTCACCCTGATCGATGTCGACGGCGGCGAGGGTCTGTTCTACCGGTTTCCACTGGAGTTCACGCTGAGTCGCAACTTCGGCGAGCGATTCAGTGCCGGGCTCGGGGGGTCGTTCCACCTGTTTCCGACCTACCGGCTGGATGCCAGCAACGTCAACGATGAGATCGATTTCGAAGACGCATTCGGCTGGTTGGCGCAGCTGGAGTACCAGACCAGCGAGTCGTTTGCCCTCGGTTTGCGCTACCTGGACATCAACTACGACAAGGACGGCGCCCGGTTCCAGCTGCCCAACGGCAACAACGTCAGTGAGATAGACGGCGCGTCAACCGGCCTGTACATGACCTACAGTTTCTAGCGCGGCGCCGAAAGGGCGTCTTGCGGTACCGCCAGGCGTTCATACCCTTACTCGGTCAGCTCGCTGGCATCGGCTTCCACCGGTGTAGCCAGTATCAGCACACCCAGCAACGGGTGGTCCAGATAGTGCACCTCTTTGCTGCGCATCCGCCGGTGATAGCGCAGCGGATACGATTGCATGGGCAGGTTCTGCGAGGATGGCT
The DNA here is from genome assembly GCA_024644045.1 of Chromatiales bacterium. GTDB lineage: Bacteria > Pseudomonadota > Gammaproteobacteria > JAHELT01 > JAHELT01 > JAHELT01. The sequence continues at coordinate 10,649 of JAHELT010000076.1, read as the reverse complement.
GCAGAGCGCCCGAGGCGGTCGCCGGATCGAACAGCGTGTCCATGGCCCCGGCCGTCTGCGGCCGGCGGATGCTGGCCGGCGCAAAATCGCTCGCTACGGTGTAAACGAGATCGGTGTACACGTGCAGGAACCGGCTTCTGATCAGCGTCAGGGTGCCATCCAGGGTGTGCGTCACCAGTGCCGAAGCGGAGTCCACGTCGCTGCCCGTCGTTTGCGCATCGCCGGGGGAGGACGCGCCGCTGCGCCCAGGGAGGGACCAGCCCTGGGAAAAAGGCCGCTCCTCTTCGCTCTGCAGGGCCGCGCCTACCGGAAGCATCGCCTGCGGGACCGGGGCCGGTCTGTGCTGCCGCAGCGGCGCATCCAGCCGTCCGGCGTGCAGCCGGATTGCAATCGCCGCGTCGTTCTCGAAGCCGGGCTGGCGCCACGCCGTGTGCAGCAGCAGCTCGAAATTACTCATCTTGGCGAGCTTCGCCACCTGCCCGGCGAGCCGCTGCGGCTCGATCGGCACGACGCCGTCCGTCGGCGGTTGCTGTCCGGCGGCCAGATCCAGCGCACCCTCAAGCGCGGGTGCCGTGATCTGGGCCGGCCACTGCTCCGTGGCGAGCAGCGGGCGCAGGTGGCGGAAAATCACGACCTCGACCTCGTAGAGCGGTAGCGCCTCCTCGTCCTCCTGCCCCTGCGCCGCGGCAGGCCCCGCCAGGCCGACCAGCATTACGCCGGCGAGCGCTGCATTGACACATCTCATACGGCGATCTCTCGAGTGGCGGCGGTCCCGCCGGCCAGGTGGCCGAGCAGGTCCTCCACGAAAGTGAAGCGCGTTTGCTCATCGTCCAGCACGCGCTTGAAGCGCAGGCTGTCGGCCCCCGCCAGCGCGTAGGTTTCGGGCTGTGATTGTACCAGCGTGATCACTTCGCCCGGATTAATGTTTGGCTGGCTGGCGAACAGCAGACGCCCGCCCTGGGCGTGCGCCTCGATTTTCTCGATGCCAAGTGCCGATGCGCTAACCTTGAGCTCGGTGACGCGCAGCAGGTTGCGGGCCGCTTCGGGCAGCAGCCCGAACCGATCGATCAGCTCGACCTGCATCTCCGCCAGCGCCTCGCTGTCCGCGCAGCTGGCAATGCGCTTGTACAGAATCAGCCGCGTGTGCACATCCGGCACATAGCTGGCCGGGATCAGCGCAGGGAGCTGCAGATCCACCTCGCAGGTGGCGTCGAGCGGGGACTCGGCGTCGATGTCGCCGGACTTGAGCGCACGCACGGCCCGCTCCAGGAGCTCGGCATACAGCGTGAAGCCGATCTCCTGAATCTGGCCGCTCTGCTCCTCGCCGAGCAGCTCACCGGCACCGCGTATCTCCATGTCGTGGGTGGCGAGCGTGAAGCCCACGCCCAGGTCTTCCAGGGATTCGACGGCCTCGAGCCGCTTCTGGGCATCGGCCGTCATCAGGCTGGCAGGCGGCGCGAACAGGTAGGCGTAGGCGCGGTGATGGGAGCGCCCGACACGGCCGCGCAGCTGGTGCAGCTGTGCCATGCCCAGCTTGTCGGCGCGGTTGACGATCATGGTGTTGGCGCTCGGCACGTCAATGCCGCTTTCGATGATGGTCGTGCACACCAGCACGTTGAAGCGCTGGTGGTAGAAGTCCAGCATGACGTGCTCCAGATCGCGTTCCGGCATCTGGCCGTGCGCCACGCGCACCGTGGCAGCGGGCACGATCTCGGCGACCTGGCGTGCGATTCGCTCGATACTCTTGACCTCGTTGTGCACGAAATAAACCTGCCCGCCACGGGCCAGCTCGCGCTGCAGGGCTTCGCGCACCAGCAGATCGCTCCATTCGCTGACAAAGGTCTTTATGGCGTGGCGATGGGCGGGCGGCGTTGCGATGATCGACAGATCGCGCAATCCCGCGAGGCTCATGTTCAAGGTACGCGGAATCGGTGTCGCGGTCAGTGTCAACAGATCCACTTCCGCGCGCAGTGCCTTGAGCTGTTCTTTGTGGCGCACCCCGAAACGGTGTTCCTCATCGACGATGATCAGGCCGAGATCTTTGAAACGCACCGAGCGCTGCAGCAGCTTGTGCGTTCCGATGACGATGTCGATTCTGCCCTCGGCCAGTGCGGCGAGGATCTCCTGCTGCTGCTTGGCGCCCTGGAAACGCGACAGCGCTTCGATGCGCACCGGCCATTCCGCAAAGCGGTCACAGAAGTTCTGATAGTGCTGCTGGGCGAGCAGCGTGGTCGGTACCAGCAGCGCAACCTGCGCGTTGGCTGTCACCGCGACGAAGGCCGCACGCATTGCCACCTCCGTCTTGCCGAAACCGACATCCCCGCACACCAGGCGGTCCATCGAGCGCGCGGCCGTCAGGTCGCTGATCGTGGCATCGATCGCCTGCGCCTGATCAGGTGTTTCCTCGAACGGGAAACCGGCGCAGAAGCTCTGCAGCTCTGCCGCGTCGGCGCTCAGCGAGCGCCCGGGGCGCGCGGCCCGCCGCGCATGGATGTCGAGCAGCTCCGCGGCAACGTCGCGCGCCTTGCGCGCTGCGCGGCGCTTGATCTTCTGCCATTGCTCGCCGCCGAGCTTGTGCAAGGGCGCATTGTCGGAATCGGCCCCGGTATAGCGGCTAACGAGGTGCAGCGAGGCCACGGGAACGTAGAGCTTGTCCCCGCCGGCGTAGCTCAGGGTCAGAAACTCGGTTTCGACCTCACCGACGGTCAAAACGCTCATGCCGGCATAGCGCCCGACGCCGTGGTCGATATGCACGACCGGTGCGCCCTCGCGCAGGTCCGTGAGGTTGGCGATAACCGCCTCGGCATCGCGGGTGGCCGCTCGCCGGCGGCGCGTCTGACGTACCCGGTCGCCGAACAACTGCTGTTCGGTGACCACCGCCAGTCGCGCCTCCGGCAGCAGACAGCCGCTTTCGACCGGATCGACGGTGATCGCGAGGCGCTGGTCGCCGTCGATAAACGCGGGCCAGTTGTCCACCGGCTCGGGATGGATGCCGTTGCCGTGCAGCAGGTCGAACAGCGCTTCGCGCCGGCCGGGTGACTCGGCGACGAACAGGATGCGGTAGTCGTGCCCCGCGATGAAGTCCTGCAGCGTACCCAGTGGACGCTCGGCGCGCGCGTTGATCGGGAACGGTGGCGGCAGCCGGGTCGCGAAGTTCATGTTCGGCGTCGCGCCCGGCAGCTGTTCGATGCTCTTGAGCTCGATCGCCGTACGCCGCTCCAGCTCGGCGAGTGCCTGCGGCGGCGGCAGGTACAGCGCCTGCGGCGGCAGCAGCGGATGGTCCAGGTCGTGCCGGCGTTCCTCGTAGCGCTCCTCGACCTGCTGGTAAAATGCGCCCATGGCCTCGGCCGCGCCGTCGCTCAGGAAGTACCGCCCGCCCGCCGGCAGGTAGTCGAACAGGGTGGCGACTTCCTCGAAAAACAGCGGCAGATAGTACTCCAGGCCGGCGGGGGCCAGTCCGTTGCTGACATCGCGGTAGATCGGGCTCTGACGGCTGCCCGACTCGAACGTATCGCGAAACGCCTGGCGAAAGCGGGTGATAGCCTCCGCGTGCAGGGGGTACTCGCGGGCGGGCAGCAGCTCGATGCGCTCGATGGTGCCGAGCGTGCGCTGATCGTTGACGTCGAAGGTGCGCAGCGTCTCGACCTCATCGTCGAACAGGTCGATCCGGTAGGGCTGCGGGCTGCCCGGCGGAAACAGATCGATGAGATTGCCGCGCACGGCAAACTCACCGTGCTCCATGACCTGGCTGGCGTGGCGGTAACCGCTCTGCACGAGACGTTCGCGAAACTGCAGTGGTTCCAGGCGGTCGCCGCTCGCCAGCAGCAGCACGTGCTGATTGAGGTACGCGACAGGGCACAGCCGCTGGAGCAGTGTGCTGACGGGTGTAATCAGCACGCCCCGGCTCGCGTCGGGCAGGCGATACAGGGTGCTCAAGCGTTCGGCGATGATGTCCTGGTGCGGTGAGAACTTGTCGTAGGGCAGGGTTTCCCAGTCCGGCAGGTTGAACACCGGCAGCGTGTCGTCACCGAGATAAAAGCGGATCTCTCGTTCGAGAGTCAGCGCTTCGCGCGTGCTCGCACACACCAGAACCACCAGCCCGTCGAACCGGCGCGCGGTCTGGGCGATGGCGAGGCCGCGGGCACTGCCGTACAGCTGGCCCCAGCGCTGCGCGGTCAAAGCTTCGGAAACAAGATCCAGCACCTGGTGATCGGTTCTCGTGACGGTTGAGCAAGGGCGCTGCAGCGGCGGGAATGCCGGGGGCGCGGTACGCATCGGGATGCGGATTTTCCCACACGTGCCCGATCAGGACTACTGCTGTGTGCGCCGCCGGCTGCACGCCCTCGCGATTGCAGCGATTGAATAGGGCGGCCGGGCCGCCCTTTCTGCCAGCTGGCAGGGACGCTCAGGGTTTCGCGGTATTGAAGCCCAGGTTGGACCAGTTCTGCATGCCGCCCCGGTACCATTTGATCTTGTGCGACGGGTAGCCAAAGCGCAGCAGGTTTTTGATGTTGTTCGGCGACTGCCCGCACCACATGCCGTTGCAGAACATGACCAGGGTCTTGGCGTTGGTGTAGTCCCACAGACCTTCCACCTCGGCGACGCCGAACTTTTCGGTGAGGATTTCGCCGATCGAGATCGGGTCAGCGCCCTTGGCCGGATTGAGCGCGGTCCAGGGAATGTTGACCGCGCCCGGTATCGTTCCTCTGGACACCCAGTCGGGGGTGCGCGAATCGATGACCATGATCGATCCGTCGCCCTCGCTCATGCGTTTGAGGTAGGCCAGCACCTCCGTCTCACCCAGCGTCTCCACGCCCGGCGCCAGCACGATCGGCTGAATGCAGAAGGGCGGGCAGGGGCGCGAGGTCTTGGCAAAGGCCGGGTTGACCGTGGCCTTGTTGTCCTGATTCCGTTTGATTTCCACCTTCTGGCCGTTGTGCATCACCGTAACGCCCATCAGGTCTCCGGTGATGCCGACCGGCTTTGCGAGCAGCGCGGCGCTCGCCGCCAGGCCGATGCTCGCCACTGCCACGGCAGCGAGGGACGGTGCTTTCATCTGCCTGTCCTCCTGTAGGTTGCGACGGGCTCACCTGGCTGCCCGTCAGTCGCAGTCGGGTTCTTCGTCTTCCTCGGTTTCGATGGTCTGCTCGGACTGGCAGAACGGTCGCTCGGTGTACGGCTGGGCACCGGCATGCGCGGCGCCGGAAATCAGCAGTGTGAGCAATGCAGGGAGAAGGGCTCGCAGTTTCATAAGTCGGCCTCCCGGGGGTCTGCCAGCACGGGCGAGCGGATTACCTCGAGGGATAACGGAATACGTATATTACACCCCTCTCGGGGCTTGTACAGACCTCGCCCACGGGGGTGATCAGGACACTAATTGACGCTGACGGAGTGGCCTGTGTGACGGGTGCGCATCACCGGGTGGATGACGTACTCGTCCTCGAAGTACACCGTGAAATCGGGATACACCCAGCGGGTAATGGGCGGGTCGCCCACTGGGGCGATGACGCGGGTCGGTGACCCAAAGCGTTCTTCCACGGTTGCCATGGAAAGGCCGCGCACCGGTAGCTCGATGCCCTCGGGATTATTGTCCGGAATGCCCAACGTGTCGGCCTGCACCCCAAGCGCGGCCAGTACGAAGAACGCGCCAGGCAGTATACGCGCAATCATGCTGCTGCCTCCTGCGAAAAACTCCGTTTGATTCTATCATCAGCCGTGGGTTGAACAAAGCGCGCTAGATCACTGATGCCAAAACGTTTTGTGACCGCGTCCACAGCCGGCACGGTTTACCGGGCGGTAATCCCCGGCTGGTCGCTCGCCGGGTCAGATGTGGTTTAATGCGCGCCCATGTTTCGACCCTTTGAAGCGTTCATCGGCCTGCGCTACACGCGTGCCAAGCGGCGCAACCACTTCATCTCGTTCATCTCGTTCATCTCCATCATCGGTATCGCGCTCGGCGTCACGGCGCTGGTGACGGTGCTGTCGGTGATGAACGGGTTCGAGAAGGAGCTGCGCGAGCGCATCCTCGGGATGGCCTCGCACGCGACCATCGCCGCGCTGTCGGGCCCGCTCAGAGGCTGGGATCGGGTGGCCGAGGACGCGGACCGGCACCCCGACGTGCTCGGTTCGGCGCCCTATATCGAGGGTCAGGCGATGCTCGTCAACGGGCGCCTGGTGAGCGGCGTGCTGGTACGCGGGGTGTTGCCTGCAGCCGAGCCGCGGGTGTCGGACGTCGGCGAGCACATGGTCTCGGGCAGGCTCGAGGCGCTGCAGGCGGGCGAGTTCGGGATCGTGCTGGGCCGGGAGCTCGCGCAGTTTCTCGGCGTGTTCCGCGGCGACCGGGTGACCCTGATCACGCCGGAAGCGTCGGTCACGCCGGCCGGCGTGCTGCCGCGGCTGCGGCGCTTTACCGTGGTAGGCGTCTACGAGGTCGGCATGTACGAGTACGACCGTACCATGGCTTTCGTGCACATCGGCGACGCCGCGCGGCTGTTCCGCCAGGGGGACGGCGTCACCGGTGTGCGCCTGCGCCTCAAGGACATGTTCGAGTCCCGGCGGGTGGCGCGCGAGCTGGCCGCGAAGAACGAGGATGAGCTCTGGGTCAGCGACTGGACGCGCAAGCACGCCAATTTCTTCCGCGCCGTACAGACCGAAAAGACCGTGATGTTCGTGATCCTGATGCTGATCGTGGCGGTGGCGGCGTTCAACATCGTTTCCACGCTGGTCATGGTGGTCACCGACAAGCAGGCCGATATCGCGATTCTGCGCACGCTGGGGGCCTCGCCGCGCAGCATCATGTGGATCTTCCTGATCCAGGGCGGCGCCATCGGTGCCCTGGGCACCCTGTTCGGCGTGGTCGGGGGCGTTGCCCTGTCGCTCAACGTGACCACCCTGGTACCGGCGCTGGAGTCGCTGTTCGGCATCAAGTTTCTGTCCCCGGACGTGTACTACATCAGCGACCTGCCGTCCGACATGCACATCGGCGATGTGGTGCGCATCGCGGCGCTGTCGTTCGCGCTGACGCTGCTGGCCACGGTCTATCCGGCGCGCCGTGCCGCGCGCACCGAGCCCGCCGAGGCGTTGCGTTATGAGTAGTGAGGCGGTCATCGAATGCCGCGCGCTGGTGAAACGCTTCGATGAGGGCGGCCTCGACGTGCTGGTGCTGGATGGTATCGATCTGCGTGTCGAGGCGGGCCAGTTGCTGGCGATCGTCGGTGCCTCGGGCAGCGGCAAGAGCACGTTGCTGCACCTGCTCGGCGGGCTCGATCGCCCCAGCGCCGGTGACGTCGCGCTCGGCGGTCAGAGCCTGGGAAACCTGTCGGCCCAGGCCTGCGGCAGGCTGCGTAATGAGCTGCTGGGGTTCGTCTACCAGTTCCATCACCTGTTGCCGGAATTCACCTGCGTGGAGAACGTGGCCATGCCCCTGCTGCTGCGGCGCGCGCACCCCAAAACGGCGCTCGACAGCGCCGCGGTGTTGCTCGAACGGGTCGGCCTGGGCGAACGGCTGGCGCACAAGCCCGGCGAGCTCTCCGGCGGCGAACGCCAGCGTGCCGCGATGGCGCGTGCTCTGGTGACGCGCCCCCGCGCCGTACTGGCGGACGAGCCCACCGGCAACCTCGATGAACGGACCGCCAGAGAAGCCGCCGACCTGCTGCTCGCCTTGAACCGCGAGCTCGGCACGGCGCTGGTGATCGTGACCCACGACTCGCGACTGTCGTCGCGCATGGACACCGTTCTGACCCTCTCCGACCACCGCTTGCAGCAGCTCGGCTGATCGCAAGGGCGGCCCCCTGCCGCCATTTCGGCCAAGCGAACGTGTCACTGCTGTAATGGCGGCGGCATGCGGTTACCATGCCGGGATACCCGGGGACGCGGGATCATGTTCGGGGCAGGGATCGCCTTTCTCATCGGTGTGTGCTGTGTGTTGAGCGCGCCTGCGCTGGTATGGGCGTGGAGCGCTTGCGCGCTGGCACTGGTCGTTACCGGGCTGCTGCGCCGCGCCCCGGTCGCCAGGCTGCTGATAGCCTTCTGCTGCGGTTGCCTGTGGATGCTGCTGCACGCTCACCTGCGCCTCGACGACGGGCTCGCCCCTGAGCTGCAGGGCGAGGATCTGCGCGTGCGGGGCAGCGTCGCCGACCTGCCGGCAAGGCACCCCGACTTCACGCGCTTTGTCTTCGACCTCGAGTCCGGCGCAGGCGCGCGCTTGCCACGGCGCGTACGGCTGAGCTGGTACGGGGCGGCGCCGGCGCTCGCGCAGGGCGAGCGGTGGCAGCTGACGGTGCGTCTCAAGCAGCCGCACGGGCTGCGCAACCCGGGCAGCTTCGACTACGAGACCTGGCTGATGCAGCGTGGGATCCGAGGGCTCGGTTACGTGCGCGATCATCCGGGCAACCGGCGCCTGGCCGCTGCGCCGGGCGTCTCGCTGAGCCTCGTCCGCCAGCGCCTGGCGAGCGCTATCGAGGGCGCCGGCTTCCGTCACGGCGCTCTGCTGAGCGCGCTCACCACCGGGATGCGCCAGGACATGTCCGACGCCCAGTGGCAGGTCTTGCGCGGCACCGGGACTTCGCATCTGTTCGCCATCTCCGGGCTGCACATCGGCTTGGCCGCAATGCTGGGTCATGGGCTGTTCGGCTTCGCCTGGCGGGCTTGCCGGGTTTGCGCGCCGCGCGTTTCGCGAAACCGCTTCGCGGCGACCGGGGCGTTGGTCTGCGCGCTCGCTTACGCCGCGCTCGCCGGCTTCAGCGTCCCGACCCAGCGCGCCCTGATCATGCTCGGCGTGCTGCTGCTGGGCGTCGTGCTGGCCCGCGGCGTACGCCCCGGCGCGTGCCTTGGCGCGGGCCTGACAGGCGTGCTGATCGTGGATCCATGGGCACCGCTGAGCGGCGGCTTCTGGCTGTCGTTTGCCGCCGTCGCCGCCATCGCATGGCTGCTCGCGGGGCGCGTGGGGCGTGCGACGCGCCTGGCGGCTTTCGCCCGCGTTCAGTATGGGCTGGCGTTGCTGCTGGCGCCTCTCACCCTCGGGCTGTTTCATGCCACACCGTTGCTGGGCGTGCTCGCCAACGCGCTGGCGGTACCGGTAGTCAGCTTCGTCACCGTGCCGAGCGCGCTGACCGGCCTGATCTGGGCAGGCGTGTTCTCCCAGTTCGACAACGCGTTGCTGCAACTCGCCGACGCAAGCCTCTCGCTGCTCTGGACGCTGCTGGCACCCCTCGCGGCCGAGGCCCGCTTGCAGTGGTCGCCGCCGCTGTGGTCGTGGATGGTCGTAGCACTGGCCGTCCCGGGGCTGTTGTTGCTGACGGCGCCTCGGCTACCCGTGCCGCGCGCCCTGGCGCTGGCGCTGCTGGCACCGCTGTTGCTGCCGGCACCGCAGCGCCCGCCACACGGGACTTTCCATGTCACCGTCCTCGACGTCGGCCAGGGACTCGCGGCAGTGATCGAAACACGCGGTCATCTGCTGCTCTACGATACCGGCGCGCGGTTGTCTCCTGCCTATGACATGGGCAGCGCGGTGGTGATCCCGTACCTGCGCAGGCGCGGGCGCCACCGGGTCGACACCCTGTTGATCTCGCACGCCGACAATGACCACGCCGGCGGAGCGGCCAGCATTCTCGAGGCACTTGCGGTGACCGACGTGCTGGCCAGCGATCCCGGGGCGCTGAACGTGGTGAAGGCCGTGCGCGCGTGCGGTGCTGGGCAGGGTTGGGAGTGGGACGGCGTGCGTTTCGAAATCGTGCACCCGCCGACCGGCTGGAACGCGGGACGCAACGACAGGTCTTGCGTGCTGCGCGTCAGCGCGGGGACTCACGCGGTGCTCCTGCCCGGTGATATCGAGGCGTCGGCGGAACGCCTGCTGGCAGCCAGCGATAGACGCTTGCGAGCGGACGTGCTGGTAGTTCCGCACCACGGCAGCGCGACCTCCTCGACGGCGCAACTGCTGGCCCGGGTGCGCCCCGTTTACGCCGTGGTTTCAGCCGGCTACCGCAACCGCTTTCGTTTTCCGCACCCGTCGGTGTGCCAGCGGCTGCGCGCCGCCGGTGCCGAGATAGTCTCGACCGCCAGCGCCGGTGCGCTACGGTTTCGCGTCGACCCCGCCGGTGTAGCGCCGCCTTTGCGCTACCGGCGCTCGCAGCGGCGATTCTGGCATCGTACCCCCGCGGGCGAGGGGTGCACGACGCAATGAGGGAAATCGAGTATCATCCTGCGCGCCCCCTGTGCATCACCCGATGCGCCAATGCCTCCGGGCCGCACCGGGTCAAATCCAACACCCCTTGCGCGCATCGCCGGATAGCACACAGGGCCGGGGTCGTGTAGAGCTTAAGGGTAGCCAATTCGGTGTTCGAGATCGTCAAGGCAGGCGGCTGGTTGATGCTGCCGATCATCGCCTGTTCCATCGTGGCCGCGGCCATCGTCGCCGAGCGCCTCTGGGTTCTTCGCGAGAAACGCGTGATACCGCGCAACCTGGTTGCGCAGATCTGGCAGTGGGCGCGCGACGGCGAGCTCAATGAACCCCGTATCCGCGCACTGCAGAAGAGTTCGCCGCTCGGGCGCGTGCTCGCGGTCGGTCTGATCAACCGGCATCACGATCGCGAGGTTGGTGACAAGGTCCTGATGCTTGCCGATGGAAATGGCGACTACAGTCGTGCATTGGG
>JAHELT010000240.1 GCA_024644045.1 Chromatiales bacterium | reverse complement strand
GCTCGCCGTGCCACAGCGAGCCGCCGCACCAGCATTCGCCCGACGCCTGGACCCGCTGCAGCGTCGCCTCTGTTTCGGACGCGTCGTCGCAGGCCACCAGCACCTGGTTGAAGACCACCTCGTTGACGACCCTGAATCCCGCCTCCCTGAAGCGCGCCTCGAAGAGGCGCGCGCGCGAGCACAACTGATCGATCAGCGCAGCCGCGCCGGCCTTGCCCAGGGTTTTCAGCAACGCCCAGAGCTCGATCGACCGCGCGCGTCTGGACATCTCGGGGGTGTAGAGCATGCCATCGCGAGCGTTGCTCCACTGGAGGTAGGCGCCGGTGGCCTGCAGCGCCGCAACCAGCGCCGTGCGGTCCTTGCACAGCACCACGCCCGAGTCATAGGGGGCGTTCAGCGTCTTGTGCGCATCGACCGACCAGGAGTCCGCGAGCTCGGCGCCCTCACACAGTGCAGCCGTAGCGGGCGACGCCGCCGCCCACAGGCCGAACGCGCCGTCGACGTGGATCCAGGCGCCGGCCTCGCGCGCCGCCGGGCAGATGGCCGCGAAATCGTCGAACGAGCCCGAGTTGACGTTACCGGCGGCGAGAACGAGCAGCGTCCGCGAATCGAGCGTTGGCAGGCTGTCCGTCAGCATGCGCCCCTGATCGTCGCACGGCACGACCTGCACCCGGTCCTTTCCCAGCCCGAGCAGCGACAGGGCTTTGTGCACGGCAGCGTGCGACTGCGCGCCTATTACCACGTCTATTTCCGGCGCGCCGAAAAGGCCGCGGCCCGCGACGTCCCAGTCCAGGCGCCGCAGCAGCTCGTTGCGGCCCGCGGCGATACCGCACAACAGCGACACCGAGGTGCCGCTGACGAACCCGACCGCGGTGTCCTCGGGCAGACGGAACAGGTCGACCAGCCATTTCTCACACACCGCCTCCAGCTTCGCCGCGATCGGCGACATCACGTAAAGCGCCGAGTTCTGGTCCCAGGTGTCCGCGAGCCAGCGTGCGGCCAGCGCGGTGGGGTGCACGCCACCGTTCACGAAGCCGAAATAGCGGCCGCCGGTCTGCGCAACGGTCGCCGGCGAACCGTAGCGGTGCAGCAGCGCCAGCACCTCGGCCGGATCGGCGCCACCTACCGGCAGCGGCTCGTCGAAAACGATCAGCTTCTCGAGATCCGCCGCGTCCGGGAACACGCCGCGCCCGGCAACACCGGCCACGTATTCGGTGCAGTAGCCGTGCACCTGGTCAAGCAGCCGGCGCGTCTCGCGGTTGCCTGCCGTCACCCGCGGGCCACCAGAATCGGTGCCGTGAGAGCGGAGAGCGCTTCGCGCTGGCGGCCATCCGCATCGAAATTCCCGGGCGCCAGCCACTGCTCGAAGACGGCGCGCAAGACCGGCCACTCGCGGTCGATGGCCGCATACCAGGCCGAGTCCCGGTTACGCGACTTGGTCACCATGTGCTGGCGAAAAACACCCTCGTAGCTGAGCCCGAGGCGCTGCGCCGCATCGCGCGAGCGGCGGTTCAGCGCATTGCATTTCCACTCGTAACGCCGGTAACCCAGCTCGAACGCGTGCTGCATCATCAGGTACATCGCCTCACTGGCGGCGCGTGTCCCCTGCAACGCGGGGGAGTAGTTGATATGCCCGACCTCGATCGAGCCGGAGCGCGGATTGATGTTGAGGTAGCTCGCGACGCCCACCGCCCGTCCGCTGCCGGTATCGACGATGGCATAAAACAGGGGGTCGTCCCCGAGGCAGTCGCTCTCCAGCCAGGCGCGGTACGCCTGCAGCGTGGCGAACGGACCGTAGGGCAGGTAGGTCCAGTTGAGACCCTTTTCATCCAGCGCGTTTGCCGCGAACAGATCGGGGGCGTGCGTGTCGATTTCGAGGGGTTCCACCCGACAACAGGTACCCTTCATCGGTTCGCGTGCCGGGCGCGGTGGCGGCGCCCACCGGTCGAGCGGAAAGCCGATCGGCAAACCGTGTTCCGTCGTGTGCTCGGTCATGGTCGGTCCGCGGTTTTGCGCAATACAGACCGCAGCATAACCGAATTGCCCGCGCAAAAACCCTTACCCATCGGCCGCTTCTACGCCTCCCCCGTTTCACGCCTCGCGGTCAGCCTGGCACTCCCCGACGCCGGCCTTACGCCGGGCGCTTCAGCTTGCTGCTCTCCGGATAGACACGAATGCTGGGCACCTTGCCTTCGCGCAGCTCGCGCTGCACCCGTTCCCAATAGTCGACGGTGTACAGATCGCCGTGCACCTCGCGGAACAGCCGGCGCAGCGAACGGTCGTGAATGCGCAGGCCGACCTCGATCTCCTCGGGCAGGAAGACCTCGCCGTCCTCGAAGAACCAGTCCGGCACGTCCTCCTCGCCGTCGATACGATCCGCGTTGGAGCGGATCTTGATGTCGACGAAAGGCTCCAGCGCGTCATAGTCGAACAGGTAGACCTTGAGGTGACGGCTGACGCCATAGTTACGCGCGTCCAGGTCCTTGTTGTAGATGTTCGCCGCAGCGTTGTTCTTGATGCAGAAGCCGAGATTGACGATCGCCGTGTGCGCATCCTGCGCCGAGGCGTTCTCGAGGAACACCGGCAACGGCGTCAGCAGCCGCTGCACGATCAGATTCTTGAACACCAGCGAGCCGTCCTGCAGCGACACCGACTCGCTGGCATCGTTGAGCAGCTCCTCGGCCAGCACCGGATCGAACCAGGTGTGGTCGAGCTTCAGATTGTGGTAGATGATGTTGTCGAGCATGCTCCCGGTGCGGTTGATCTCGTGCACCTGCGAGTACTTGCGCAGCACGGAGTCGAGCCCCTCGAACTCGCCCCATTTGTAATCCTCGGTAGGGTGGTTGCGAATCACTTTGAGATGGTAGGCGGTAGTCGGCGCCGAAAAACCGATGGCGACCGTGCCCTTGAAGCCGACCGACTCCTCGAACACCTGGTCGTGCTCGAACAGCTCGGCCCGCAGCTCGTTCATCACCGCCACCTTGCCGAGATGGTTGTAGCCGATGGTGGAGTAGTGCAGACCCAGCGGGCGCTGCGGCATGATGCTGAAGAGGAACTCGGACAGCTCGTGGTAGTTATCGTTGGTCACGTGAAAGTTGGCCAGCGTTGAGCTGAACATGTTGTGCGCGTCGGCTTCGCGCGTCAGCACCGCGTCGACGTAGATACCGCGTGGCTCGTTGAGCAGCGCAATGATGAACGGGCAAAGGCTCTCGTCCTGCAGCACCAGCCGCCCCACCAGGTACCCGCCGCGATTGCGGAAGAGCCCCGCGTTGACCATCTCGGCACGGCGGTAACCGGTATGGCCCAGGGCGGCCAGCGTTTCGTTCACGCGTTCGGCGACCGCGGCCGCGTCCCCGCTGAGATCCCGGTACGAGGACTCGAAGTCGGGGATCCGCAGTATGTCGATCACGGTGTAGCTCGACATCGCGGGACCGCCGGGGAACACGCGCAGCAGGCGCGCCCAGAAAGCTTCCTCCGTCTGCAGCGAGCCGAAGGAGTATTCCACCGGCCACCACTCGCCCTGGTAGACCCAGCGGCGTACGGAATGGAAGTAGGCGATCGCGACATCCGCCTCGTACAACGGTTCGATCAACGGCATGTAGCAGGCGTCGATCCGATCCCACACCGCCTGATCGTGCGAGGCAGCGGGAAACACGCGCTTCAGCGCATCCCCCAGCGCGATGATGCTGTCGCTGTAGAGCGAAAGGCGCTGGCTGCTCAGTTGCAGCGAGCGCCGATGGTCGCCGCGCTCGAACGCCCGTTGCGCCTGCGCGGGAACCTCGCGGAAAGTCGCGTAGAAGCACTCGAACTCGCGCGCCACCCACTCGGCGATGATGGGCACGGTCTCCTGCGGCGACGCTGCCTGCAGGCTGGCTGAATAATCGTGTGCCGGCTGGTTGTGTGCGTCCAAAGCTGTGCTTCCCGGTCAAACGCCTGAGAGTACTACAACGTGCGCGGCCGCGCTCGCGCCGGGCTCGCGACTTCCGTTGCGACCCGGCAGCGCCGACGCCTTGCCCTGGCACGCGACACGCGCTCAGAATGGCATGTCACTCATGGGACAGGACATCAGTGCCTGCAACGCATCCGCCATTGGCCGTTTACGTGCACATCCCCTGGTGTGAACGCAAATGCCCTTACTGCGATTTCAACTCGCACCCCGCAACCGGGGCGCTGCCCGAGCGCGAGTACGTTGCGGCGCTGCTCGCCGACCTCGATCAGGAGCTGGCGGCTGTGGCGGGGCGCAGCGTCACCAGCATTTTCATCGGCGGCGGCACCCCGAGCCTGTTCGGCGTTCCCGCCCTGTCGGCGCTGCTGGATGGGCTGCGTGCCCGCCTCGAGGTAGCCGGCGACGCGGAGATAACGCTGGAAGCCAACCCCGGCAGCAGCGAGCAGCAGCGGTTCGCCGGCTACCGGGAGATAGGCGTCAACCGGTTGTCGCTCGGGATACAGAGTTTCAACGACGCGTCGCTGCGAGCGCTCGGCCGGGTGCACAGCGCCTGTCAGGGCCGCGCGGCCATAGACATGGCGCGCGCCGCCGGGTTCGACAATCTCAACCTCGACCTGATGCACGGCCTGCCCGGACAAACCCTCGCGCAGGCGGTCGACGACGTGGAGCTGGCGATCGCCGCAGATCCGCCCCACTTGTCCTACTATCAGCTCACGCTGGAGCCGAACACCTATTTCCACCGTTACCCGCCGCCGCTGCCGGACGAGGATTCGCTGGCGGCGATCGAGCGCTATGCCTTGCCGCGACTGGCGCAGGCCGGCTACGCGCGCTACGAGGTATCGGCCTACGCAAGACCCGGACACCGCAGCCGGCACAATCTGAACTACTGGCAGTTCGGCGACTACCTCGGCATCGGCGCGGGCGCGCACGGCAAGCTCACTCTGCGCAGCCGCCGGCGGGTACATCGCTACGTCAAGCAGCGCCAGCCCAGGGCCTATCTTGCGGCGGCATCGACGGCTTCGCGCGTGGTGTCGCAGCGCGACCTCGAGGATGCCGATTTGATCGAGGAGTTTCTGCTCAATGCGTTGCGCCTCAGCGACGGATTCGAGGTAGAGGCCTTCAGCCTCGCGACCGGCCTGCCTTACGCACGGATCGCCGCCCGCGTGACGGCGTTGTGCGGCGACGGACTGCTGCAGACGGACGGCGTGAGGGTCGCCGCGACCGCGACGGGCTATCGTTTTCTGGACGATGTCATTGCCCGTTTCGACGAGCGGGCGGCGTGAAGGGGCAACGCGATGCTGGATGAGGTGTCGGTGGAATGCCCCTACTGCGGCGCGCGGTTCGAGACGCTGATCGACTGCTCAGCCGGCGATCAGGCCTACGTCGAAGACTGCCAGGTCTGCTGCGCGCCGATCAATTTCCGCGTCCGCGTCAACGCGCAGTTTGAGCTCGAGCAGTGCGAGTTGC
>JAHELT010000075.1 GCA_024644045.1 Chromatiales bacterium | reverse complement strand
CATGAAGACGTGCACATGAACATCGAAGCGCGGCTCACCGAGCGCATCGGCGAAGCGGGCAAGAAGCTGCACACCGGACGCTCACGTAACGATCAGGTGGCGACGGACATGCGCCTCTATTTGCGCGCCGCTATCGATTCGATCAGCGGGCAGTTGCGCGCATTGCTGCACGCGCTGATCGATCAGGCGGAGGTTCACCACGCGCTGATCATGCCCGGCTTCACACACCTGCAGACCGCGCAGCCGGTGACGTTCGGTCATCACCTGCTCGCCTGGTTCGAGATGCTGCTGCGAGATGCGCACCGCCTGCTCGATTGTCGCAAGCGCGTCGACGTGTCGCCGCTCGGCGCGGCCGCGCTGGCCGGGACCAGCTACCCGATCGACCGCGAGTACACTGCACAGGAGCTGGGGTTCGCGGCGCTCGCTGAGAACTCGCTGGACGCGGTGAGCGACCGCGACTTCGCGATCGAGTTCTGCGCCGCCGGCGCGCTAACCATGACGCACCTGTCGCGCATCGCCGAGGAGCTGGTGCTGTGGACGTCTGCGCAGTTCCGTTTCGTCGAGCTGCCGGACCGCTTCTGCACCGGTTCCTCGATCATGCCGCAGAAGAAAAATCCCGACGTGGCGGAGCTGGTGCGCGGAAAGAGCGGCCGCGTCAACGGCAACCTGATCGCGCTGCTCACGCTCATGAAAGGCCAGCCTCTGGCGTACAACAAGGACAACCAGGAGGACAAGGAGCCGCTGTTCGACACGGCCGACACGCTGCGCGACAGTTTGCGTGCATTCACCGACATGCTCGGTGCCATGCGCCCCCTGGGCGAGAACATGCGCGCGGCCGCCGGCGCCGGATTCGCGACGGCCACCGATCTCGCCGATTACCTGGTGGGTAAGGGGCTGGCATTTCGCGACGCGCACCGCGCGGTCGGCGAGATCGTGGCCGCCGCGCTGGACAAGGGCTGCGAGATCGGTGAGCTGCCGCTCGCTACGCTGCGCCGCTTCAGTGCGGCGATCGACGAAGACGTTTTTCCGGTGCTGACGCTGGAAGGCTCGGTCGATGCGCGCGATCATTTCGGCGGCACCGCGCCGGTGCAGGTGCGGGCGGCGGCCGTGCGCGCACGCCGGCGCCTGGCTGCGCTGCCCGATCCGTCCGGCTAGTCAACCCATGGGACAGGACACCAGGCCCCCGCGCGGTCACTTCCAGTCCGCGATTGCTGCCGCCGCCGCCTCGTTGAGCGGGCGGGCGACCAACCCGCTGGCCGAGATCGTCACCCCGTACTGCGCACCGTCGCGCATCGGCAGGTAGGCGGCACTGCCGTAGAGGGCATCTACCCAGGGTATCCAGCCGTCCGACAGGCGCGCCGCCGCCCACAGATCCATCCCGCGGCCGCCGGCAAACCCGTGTACGGTGCGTGCGGCGCTCAGCTCCTGCGCGGCGCTGAGATAACGGCCGCTCAGCCGCTCCAGCCGGAACAGCGGGTCGAAACCGAGCACCGTGGCGAGCCCCGACCATTTGAGCACCCGCGCGTCGAGTTGCCACTCGTCCCCGGCGAGCGTCAAGTGTCGCGAGCCGCCGTCCGCCAGCCGCAGCTCGACCTCGAACCGCTGCGGCGCCAGTTGCGCGAAGCTCAGCTGCGCGACGCTGCGTTCCTGGGTGAGGCGCTGGTAGGTGAGCAGATTCAGCGCAATCGAACCACACAATGCCGCGGCCAGCCCGAAGCCGCCGGCGCCGAGTCCGAGCGTCGTGGCGCGCAGCGGCCTGCGCCGCCGCAGCGCACGCAATAGACCGAACAGCGTCAGCAGGGCGAAGGCGGCGAACAGCAGCGCCAGCAGCGTAAGGGTGGTCGATTCGTCGAAGTCGGGCATTGGTTGCTGCAGTAAGCTCTCGGGCTGA
The DNA here is from genome assembly GCA_024644045.1 of Chromatiales bacterium. GTDB lineage: Bacteria > Pseudomonadota > Gammaproteobacteria > JAHELT01 > JAHELT01 > JAHELT01. The sequence continues at coordinate 19,787 of JAHELT010000075.1, read as the reverse complement.
AGGTATCTGTCAGACTTGCTGCATCGTGGAAAGCGCGACGCTGTCAGCGCTGCAGCGGCCGACGGGATGCGGAAACGGCCCGTCCCCACTCCCCTGGCCAGGTGCTTCCAGTATACTCCGCCGCACTGTTCGAGAACCGGTGATCGGATGCGCCCGAGTAAGCCCTGTCTGCAAACCGCCGCCGCGCTGCTGGCGCTTGCGCTGCTCTGCGGATGCGGGAAAAAGGGTCGGCTTTACCTGCCGGACGAACAGCAGACCGCCGCTCCCGCGGCGAGCGTGGCGCTGCCGGCCGCCGCGCGGTCCTGAGACGGACGGTGGACCACTTCGACTATGCGCAGGGGCAGCTGTGCGCGGAGCGGTTACCGGTTGTGGAGCTCGCCGAGCGCTTCGGCACACCGCTGTTCGTTTACTCGCGCGCGACGCTTGAACGTCACTGGCACGCGTTCGACAGCGCTTTCGCCGATGTGCCGCATCTGGTGTGCTACGCGGTAAAGGCCAACTCCAATATCGCCCTGCTGAATGTGCTGGCCCGCCTGGGCTCGGGGTTCGACATCGTCTCGGGCGGTGAGCTGCAGCGCGTGCTGCGTGCCGGCGGGCGTGCCGATAGAACCGTATTCTCGGGCGTCGGGAAGTCGCGCGAGGAAATCGCCATGGCGCTTTCCGCGGGGGTGCGCGCGATCAACGTGGAGTCGGCGGCGGAGCTAGACCGCGTGAGCGAGGTGGCTGCCGGGCTGGGTGCGCCGGCGCCGGTGTCGCTGCGCGTCAACCCGGACGTCGATCCGAAAACACACCCGTACATTTCCACGGGGCTGCGCGAAAACAAGTTCGGCATCGCCACCGGCGAAGTCATGGAGCTTTACCGGCGCGCCCACGCCGCGCCGGCGTTGCGCGTGGTCGGCATGGACTGTCACATCGGTTCGCAGCTGACCAGCGTCGCGCCGTACGTGGATGCGCTCGGCAAGCTCGTCGAGCTGGCTTTGGCGCTGCGCAGCGAAGGTATTCACCTGCAGCATCTGAACATCGGCGGCGGTATCGGTATCCGTTACCGCGACGAGCAGCCGCCGTCGCCGGCGCACTGGGCGCAGGTAGTGCGCGAAAGCCTGGCCGGTCAGCCGTACGAGGTGCAGGTTGAGCCCGGCCGCGCGATCGCCGGAAACGCCGGCCTGCTGGTGACCCGCGTCGAGTATCTGAAGCGCAACGGTGAAAAGCGCTTCGCAGTGGTAGACGCTGCGATGAATGATCTGTTGCGCCCGTCGCTGTACGGCGCCTGGCAGGAGATCGTCGCAGTCGCCCCCCGCAAAGGCACCGCGCATCCTTACGATGTCGTCGGCCCCGTGTGCGAGAGCGCCGACTTCCTCGGCAAGGACCGCGAGCTGGTGCTGCAGGCGGGTGATCTGCTGGCGGTCCGCGGGGCGGGCGCGTATGGTTTCGCGATGAGCTCGAACTATAATTCGAGGCCGCGCGCGGCCGAGGTCATGGTCGACGGAGAACGCGCCCACCTGGTGCGCAGCCGCGAGCAGCTCGACGATCTGATGCGCGGCGAGCAGCTGCTGCCGGAATGAGACACCCTTGCATCTGACCCCCTGGCGGCGCGCAGAATGGCACGCTACTGATGGGACAGGACCCTAGCATGCGCCTGGAATTCGCAAAAATGCACGGTCTGGGCAACGACTTCGTGGTCGTGGACGCGTCGCGCCGCCCGTTCGCGCTGAGCGCGGCGCAGATCAGCCGCCTTGCCGATCGCCGCACCGGCGTCGGGTTCGATCAGCTGCTCGTGGTCGAGCCGGCGCGCGATCCCGGCGCGCATTTTCGCTACCGCGTCTTCAATGCCGACGGCGGTGAGGTCGAGCACTGCGGCAACGGTGCGCGCTGCTTTGCGCGTTTCGTGCAGGAGCGCGGGATTGCGGCGCACCAGCCGCTGGTGCTGGAAACCGTGAACGGACTGATCACCGTGGAAGCGATGGACGACCACCATTACCGGGTGGACATGGGCGTACCGGAGCTCGAGCCGCAGCGCATTCCGCTGCTGGCGCCCAGGCGCGAGGCCGCTTACTCCCTGACGGTCGATGCACAGACCTACCGCTTCACGGCCGTTTCGGTCGGCAACCCCCATGCGGTGCTGCAGGTCGACGACGTCGACCAGGCGCCGGTGACATCGCTGGGACCGAAGATCGAGACGCACAGCCTGTTTCCCCAACGGATCAACGTGGGATTCATGCAGGTCGTCGCCCGCGACGCATTGCGGGTCCGCGTCTGGGAGCGTGGCGTTGGCGAAACGCGCGCCTGTGGCACCGGTGCCTGCGCGGCCATGGTGGCCGCGCGCCTTCAGAATCTGGTCGACGCGCGCGCCGAGGTGCGCCTGGCGGGCGGCGTTTTACGGATCGACTGGCGCGGAGAGGGTGAGCGGTTGATCATGAGCGGTCCGACCGCGCGCGTGTTCGACGGCAGCATAGAGGTATAGCGAGCAAGTGTACTGTCGCGTAAGTACCGTGCAATTCTGAGCGCGTGTCGCGGCGTCTACAGATCAATCAGTCGGGCGCGCCACCAAGGCCCATCTGCGGTGTTACGCGCTCAAACCCCAGCCGGGCTATGCTTTCTCACGCAAGCCTTGCAGCTGAACCTTGGCGGCACGCAGAATTACACGTTATTTACGGGACAGCACACTAAGCGCCGTGGCAGACAAACAAACCAGACTCGACAGCACGCCCCTCGACGATGACGAGGTGGTCGATTTCCTGCTTGCCAATCCGGCGTTTTTCGAGCGCCACCAGGCGCTGCTTCCGCGCCTGCAGCTGTTCCACGACGCCGGCGGCGCCGTGAGCCTGATCGAGCGCCAGGTGGAGAAACTGCGCGAGGAGAACACCCGGCTCAGCGCCAAGCTGCAGAGCCTGGTGCAGGTCGCGCGAGACAACGAGCGCCTGGGCGCGCGGATCCAGAAACTCGCCGTCGGGGTGCTGGAAAGCGAAACGCTCGACGAGCTGCTGACGTCCGTCGAGGACACGTTTCGCAGCCAGTTCGATGCGGCACACGTGGTGATCCGGCTGCTCGACGAGCCCGGCCGCGGCCTCGGCGCGCTCGCGCCGAGGTTCTGCATGGCGCGAGACGGCGAGCTGGCCGCCGCGTTCAAGGTGCTCATGCAGAACAAGCGCGTGCGCTGCGGGCGGCTGCTCGAAGACCAGTCGAGGCTGCTGTTCGGCGGCGATGCGGCTGAGATACGCTCGGTCGCGATGCTGCCTCTGTACGGCGGCAGCGAGTTCGGGCTGGTGGCGCTCGGCAGCCGCAATCCCGGGCGCTTTCAGCCGGCCATGGGCGTGCTGTTTCTGGAGCAGATAGGTGAGTTGTTGAGCGCCGCGCTGAAGCAGCGCTTTCGCGTCTAGCGCCGCAGCGTAGGCGCGCCAGGAAGCAAATTCAGATCGAGCGCCACACCCCGGAATCAAACCGGCCGTCGTCTGGGGCATTTTCCTGGTCGTCGGACGGTTTGGTTTTGATGATGTTCGCCGACTCGATGGTGAACTGGGTGAACGAGCCGGTGTGCTCGACGACGCTGGTCAGCGTGACCCGCAGGTCCTTCTCGAAAATGCGCACCCGCACCGTATCGCCCGTCTTGTACATGTGGGCGGGCGCGAGCAGTGAGGTGGACTGTCCGATCGGTTTGATCTCCGGCAACACCAGGCACTCGGTGCCGCGCGCCGAACGCGGCGCGCTCACTTTCTCGACCAGCACCGCCATCCCGTGCGGGGACAGCGCCTGGATGCCCGCCTCGAAGCAGTTTTCGTCGATGAACTGCATCCAGCGAATCACCCCGATGCGCCACTGCGCGTAGGTGCCGCGCTGCAGCTCGCGCAGCCCGACGACCTCCCCGACGTGCGCTTTTGAAGGCGTGTCGCCCTCCCAGCGCAGCCCGTAGCCGCCTGCGCTGACGTCGATCAGGCGCCAGTCCTGATTCGTCTGCACGTCGATCAGGCGCTCGCTTTCGCGCCGTTTGCGCAGCAGTTCCTCACGGTAGGCGGCGGTCAGCACGTTGCCGCTGCCGACCACGTCCCACACGTCGGGTCCGTCTGCTTGATCCTGATGACTCGGGTGGGTCACGAACCCGGAGCGGTCCACCTCGCGGCGCTCGCTCTGCGGAATCGCCTGCAGCGTCAGCTCCAGACTGTCCTCCTCGGGTTCGTCGGTCAGCGGTTCGAGCTCGGACATGATGCGCGTGTGGATGTCCTTGATGCCGACCTCGACCGCCGCGCGCCTCGCTTTCTTGGCGCGGCGCGAGGAGCGCTCCGTGCTCATTCCCCAGTTGATCTCCAGGCGTCGCAGGGCGCTCGGGCTGATCGTATCCGGCTGTGCGAGCGGCGACTCCACTTCCTCGGCGTTGTCCTTCAGCCCGCGCACGATGTCCAGCACCTCGCGCAGATCGATGAAACGCAGATCGACGCCGTCCCCGGAGCGAATGAAATCGGGGTAGCTGGGCGGGGTGTTGCCGTTCAGGTTGACGGCGAACACGCCGTTGATGCCGACGTCCCGGTTCTGACGCTCCAGCTTCGCCACCGCGCACCACTTCTCCAGCACCGCAAACACGCGTTCGGCATCGCCGCGCCGCAGGCTCTCCGGGCGGGCCAGCGAGAACAGCAGCGCCCGCCGGTACGCCTGGCTGACGGTAAACCTGCTCTGTGCGCGGACCTCGGAGTCCTTCACCGTGTCGTCCACCACGCCGACCCCTTCGCCATGCGCATAGAGCCGGTGCATGTCTTGCCAGAGTCCCTTGGGAATGGGGCTGTAGACCTGTGCCGAGCGCACCATGATTTCCGTGAGATATACCAGGGCGCGCTCGCTCGCGAGCGCCACCAGCTTGTCGGGCAGGCGCTGTCCGTTGGCAGCATCGACCAGGGCGGATTTGTAGCCCATGGCGAGCTGCTGCAGCAGCGCCAGGTTGAGATCGAAAATACGCCGGGTTTTTTCCGGCAGCGGCAGGCCCAGGGCGAGGAAACGTTTTTCCAGATTGTCGAGGATACTGCGCGCCACCGGGCGCATCAGCTCCAGCGATTCGATGCGGTCCTTGGCGTTGATTTTCAGGTGGTTGGAAGCGTGCAGCCCATTGTAGAAGGCACGCGTGGTTTCGCGGATGTTGGACGTGGAGAGTTGCGCGAGCCACTTTTTGACCCGGCGTGGCGCCACCGGAAAGCTGTCCTTGCCCGGGGGTTCCTGATCAGGAATGTTGACGTCTAGGCTCATCGGCTGCTTTTAGGGACGACTTGCCGCCCGATTGTGGCGTTTTTTAACGTAAATTCCACGAGATAGCAACATTTCTTTATCTAATTACTTAAAAGAACGGGTGCGCCGTTCAGGGATGCCAATGCGCAGCAAATGCTGCGCCAGATTGGGCTCGAAGCCGCTGGCCGAAGCCGCTATGCTCGGGCCTGCTCGGCAGCGCTGCGCCCACGTGCGCGCGCGGTGTAGAATCGGCGCGCAGTCTGCAGCCCTTGCAATACCACGGCAAATGCCCACTTTGCAAATGCGGCGGCGCGGCCCCCGCCCGGTGCCGACACCCGCAGCGCAGCCGCTTTCAGTGATCACAGGTCAACAATCTTGCAGCATTTGCACGGAACAACCGTACTCTCGGTGCGACGCGACGACGCCGTGGTGATCGGCGGCGACGGTCAGGTGACCCTCGGCGAAACGGTGATGAAGGGCAACGCCCGCAAGGTGCGGCGTCTGTACCAGGATCGCGTCATCGCCGGCTTCGCCGGCGGCACGGCCGATGCCTTCACGCTGTTCGAAAGGTTCGAGGGCAAGCTCGAGGCGCACAGCGGCAACTTGACGCGCGCCGCCGTCGAGCTTGCCAAGGACTGGCGGACCGACCGCCTGCTGCGACGCCTCGAGGCGCTGCTCGCGGTGGCCGACGCTTCCGCCTCGCTGATCATCTCCGGCAACGGCGATGTGCTGGAACCCGAGCGCGGACTCATCGCGATCGGTTCCGGCGGGCCGTATGCGAAGGCGGCCGCCGAGGCGCTGCTTGCGCACACCGAACTCGGTGCGCAAGCCATCGTCGAGCATAGCCTGCGCATTGCCGCCGGGATCTGCATCTACACCAACGAGTCACTGACGATAGAAGCGCTGAGCGTATGAACGCGCGGCTCCCAACCCGGCCAACGAGGTTACAACGCAGCACATGTCGACGATGACGCCACGCGAAATCGTTCAGGAGCTGGACAAGCACATCGTCGGGCAGGACCAGGCCAAGCGCGCCGTCGCCATCGCGCTGCGCAACCGCTGGCGCCGCCAGCAGGTGCCCGAGGCGCTGCGCAACGAGATCACGCCGAAGAACATTCTGATGATCGGTCCCACGGGCGTCGGCAAGACCGAGATCGCGCGGCGCCTGGCGAACCTCGCAAACGCCCCCTTCGTCAAGGTCGAGGCGACCAAGTTCACCGAGGTGGGCTACGTGGGCCGCGACGTGGAATCGATCGTGCGCGATCTGATGGACGTCGCGATCAAGGACACGCGCGAACGCGAGGTACAGCGTGTCCGCCACCGCGCCGAGGATGCTGCCGAGGAGCGCGTGCTCGACGGCCTGCTGCCGCCCGCGCGCGGCGGCATCGGAGACGAGCCGTCGGCCACGGAGTCGGCCACCCGGCAGAAGTTCCGCAAGATGCTGCGCGAAGGGCAGCTCGACGAGCGCGAGATCGAAATCGAGCTGAACGCGCCTTCGGTCGGGGTGGAGATCATGGCGCCGCCGGGTATGGAGGAGATGACCCAGCAGCTGCAGGGCATGTTTCAGAACCTTGGCGGACGCCGCACGCATCGCCGCAAGTTGAAGGTGCGCGACGCCTTCCGCCTGCTGACCGACGAGGAAGCGGAAAAGCTGATCAACGAGGACGACCTCAAGCTGAGCGCGCTGCAGGCCGTGGAGCAGAACGGCATCGTGTTCCTGGATGAGATCGACAAGGTTGTCCGCCGCGGCGCCGAGCACGCCGGCGCCGACGTCTCCCGCGAGGGCGTGCAGCGCGACCTGCTGCCGCTGGTCGAGGGCTGCACCGTATCGACCAAGTACGGCATGGTGAAAACCGATCACATACTGTTCATCGCCTCGGGCGCGTTCCACGTGTGCAAGCCCTCCGACCTGATTCCGGAGCTGCAGGGGCGCCTGCCGATAAGAGTCGAGTTGCAGGCGCTGGTCGCCGAGGATTTCGAGCGCATCCTGCGCGAGCCCGATGCGTCCCTGACCGAGCAGTACAACGCGCTGCTTGCAACCGAACAGGTAAGCCTGAGCTTCACCGACGACGGTGTCCGGCGCATCGCCCAGGTGGCCTGGCAGGTCAACGAGCGTACCGAGAACATCGGCGCGCGGCGCCTGCACACGGTGATGGAGCGTCTGCTGGAGCGGATCTCTTTCGATGCCTCGGATCTTTCCGGGGACTCGTTCACCGTCGACGCGGCGTATGTCGATGAGCACGTCGGCGAGCTGGTGAAAGACGAAGATCTGAGCCGCTATATACTGTAAGGTCGAGCACGCGCGCGCCGCGAGGATCCTGTGATGCCGAGACCCACTGAAATCAAGCTGCACCAGCAATCGCGAGTTCTCGAGATACACTTCGACGACGGATTCACCTGCAACCTTCCCTGCGAGTATCTGCGCGTATACTCGCCGTCGGCCGAAGTCAGGGGCCACGGGCCGGGGCAGGAGGTCCTGCAGATCGGCAAGGAAGACGTGAATATCGCCGGCATCGAGCAAATGGGCAACTACGCCATAAAAATCAGCTTCGACGACAACCACGACAGCGGCATCTATTCGTGGGAGACACTCTATGAGCTGGGCCGGGATTACGAGAATAACTGGGCGGACTACCTGCAGCGGTTGCGTGATGCCGGCGTGAGTCGCCGCGCCGACTGAGGCGCCGCCGCGGACCCGATGCCGATGCGCGAAGATCCTGCGAACGACGACGAGCCGCAAACCGATTTCGGTTACACGCGGGTGCCGCTGACGGACAAGGGACGCCTGGTCGACCAGGTGTTCTCCTCGGTTGCACCACGCTACGACTTGATGAACGATCTGATGTCGCTTGGCGTGCACCGGTTGTGGAAACGCTACACCGTTTACCGGGCCAACCTGCGGCCGGGGCACCGGGTGCTCGACCTCGCGTCCGGCACCGGCGACCTGGCGCAGCTGCTGGCGCGCGACGCCGGCGCGAGCGGCCAGGTCGTGGTCGCCGATATCAACCTGCCGATGCTCGAACGCGGCCGCGATCGCCTCATCGATGCAGGCTGGTCGCAGCGCGTGCAGTGCGTGCAGGTGAACGCCGAGCAGCTGCCGTTTGCCGACAACTACTTCGACTGTGTAACCATTGCCTTCGGGCTGCGCAACGTGGCCGACAAGCTGCGCGCGTTGCGCGAGATGCAGCGCGTGCTGCGCCCCGCCGGCCTGCTGCTGGTGCTGGAGTTTTCCAGGCCCGTCAGCGGACTGCTGTCCAGCGCCTACGATACCTACTCGTTCTCGGTCCTGCCGCGGCTCGGCAAGCTGATCGCCGGCGACGCGGACAGCTACCGCTATCTCGCGGAATCGATACGCATGCATCCGGATCAGGAATCGTTGTGCCACCTGATTGAGCGCGCGGGTCTGGCAAAGGTCGATTATCAGAACCTCAGCGGTGGCATCGTCGCAATTCACCGCGGCTACAAGCTCTGACCCGTGTCCGGCGACGCACCCGCCAAGCGCCGGAGCCGGGCAGTGCACCTGCTGGTGGCCGAGCGCCTGCTCAACGACCTGCTCGCTCTGGACGAAACGGCGGTCCAACGCCTGAGGGCGCTGGAAGGCAACAGCCTGGCAATCGATGTGCGCGGGCTGGGCCGGCGGTATCAGCTAACGGTGCACAACGGCCGGTGCCATCTGCACGGCGGCACGACCGGCAACGCGGATGCGGTCGTGAGCGGCGCGCCGCTTGCCTTGCTCGACATGGTTTTGAGCGATGGGGTGCAGTCGCTGTTCACGGGGCAGGTCGAGCTGCGCGGGAAGGCTGAGATCGCGAAACGATTCAAGCGCCTGTTCGATACCCTGGATGTCGACTGGGAAGAACACCTGTCGGCGTACATCGGCGACTATCCCGCGCGGCGCGCAGTGCGCGTGCTGCAATCGCTCGGCGCCTGGTGTGCGCGCAGCGGCCGGGTGCTGCTGCACGATATCGGCGACTACCTGAGTGAGGAAGAACGCGCGCTGGGTGCGTCGGCGGAGGTTGCCGATCTGCACGACGCGGTGGATGACCTGCGCGACGACGCGGCCCGGCTGGCGGCACGCGTGGCACGCTGCGAACGCAATCAACAGGGCGCATGATCACCCCGGCCCAGGCGTTGCGCCTGATCCACATCAATCGCGTGCTGGTCCGCCACGGGCTCGACGAGATCATTTTCGCCACCCACCTGCTGCGCCCGGTACGTATGCTGCAGTGGCTTTCGCCGTGGAGCTGGTTCTCTACCGAGCAACGCCGTGCACCGCGTGGCGTGCGCGTACGCCGTGCGCTCGAGGATCTGGGGCCGCTGTTCGTGAAGTTCGGGCAGATTCTCTCGACCCGCCGTGACCTGCTGCCCGAGGACATCGCCGCCGAGCTGGCGAAGCTGCAGGATCAGGTGCCCCCGTTCCCGTCGCGCCTCGCGCGCGCCGCCATCGAGTTGGCGCTGCAGGCGCCGGTGGAAACCCTGTTCGCCCGTTTCGAAGACAAGCCGTTGGCGTCGGCGTCCATCGCCCAGGTGCACGCGGCGCGCGGGCTGGACGGCCGGGAGCTGGTTGTCAAAGTGCTGCGGCCCGACGTGCGGGAGGCCATCGAGCGCGACGTGGATCTGCTGTACCTGCTCGCCGGGCTCGCGCAGCGCTACTGGTCCGAGGGGCGTCGGCTGCGACCGCTCGAGGTGGTCGCCGAGTACGAGAAGACGCTGCACTACGAACTGGACCTGGTGCGCGAGGCGGCCAACGCGCTGCAGCTGCGGCGCAACTTCCAGGGTTCGAGCACCCTCTACGTGCCCGAGCCGATCATGGCGCTGAGCCGCGAGAGCGTGCTGGTGATGGAACGCATCTCGGGCATCCCGATCAGCGACATCGACGCGTTGCGCGCCAACGGCACGGACCTCAAACTGCTCGCCGAGCGCGGTGTGGAGATCTTTTTCACCCAGGTCTTCACGCACAACTTCTTTCATGCCGACATGCACCCCGGGAACATCTTCGTGTCGCGCGAGCACCCGCACGACCCGCAGTACATTGCCGTGGATTTCGGCATCGTGGGTACCCTGTCGGCGATCGACCAGAAGTACCTGGCCGGTAATTTCATCGCGTTTTTCCGCCGTGACTACCGGCGCGTCGCGGAGCTGCACGTGGATTCGGGCTGGGTACCGGCCGGCACGCGCGTGGACGAGTTCGAGTCCGCGATCCGCACCGTGTGCGAGCCGATCTTCGAGCGGCCGCTCAAGGACATTTCCTTCGGGCAGCTGCTGCTGCGCCTGTTCCAGACCGCGCGGCGCTTCGACATGCAGGTGCAGCCGCAGCTGGTGCTGCTGCAGAAAACGCTGTTGAACATCGAAGGGCTGGGGCGTCAGCTGTACCCGGAGCTCGACCTGTGGCAGACGGCGAAGCCCTTCCTGGAGCGCTGGATGGACGAGCAACTGGGTATGCGGGCGGCGCTGCGCGATCTCAAGGCGCGTCTGCCCGAGTGGCGCGAGATCCTGCCCGACCTGCCGCGCCTGGCGCACAACGTGCTGCAGCAGGTCAACGAAAGCCAGGCGAAGATCGAGCGCGCCAGCCGTGATCTCGATGCGCTGCGCCGTCAGGTCGCCCGCAACAATCAGCGCATGGTGCTGGCTGTCGTGGGCACCGGGCTGCTGGTCAGCGCGGCGGTGGTCTACGGCCTGGACGGTTACCGCCCGCAGCTGCTCGGCGGCGCGCCGGTGATCAGCTGGCTGCTTGGCGTGCTCGGAACCTGGATGCTGCTGCGTACCTGGTTGTCGGACTGACGCGCATGGACGTCTCGCACATCCTCGACGGACTCAACGCCGAGCAGCGTGAAGCGGTCAGCAGCACGCCGGGCCACCGGCTGGTGCTGGCCGGTGCCGGCAGCGGCAAGACGCGCGTGCTGGTGCACCGTATCGCCTGGATTATTCAGGTCGAGGGCATTTCGCCCTTCGGCGTGCTCGCGGTGACCTTCACCAACAAGGCAGCCGCCGAGATGCGCGCGCGCGCAGAGGCGCTGCTGGGGATGCCGACGCGAGGTCTCTGGATAGGCACGTTCCACGGACTCGCACACCGGATGCTGCGCGCGCACTATCGCGAGGCGCACCTGCCCCAGGGCTTCCAGATACTCGACAGCGAGGATCAGCGACGGGTCCTCAAGCGCGTGATTCGCGGCCTGGAACTGGACGAGTCGCGCTGGCCGGCCAAGCAGTCGGCCTGGTACATCAATGCGCGCAAAGACGAAGGCCGGCGTCCGCAGCACCTTCAGGACAGCGGCGACCCGGTCGCCCAGCAGCTGATTCGCATCTACACTGCCTACGAAAGCGCCTGCGAGCGAGCGGGTGCGGTGGATTTTGCCGAGCTGCTGCTGCGCTCGCTGGAGCTGATTCGCGACAATCAGGCGCTTCAGGCGCACTACCGCAAGCGCTTCCGCCATCTGCTGGTGGACGAAATGCAGGACACCAACACACTGCAGTACGCCTGGCTGCGGCTGCTCGCCGGTGAGCGCGGGCTGGTTTTCGCGGTGGGCGACGACGATCAATCCATTTACGGCTGGCGCGGCGCCCGGGTGGAGAACATGCTCAACTTCGCGCGCGATTTCCCCGGCTGCGAAGAAATCCGCCTGGAGCGGAACTACCGCTCCACGGCCACGATCCTGAAAGCCGCCAACGGGCTGATCGAACGCAACACCGACCGGCTCGGCAAACGGTTGTGGACGGAGGGCGCCGACGGCGATCCCATCGGCCTGTACACCGCCTACAACGAATCGGACGAGGCGCGTTTCATCGTCGATCGAGTTCAGCACTGGGCGGAACAGGGCGGCCGCCGCGACGAGTGTGCGGTGCTGTACCGTTCGAACGCGCAGTCGCGGGTGCTGGAGGAGCATCTGCTTGCTGCCGGCGTGCCGTATCGCGTATACGGCGGTCTTCGGTTTTTCGAACGCGCCGAGATCAAGGACGCGCTGGCCTACCTGCGTGTGATCAGCAACCGTCACGACGACGCCTCGCTGGAACGCATCATCAATCAACCGCCGCGCGGCATCGGCGAACGCACCGTGTCGCTGCTGCGCGACGCTGCCAGGCGGCAGAATGCATCGTTGTGGGACGCTGCCTGCGGCCGCGAGCACGGCCTGCCCCCACGTGCCCTGGGCGCCGTGCAGCGCTTCGTCGACTTGATCGAGACGCTGGCGGAGGCGGCGGGGCAACAGGAGTTGCCCGGGCAGGTCGAGACCGTGGTGCAGGACAGCGGCTTGCTTGAGCACTACCGCGCGGACCGCAGCGAACGTGGCCAGGCGCGCCTGGAAAACCTCGGCGAGCTGGTAACCGCTGCGCGCACGTTCGCGTTCAGTGCGGAGGAGGCCGAAGCGATGAGCCCGCTGGACAGCTTCCTGGCCCAGGCGGCGCTCGAGGCGGGCGAGGCGCAGGGCGGCGCCGGTGAGGACTGCGTGCAGCTGATGACCATGCACTCGGCCAAGGGGCTGGAGTTTCCGATGGTGTTCCTGGCCGGGCTGGAGGAGGGGTTGTTCCCGCATCAGATGAGCATCGAGGACCCGTCGCGCCTCGAGGAGGAACGGCGCCTGTGCTACGTGGGCATCACCCGCGCGCAGCGCCACCTGACCATCAGCTACGCCGAGCATCGCCGGCTGCACGGGCGCGAAACCTTCGCCGAGCCGTCGCGCTTCGTGCGCGAGCTGCCGGGCGAACTGCTCGAGGAAATCCGTCCCCGCCTGCAGGTCAGCCGCCCGGTGATCAGCGCGCCGGCCGACCCGCCGCCGCAGGGCCTGAGCGTGGGCCAGCGCGTGCAGCATGCCACGTTCGGCGAAGGCGTGGTGCTCGACTACGAGGGCCAGGGGAACCACGCGCGCGTGCAGGTGAATTTCCGCGACGCCGGCGCCAAATGGCTGGTTCTGGCCTACGCCAAGCTGCAGACGCTGTGAGCGTGTCGCGCGAACTTCAGCGCCGTGCCACCAGCGACGGCACCGCCGCGAACAGCAACAGCATCAGCACATAGACCGTACCGGATACCGGGTCGCAGCCTGCGACGTGCTCACCGAGCGACAGCCCACGCACCCCGGTACACCACCGCCAGCTCCGCGAGGAGCAGCAGCGCAAGTGCGCAAGCGCCAACCCCGACCTGCGCCGCCAGTGAACGCGGCGCCGATTGACGCCGAACCGTCCAGCCGGCGGCGGGCACCATGGCCCCCCGAACGCCGGGTTCGTGGATTGCCTTGATACCGGGCGGCCGTCTTCGTCGCGCAGGGGTGCGCCGGTCCCGGGCCGGCGAGCTCAACCTCGCGCATGGCCACGCGTCTGATCGCGGAGCGCCGACACGCTGGCGTAGGTCGACACCGCGTAGGGCACGCAGTACGTGAGGGCGACCTTCACCATCAGCGCGAAAGTCCAGTCGCCCCGGTAAAGCGCATCGCCCTGATTGATGATGACCAGCACGGTACCGACCATCAGAGCGACCCTGGTGGCACGCGATGCGATCGAGCTGCGCATCGCCATCGTTAACCATTCGCGCATGTTGCAGGCTCCGTTCTTGTGCCGAAGCAGCCGGCGTCAGCGTCGGGGCGCCGGCGCGCGATGAGAAGAAGGGCGGCCGCCCGTCGGCGGCGCGAGCCTATTTCAATTCGACTTCCACGAACACGAATTCGTGGTCGTTCACATTGACCACGTTGTGCTCGACGCCGGCGTTGCGGAAGTAAGATTCGCCTGCGACCAGTTGTGCCGCTCTCTCGCCATCACCCGTTTCCAGGCGAAGCACGCCGCTGGTGCCCGGCACCACGATGTAGTCATATGCGTGCCTGTGCCATCCGGTCTCGGCCCCGGGGGGAAAGCGCCACTCGGTGACGATCAGCCGCGGGTTGTCGATCTGCACGGTAGGGGTGGCTTTGGCTCTTTGTGTCATCGGGCTCGTTCCGCGGCCGCAATGCGACCGGGTGCATTCTATCCCGCGGTCTCTACCTCGCGGTTCGAAAGACCGGTGAGCCGGCGCTTAGCGGGACTTGCGCTTGCGCCGACGCTTCTTCGATTTCGACTGCCGCGTATTCGACCACTGGCCGGTGGGCGCGGTCGAGTCATCGCCCTCGCCGCGGATCTCGTGCTCGGTGGTCGTGAATGATTGCGTGCTGCCGCCAGGCGCGGGCGGTGCCAGCTCATCGGGCGGCTGCCGTTCGCCGGTCGGCGGCGTCGAGGCCTCGACTTCGCGGCTGCTGAATTCGTGGGTTTCGCTGTCCGGTTCGGGCGCCTGCCAGTTGCGCGTGGTACCGGAGCGGCGCGGCGCCTCGGGATCGATGGCGTCGAAGGCCTGTGTTGTACCGGACGGTTCATCGGCGCTGCGCGGCGTGTCGGTCCCGTCCGCCTGCTCCACTTCGCCGGTGGCAAAGGATTGGGTTTCACCGCCGGATTCCGGCACCTGCCAGTTGCGTGTCGTACCGGACGGCTCACCCGCGTCGTGCGGCTTGGTAGCCCCGCCCGCCTGCTCCACTTCGCCGGTGGCGAAGGATTGGGTTTCGCCGCCGGATTCCGGAGCCTGCCAGTTGCGTGTCGTACCGGACGGCTCACCCGTGTCGTGCGGCTTGGTAGCCCCGCCCGCCTGCTCCACTTCGCCGGTGGCGAAGGATTGGGTTTCGCCGGGCGGTTCGCCGGCATCGCGCGGTGCGGATGCCTGCTCGACCTCGCCGGTGCTGAAGGACTGAGTCCCGGCGCCGGCGCCTGGCGCCTGCCAGTCACCGGTGGTGCCGCGGCGGCGCGGCGGCTCGGGATCGACGGCGTCGAACGATTGCGTTTCTCCGCGCTCCCGGGGTGCTTCCCAGTTGCGCGTGGTGCGCCGCGGCTCCTCGGGCGCCTCATCGCCGGTGCGCGGCGGGGTTTCGCCCTCCGGCGCCTCCCAGTCGCGGGTGTCGCCTGCGGCCTGCTCGACCTCGCCGGTGCCGAAGGATTGCGTTACGCCCTCGCCCGCCTTGGGTTGCCAGTCACGCGTGCTTGCGCCCTCGCCGGCTCCTGGGACGCGCGGCTCGTCAGGCACTTCCCATTGCGAGGTTTCGCCGTCCGGCGCGCGATCGCTCAACGCTTCCACTTCGCCGGTTATCGCCCCCGGACGGTGGGGGTCGCCGGGCGCCGGTGGCTCGGCGCGGACGCCGGGAGGTTGCTGCTTCACCGCGCCGGAATCATCGACGGACGGCTGGTTTCCGCTGACCCAGCGTTGCGTCTGCCCGGCGGCTTCGTCCTGCTCCGGCTCGGCGGGCGTGACCGCCCGTTCCCGCGCGGTGAATTCGTGGGTTTCTCCGGCCTGGTCGCCGGCGCTCCGCGGTCTGCGAATCTGCTCGCCGCGATGGTCCAGAATGTCCCATTCGCTGGTCGGCGTGTCGTCCATGGCGTCGGCGAAGTCTTTCAGCTGTTCATCGGGCAGCAGCCATTCGCTGGTGCGCGCGCGTCCACTGCCCCGCGCAGCCGGGCCGCGTTCCGAAGAAGGCGCGCGGAACTCCACCTCTTCCGCCCTCGCCGGATCGTTGTCCTGCAGGGCATCGTCGAGACTGATCGGGGCCTGATCGCCGCCCTCCGGCGCGCCGGCCGTCTCCTCGGCATTGGGGTCGCCGATCGCGATCCGCTCGCCGGAAAACTCCGAGGTCGAGAACAGCGGGTCGCCCGGAAACAGCGTTTCGGTCATCTTGTGGGCGCTCGCCCAGAGCTGGGCGCTGGCGGGTGTGATTCGCTCGCGCAGCCCCTCGGCATGGCGCCGAAAGGCCTCCTTGTCCTCGGCCGCGTGGCACAGCTCCATCAGCTTCAGGCGGTAGTGCGGGTTGCCCGGATCCTTGACCAGGGCCTGCTCCATCAGCTCCCTGCCGCGCTGGTAAAAACCGAACTGGATCAGCACGTCGGCTTCCACCAGCATGCGATCCGCCGTGCCCGCGCCGGGTGGCGCCTCCGGCATGATTTCCCGCACCTCGGTGGGGGCTTCCGGGTCCACACGCAGGTGCCGGCTGACGGGCAACTCCGCGGCCGGCTCGCGTTCCGGCTCGGGCTGCTCCTCGCTTCGGTCCGCTTCGTCGCGTTCGCGGATCTGCAGCGGCTCGTTTATTTCCAGTGGCAGCGGTGCGGCCTGCGCGGCCGCCTCGGCCGCTTCGGTGCGCGCCGTCAGGCGGCGGTAGACCACCGAGAACAGGCCGAATCCGCCGAGCACCGCGAACAGCGCGATCAGCAACGTCTTGAGATCGATCGACTCAGCTGCACTCTGAACGGGCGGTTCGCCCGCGACCGTGAGCGGTGCCTGGGAACCGATGCTCGTACGCATGTCACGCAACTCGCTCTTAAGCTCCTGCAGCTCTGCGTCGTACACCGCCATACGGCTGCGCATGACGTCGAGTTCCGCTTCGCGTTCGAACAGCAGCTGGCGGGTCTGCGCCAGTTCGTTCTCGAGCGCCGTGAGCTCGCGCCGGGCGGCGGAAGCTTCCGCCCCGGTCTGCCCCCGCGCGGCATCCGGCTCGGGTACGGTCGGCACCAGGCGCAGGCCGGTAGGTTCCTCGGGCGCGGGCGGCGTTTCCGCTTGTGCGACCTGCGGTTCGGTACGCGCGCGCCACGCCTGCCACTGTTCCCGTGCCAGCGCGCTCGCCGTCGCCGGGGTGCGGCTCGCAGCCGCCTCGGCTGCGGGTATGCTCAGTTCCACCCCACCCCGCAAACCGTTGATGTTGCCGGCGATGAACGCCCTGGGGTTGGCATCCAGAATTGCCATCATCAGCTGATCGCGGGTCGTGCCCAGGTCGTCCTTGAAGCGATCGGCGATGCGGCTCAGCGTGTCGCCCGGGCGCACCCGGTAGGTTTTCACGACCGCCGCGGCGGGCGGTGTGCCGGTGCCGGGCGCCGCGACGCTGACCGCCTGCTGCACCTTCGCCGGCGTCGTCTGGGCGGTGGTCACGGGTGGCTCGGCGGCCGGGGCCGGGGCCGGTGCGGGGGCCGCGGTGCTGCCGGGCGCCGGCGGCTGCTTCTCCGCGGCCAGGCTTTTGGCGGTGATTGGCGGATCCAGGAAAATCGTGTACTGCTTCTGCAGGCGCCCGCCCGGCCACTGCACGTCCAGCAGCACATCCAGCATCGGCTCGCGAATCGGTTTCGTGCTGGTAACGCGGAGCACAGCGTCGTTGCTGTCCGTGCGCACCACCTCCAGCTGCAGGTTGCGCAGGAAATAGGGGCGCGCGATGTTTGCACGCAGATAGGCGTTCTGGCTGGCCAGCGACGGACGCAGGTTCTCGAGCAGCACCCGGTCCCAGCCGTAGAGCTCGATATCCGCGCGCAACGGCTGGAACAGCGCCGATTCAACGTTGAGCTCACCCAGGCCCAGAGCGTGTGCGCCATTCGCCATGCCGAGCATGAGCATTGCCGCGTAGAGCTTGTTTTTGCGCAACCCAGTGATCCTTGACTAGCGGCGGACTATGCCGCGATTCTATCATGAGCCAAAGTAGCAAAATGCACGCCAGCGGTGTTTCCCACACCACAAGACGCGGGGCAGCGCCCCTGCAGCGGTATCGAGGGCCTCCGGCCGCGGCGTCACCGGAATTACCGAAAAGTGGCCAATGATCGGCAATCGGCATGATTTTCTCGACACTGAGAGTATGCCAGCGCGTCAAAAAAAAAGAAGTGGGCCACCGTTCCGTGGCCCCGATCCGACGGGGAAGAAAGCGTTCCTGGCTTCTCCCGGCCGGAGAGTGCATCGGTAAATGCGCCTCTCCCGCCCGCCGGGGCGGCCGATGTTCGCGGCTCGCCCCGGTCACCGGTTCGGGGTCTCCGGCCGGGAGGCGCCAGGCGAAAGCGTGCTCTGTTCAGGTCTACCCGCTCAGCCCGCGGTGAAGCAGCTCCTGTCGTTGGCCGCTTCGGCACCGCCGAAGCCGGAGCCGTTGGCCGCGTGCATCCCCCGGGCACCGACCCTGAGGCCATCGAGATCGAGCGTCCCCGGGGGTCGCGTGCTGCGGCGCTGCAGGAACGCGGCGATGACGGCGACAAGCGCGATTGCGGGGCGGCGCCGGCGCGCGCGTTCCGGTGCTGCTTCGGCGGAGCGCTCGGCGGGACGGCTGTCACGAATCGCACGAACCAACAGCAACGTATGGCACGTCAGCGTGTGATCGGCGTACAGGTGTTGCGGCCGGTTGGCCCGGTGTTCGTCGTTCATGTCATGCTGCCCTTGATCGAGACTTCGCCTGCCTTGGTGAACCAGTCTAGGGGCAACAGGTTTCCAGAGGATATCGGGGCACTGCGGGAGTGTTTCAATTGTTTCACGGTCCGGCGGGCTGACGTGCAGCGGTGGGCAACCGCGCGCGCGTCGCACGCAGAATTTTCGCTATCATGGCGGCTGCTCCCGGTAAGGCGTTGCGCATGTTCGATCTGCACGGCAAGACGGTCCTGATCAGCGGCGCTTCGAGCGGCCTCGGGCGGCATTTCGCAAACACGCTCGCCGCGCGTGGCGCCGCGATCGTTGCCGGCGCCCGGCGCGAGGCGCGCCTGCAGGCGCTGGTCGGCGAAATCCAGGCGCGCGGCGGCGAGGTCCTCGCGGTGCCACTCGACGTTACCCGCGCCGCCAGCATCGAGGCGGCCCTGGATGCGGCATGCGCGTGGCGCGGTGTGCCGCAGGTGCTGGTGAACAACGCCGGGGTGGCGAGCACGGCGCCTGCGCTCGAAACCGGCGAAGCAGACTGGGACCGGGTTCTCGACACCAACCTCAAAGGCGCCTGGCTGCTCGCGCAGGGCTATGCCAGGCACCTGGTCGCGGCGCAGCAGCCCGGCAACATCATCAACGTCACCTCGATCACCGCTTTCCGGGTGGCCGGCGGCATCGCGCCGTACACGGCGTCGAAGGCGGCCCTGGGTCAGCTGACGCGCTCGCTGGCGCTCGAGTGGGCGCGCCACGGCATCCGGGTGAATGCGCTCGCGCCGGGCTATGTGGAGACCGAGATCAATACCGGCTACTTCGATACCGAACCCGGCCGCGCGGTCGTCAAACGCATCCCGCAGCGGCGCATCGGTACGCCGCAGGACCTCGACGGGGCACTGCTGCTGCTTGCCTCCGACGCGTCGGCCTACATGACCGGCAGCAGCATCGTGGTCGATGGCGGTCACCTGGTCTCCGGTTTGTGAGCGCCTGATGGATTTCCAGCTGCCCCCGCACATCGACGACTACCGCCGGCGCATCCGCGATTTCGTCGCCGGGCACATTCTGCCGCTGGAGGCCGATCCCGGTGTGTACGACGCCGGCGAGAACCTCGCCGATCAGTATTTGTTTCCGCTGCGCGAAAGGGCGCGCGCGGCCGGCCTCTGGTGCCTGCAGCTCAACCAAGAGACCGGCGGGCAGGGGCTCGGCGTGGTGGGCATGGCCGCGTGCTATGAGGAAATGAACCGCTCGATCTTCGGCCCGGTGGTGTTCAACTGCGCCGCGCCCGACGACGGCAACATGATGCTGCTGGAACGCGTCGCCAGCGAGGCGCAGAAACGCCGCTGGCTCGCTCCGCTGGTCGAGGGCCGGGTGCGCTCGGCGTTCGTCATGACCGAGCCCGCCCCCGGCTCCGGCTCGGATCCGGCAGGCATGATGCAGACGACCG
>JAHELT010000239.1 GCA_024644045.1 Chromatiales bacterium | reverse complement strand
GAGGTACTGCAGCCGGCCGAGGCTTTCCCCCAGCAGCACGAAGCCGAACACGATTGCCCACACCGGGGCGGTATTGTCGATCACCGAGAACCGCACCGGGCCGATCATGCTGATCGCGATGAACAGCAGAAAGGTTGCGAACACGTACAGTGAGGTCGAACCGGCCAGCGCCAGCACGCCGGTCAGGTCTTGGGGCCACTGCAGAGGCAGTCCGGACAGCGCGATCGCCAGCATGACCAGGCACGCAGAGAGGTTGGTGTGGATCATCACGTTCATCCGGCTCTGTCCCTGCATCGTCCGCTCGCTGACCATCACCAGCAGCGTCATCCCCAGCGCCGCCAGTGCGCCCAGGGCGATCCCGCGCCAGTCGAGCTGGTCCAGCGGCGTGTGCAGCGCCAGCGCCAGGCCGGCAAAGGCAACAACGACAGCGGCCAGCAGGCGTGCAGAAGGCGCCTGCCTGGCGAGCGCGCTTGCCGCCAGGGTGACTACGATCGGGTAGGTGTACATGATCAGTATGGCAAGCCCCACCGGAATGAACCAGATCGCCGAATGCACCGCGTAGATTTCGACGCACAGCACCAGGCCCAGGAACAAGCTCGCATAGCGTTGCGGCGGCGGCAGGCTCCGCCTATCGCCGCGCAGCAGGCTGAGGACAACGAGGCACAGCAGAAAGAACCAGGGTCGTACGACGTTGACGGCGTGAATGTTGCCGCCGTGCTCGAACACCAGCGAGACGCAGACCACGTTGAGCGCGAACCCCATGGCGGACAGCAGCGCCAGCGCGAACCCCAGCGATCGCCGGGCATTCATGAGCATCGTCGCGCGGCGTGCGGGTGCCGACTTCCCTGGGACCTTGTTGCATCAGCGGCACGCAGCGGCGCTTGCACGGATAGCACATCTTCTCGTTAGGGGTCGGTGAAGCCTAGCACAGCTCGAATCATCGCCGGCGCAGGGGCTGGTCGGTATGCGGTTGCGCGGGCCCGTGTGCACCAGTTCACGAAAAGGCGCGCTGCGGCGCGGCAAACGTGTGCGTGTTCGCAAAAAGCGCAGCCCGCTGTCAAGAACAACGCGCCGCGGCCGTTCGCCCGAACAGCACGCAGAATCAGGGACCGGCGAATGATCGTTCCGAGACACGACGGTGACGCAGTACCGGGTTACGCGACCGACCCCGGTTTGCGCATTGCACCGGAGACCTGGTCTCAGCGAATGGCCGGCGCGACGCACTCCCTGACGCATCTGTTCAGCCCCGAGAAGCTTGAACACCTGATTGCCCGCGTCAGCGCGCATATCCCCTCTCATCGTGAGAAACGTCTGCCGCGCGTGGTCGGATGGATCCGGGTGCGCAAATCGGCCGGCGTTTCGATGAAGCTGCGCCGCGTCGGCTGGCAGCATCTGTGCGGCGCGCTCGATCCCGACCGGCAGGCCGTCGTGCTGACCTGGGGCACCACCGAGCTTGAGGGCGATGAGCAGTGGATCGTGAGCACCTGTGCCAAGGCCGACATCCCACCCTCCGCTTTCCGGCGCGGCGTTATCCTTCGGCTGCGCGAACTGGTGGTCGTGATTCCGCAGAAAGAACATCTGGCGGACCTCAACGGCCGCGTGCTCATCGTTACCAACGGCGAGCTGTCCATCGAGTGACGTCGACTGAATCGACCGATTGAGCGATACTCGTGCCGCGGTTCCGCACGAGCTTTACGCCATGACCGTCGTTCAATTCGCTACTTTCGTCCTCGCCTGCGTGGTTGTAGTCATCGTCCCGGGACCGACCGTGACGGTCATCATCGCCAACAGTCTGCGCAGCGGCGCACGGGCCGGGTTGCTCAACGTCGCGGGCACCCAGGCGGGCCTGCTCGGTATGCTGCTCATCGTGGCGGCCGGCCTGGAGCTGATCGTTGCGCAGATGGCGTTGGTGTTCGACTGGATCCGCGTGATCGGTGCCGCGTATCTGGTCTGGCTGGGTGTGAAGCTGCTGCGCGCCAGAGGGCGGCTGAGCGAAGCGGATCCGCCGCGCGGCGGTTCCTACTTCTGGCAGGGCTTCGTGGTGATCTGGTCGAACCCGAAAGCGCTGCTGTTTCTCGGCGCGTTCATTCCGCAGTTCGTCGATCCGACGGGCGATCCCACCTTGCAGACCTTCCTGCTGGGCGGCACGTTCATGCTCGTGGCCACGCTGCTCGACGGGTGCTACGCGCTGGTCTCGGGCAAGGCCGGGCAATGGTTCTCGCAGGTCAATGTCAGAAAGGTCGAGCTGACCAGCGGATCGCTGCTGATCGCGGGCGGGCTGTGGCTCGCGTTCGCCAGACGGGCGGGCTGAGCGGGCTCAGCCCATGGCGACCAGTATCCGCCGCTCACCGCGGTAGGGTTTGCGCCCGTGCATGGTCAGCACGTTGTCGAGCACCAGCACGTCGTTTTTCCGCCAGGGATACACGACTGCGCTCTGTGCGCTGATCTCGCGGACCGTTTCCAGCTGCGCCACGGCGATCTCGCTGCCGTCCCCGAACGTCGCGTGCGCAAGCGGCTCATCGTTGCCGTCCTCGCGCGGCGCGTGCTTGACGCTCGCGAGACCGGCGTGCCACTGGTCCGCCTGGTTGAACCATACCGGTTTCCCGGTCTGCGCATCGCGCAGAACCGCGGGGCGTACGATCGAGGTGCGCAATCCGCGCTCGGTCCACGCGCATTGCATCCCCGCCGCGGCGCAATGCGCTTCGACGGCACCGCGGCATTCGGTAGCGAACGTGTCCTGCCATGATTTCATGCCGTCGGCGTTTTCCGTATCGGGAAGGTGCTGCATGTAGCGCACGCCCTTGCGCTCAAACTCATCGCGCAGTTCGGCCGGCAGGCGCGCGAAGATCTCCCGCCCGTCCGCGATGTGTGTCTCACCGCCAAGTGCCGCGCTGCGATCACAGTAGAAAAGCAGGCGCCCGGGCCACCAGACCCCATACGACAGCTCGTTGTGCAGGCGCACTTCCAGCTCCGGCGGATACTCGGACGAAGTGTAGACGCGCTCCAGCACCTGACGGCGCGGCGAGTCGCCACCCACGTACGCTTTCAGTGCCGGCACGAGTGCGCTGCTGAGTCGCGCGAAAGCAGCATCGCTGTCGATGTCGAAGCCGCGCAACAGCAATGCCCCGTGCGTGTGCAGCAAGTGGTCGACTCGCGCGGCTTCGTTTCTCAACCATTCGACGAGGGCCGGCAGGCCCGCTTCCCCGGTCCCGCGCGGCTCGATCAGCAACGGCAGGTGCCTTCCCGCAATCAGCGGTGAGTGTCTCACGCCCCGCGAGCTACGCGGGTTGTGAAGACAAGGCGAACAGAATATCGGTGCGGATCATGTACTTTTGCCCGGAAATGACCGGCTCGCCTGCGTGCAGATACTGCAGCGGGTGTGACCCGTGGGGAAAGCACAAGGCGGCGCCCAGCGGTGTGCGTACCGCAACCTCGTCCGGTGTCGCGCCGTTGCGGGGAACATAAAACACCGTGCGGCCGCCTTCATACCCGTCGCTCAGCAGCAGCAGAAAGGTCATCTGGCTCCAGCGATCGCCGTACGCATCGGCCACGAGGTGGCCGTCGACCACCCGGCTGCCGGACCAGGTGCCGTCCGTGTGCGGCTTGAAGTAGTCGCCCTCAGCATAGCGGTAGCAGCGAAAACGCGCATTCAATCCGACCGGCGGGGGTCCCGATACGAGCGCGTCGACGGCCGCTCGACAGCGTTCCCAGATCGGACCGTCGACAGACTCGTCGACCACCCAGTTGACGTTGCACATGTGGCGGACTTCGTGCGGCAGAGACACCGGGGCATCGGTATGGTAGCCGAGTGTTTCGGTCAGCTCGACGAACTGCCGGCACTCACTCCCGCTCAGCACGTTCAACAACTGAAACACACCCGGTGCGCCGTCAACGGCTTTGCTCACCACCGGCGGCGTACTCTGTTCGAAGGTGATCAGGGCGCTGCGTTTGCTGGCCCACGTAGGCAGGTCAGGCTGCGTGTGACCCGCTTCGCGCGCTACCACATAGCAGCCGGGCGCCGAACCCCGCGTCACGGACGCGGCATCCACAGGCGAGTCAGTTGCCTTCACGCCGGACGGCGCCAGATGACCGGGAACCAGTCCTCGCGCATGCGCTCGCCCGGTTGCAGACCAATGTCCGGGAACGGCGGCGAGGTTTCGCCGGGACGGTCGAGGTAGCGGATGTCGTCGCCCAGCCAGCGGCTGGAGAACGCGCTGCGTCGACGGGTGTTGATCCCGTCGGTGGTGCCGTGCACGGTCTTGAAGTTGAACAGCACCGTGTCGCCCGGCTGCAGCGCCCAGCTGACGATATCGTAGTCGTCCGGGCCTGCGAAAAAATCCGGGATGCTGCTCATGCCCGGGTCGTCGACGTTGAAGTCCCCGCCGTCCAGCCACACCTTCGGGTAGTACAGCTTGTTCCAGCGGTGTGAGCCACGGATGTAGTGCACCGCCAGCGCCTGCTCGACGGCCTCGAGGGCAATGTAGATCGAGACCGACTGCTCGCCGCTGAGGCAGTAGTAGGGCAGGTCCTGGTGCCAGGGCGTGGCGCGCTGCGTTCCCGGTTCTTTCATGAACACGTGCTCGTGAAAGAACTGCGCCCGCCCGCTGCCCATCGCCTGCCCCGCCAGCGAGGCGGCGGCGGAATGAAACACGAAATCGCGGTACTCCGGAATCAGCGGCCAGTTGCAGTAGCTGTCGAAGAAGCGCCCGGGCTCGCCGGGGCGGGTGCTTTCGGCCGGGAACCGGTAAGCCTGCGGCGCGGCGAGATTGCGCTCCAGCCCGCGCCGCAGCCGCGGCACCCAGTCGCCGAACGCGTCTTTCAGCAGCAGCACGCCGTCGCGCTGATAGGCGTCGACCCGGTCCGCGGAAACATCGAAATGCGGGACTTCCAGGGTGCCCGAGCGTGCCGCCGCCATCTCGGCGCCTCCCGGCGCTTCCCAGGGAACGGTCCACTGGTTGAAACCTTGTTTGGAATCGTTTTCCGCCGAGGACATCGTTTACCGGGCGTTGGGCGATCGGAGCATCAACGTTAGCAGACTTGCTGTCCGCCGGCCACACGCGACCCCAACGCTGGGAACCGGGGTGCACAGCCAGGCGGTGAGCGCGGCGAGTTCGCGCTGCACGCGGTGCCTTTCATCCATAGTGTTGCCGGCTCGATACCCGCCGTCACGGGCGCGGCGGGCCCGAGGAGCACCCCCTGCGATCGGTTACCCGCGTATCGACACCGCCCGGGCCGGCGTCGCGGGCTACGGCAGTCAGATCACTGCGTGGCGCACTGCCAGCCCCAGCCGCGCTGCTTTTCTATGAACTCGGCCGCCTTCGACTCGCAGTACTGCGTTTCGTTCTGCGCGTTCCAGATGACATTGGTAACGCCGTTCTTGGTGTAGCGAACCTCGCAGGGCAGCTGATCGCCCGTCGGATAGACGAGCTCGATG
>JAHELT010000074.1 GCA_024644045.1 Chromatiales bacterium | reverse complement strand
ATACATGGGGCGCAGGGGCAGTATGAAACAGGTGTTTGCCGTGCTCTACAACCAGCAATCGATGTTGTTCGATGCGTACAGGTACGCGGAGCGCGTTTATATCCTGTCACACCTGCTCAGCGCCGGAATCATGGTGTTTTCCACGATTCTCCTGCTGCACCTGATGCACCTGCTGGAACACCCCAGCCTCTCGCGCCTGCTCATCATCGTGTCTCTCGCAGCGGTGCTCTCGCAGGCCGCACGGTACTGGCACGCGCTGCGAACGCGGCTGCGCACATTTTCGCTGGGCTACGACGCGCGGGCCGGCTGGCAGGTCGCGCCGCGGCGCGCGGGCGACCCTTTCTTCCCGGTGCCGCCGCGATTCGTGACCCGGGCTCAGGCGCCGGCGCCGGCCGGGGTGCGCTGGGAAATCGATATCTACGCCGAGCGCTATGCGGAGGTGCGCGCACAGCTCGCCGCCTGCCGCGCCGCCCACGAGCATCTCAGCAATCACGATGCGGTGAACCTGCTGCTCATGGCCTACTCGCTGCGCAACGCCGAATACGGTTCATCCGTGGACGGCGCGCCGGGGTCTTCGCCTGGTTGAGGGGATGCGGCGGCTGCCGCCGGAGCACCGGTGGGCTAGAGCAGGCCAAGCTCCAGCTTGATCTCGTCGCTGAGCACGTCCTGGCACCAGGGCGGATCCCAGACCAGCTCCACGTGCACCGCCGTTACCTGCTCGACGCCGCGAACCGTGTTCTCGACGCTGCCCGGAAACGTCTGCGCCACCGGGCATGCCGGGCTGGTCAGCGTCATGTCGATCTCCACCACCCCGGATGCGTCGACGTCTAACCGGTAGATCAGACCGAGGTCGTAGATGTTTACCGGGATCTCCGGGTCGTAGATCGTCTTCAGCTTCGCGATGACCGTGCTTTTCAGCGCCTCGGCATCGACCGGGCCCTGATGCTGAACCTTATCGAGCCAGTCCTTGATCATGCTTCACTCCGTCGTCACCGTTGCGTCGTCGTCGTGCAAGGCGGCCTGCATGGTGTGCCATGCGAGCGTGGCGCATTTGACGCGCATGGGGTACTCCTTGACGCCCGTCAGCACGGTGAGTTTGCCGAGGAACTCCTTCGGATCGCCCACCTGCGCCTCCTCGGTCAGCAGCGTGTGCACCTGCTTGAACATCGCGTCGACGTCGGCGATGGGTTTGCCGATGAGCGCTTCGGTCATGAGCGAGGCGGAGGCGGTCGAGATCGCGCAGCCGGCCCCCTCGAACCCGGCATCCTTGATAATGCCGTCCTCGACGGTCAGGTGCACGAAGAACTCGTCCCCGCACAGCGGGTTGAATCCGTGCGCCGAGCAATTGCTGTCGTCGGGCTTCTTCGGATAGTTCCGCGGGTTGCGGTTGTGATCCAGGATGACCTCTTCGTACAGATCGCGGAGATCGTTCATGCGCCCATGATCTCCTTGACCTTGCGCAAGCCCGCGACCAGTGCATCGACTTCCTGCAGCGTGTTGTACAGGCCGAACGAGGCGCGCGTGGTGGCCGCCACGCCGTATTTCTTCATCACCGGCATGGCACAGTGGTGTCCGGCCCGGATCGCAACGCCCTCATGGTCCATGATGGTGCCCACGTCATGGGCGTGCACACCGTCGATGATGAACGTCAGTATCCCCGCTTTCGCGCGGGCCGTGCCGATGAGGCGGATGCCGTCCAGCGCCTTCACCGAGCGGGTCGCGTACTCGAGCAACGCCTGCTCGTGGCGGGCGATCCGATCCAGGCCCAGCGTGTCCACGTACTCCAGCGCTGCGGCCAGGCCCACCGCCCCCGCGATGTTGGGCGTGCCCGCCTCGAACTTGTGCGGCGGCTCGGCGTACAGCGTCTCCTCGAACGACACTTTGCGGATCATCTCGCCGCCGCCCTCGTAGGGCTGCATCTCGCGCAACAGCGGCATCCGCCCGTAGAGCACGCCGATGCCGGTCGGGCCATAGACCTTGTGGCCGGAGAACGCATAGAAATCGCAGCCGAGAGCCTGCACGTCGATGTTCATGTGCGGTGCGGCCTGTGCACCGTCGATGACGGTGACGATACCTTTGTCGCGCGCCCTGGCGATCAACTCGGCCACCGGGTTGATCGTCCCCAGCGCATTCGAAACGTGCGTCAGGGCGAGGATCCTGGTTCGGGCGCCGGCCAGCTCGTCGAACTTCTCGAGCATCAGCTCACCGCGCTCGTCGATGGGCAGCACCCGCAGCTGCGCGCCTTGTTCCTTGCAGATCATCTGCCAGGGCACGATGTTGGAGTGATGCTCCATCTCGGTGATCAGCACTTCGTCGCCGGTGTTCAGCAACGGCGCGGCACAGCCGCGCGCCACCAGATTGATGGCCTCCGTCGTGCCGCGAACGAAGATGATCTCCTTGCTGCTCTCCGCGTTCAGGAAAGTCTGCGCACGGGTTCTCGCCTGCTCGAACGATTCGGTGGCGCGGGCCGCCAGCGTGTGCACGCCGCGATGCACGTTCGAGTTGTCGTGCAGATAGTAGCTGCCGATTGCGTCGATGACGGCGCGTGGTTTCTGACTGGTTGCCCCGTTGTCGAGGTACACCAGCGGATGACCGTTGACTTCCTGGTGCAGGATCGGAAAGTCGGCGCGCACGCCTTCCACGTCGTAGACGTCGGTCTGTGCCAGTGCCGCATCGCTCATGTCAGCTCTCCTACCAGCTCATCATCCAGCGCATCCGCGTGCGGCAGTTGTGCCATGAGCAGACGCTCGACGTTTTCCCGGATCGGCGCCAGCGGAATGCGTTCGACGACATCGTGTGCAAAACCGTAGGTGAGGAGCGCGCGGGCGTGCGCTTCGTCGATACCTCGCGTGCGCAGGTAATACAGCATGTTCTCGTCGAGCTGTCCTACCGTCGCTCCGTGGCTGCACTTGACGTCGTCGGCGTAGATCTCGAGCTGCGGCTTGGTGTCGACCTCGGCATCGCCCGACAGGAGCAGATTGTTGTTCGACTGCTCGGCATCGCTGCGCTGCGCGTGCGGGTGCACGTAAACCTGACCGTTGAACACGGCCCGCGCGCGTCCGCCGAGCACACCCTTGTACAGTTCCCGGCTGGTGCCATGCGGCTCGCGATGATCGATGCGGGTATGGTTGTCGACGTGCTGCCGCCCGCCGCCGATGTAGAGCCCGTACAGTCGGCAGTTCGCACCTTCGGCCGCGAGCCCCACGTTCAGATCGTTGCGTGCCAGGCGGGCGCCGGCAGAAAGCGAGTGCGATTCGAAGTCGCTGTCACGCCCCTGATGCACCTGGTGCGTGGCGACGTGAAATGCCTCGAGCCCCTCCTCCTGCAGCTTGTAGTGATGGAGCCTGGCACCCTGGCCGAGCACCGTTTCGCTGACCGTGTTGGTGAGGTACACGGACTTGCCGGCGCTGACATACGTTTCGATCACCGCGGCCTGGCTGTTGGCGCCGGCGACGATCAGGTTGCGCAGCGTCTGCCACACCGGCTGCGCGTGTTCGGTGGCGACGAACACCAGGTGAACGGGGGTTTCCAGCACGGCGCCGTCGGCCAGCTGCAGTACTGCGCCTTCCTGCATGAAGGCCTCGTTCAATGCCGCGAAGCCGTTGGCACCACCGTGCGCATAGTGCGCCAGATGCTCCTCGAGGAGCTCGGGCGACTGTTGCAATGCCAGCGACAGGGGCGACAGCTTGACGCCGTCGGGCAGTCCCTGGGGTGCCGAGAGCTCAGGCGCGTACTGTCCGTCGATGAAAGCCAGGCGGTGGGTTTTCAGGTCCGGCAGCCAGGACTGATCGAGGCCGCTGCTCAGCGTGCTCCGCACGGCGCCGTGCGCCGGCGCGAACGTGTGCTTCGTCAGCTGACGGACGTTGGTGTACTTCCACTGCTCGTTGCGCGTGGTGGGGAATCCCAGCTCGGTGAACGCAGCCATGCCGCGCTCGCGAATGGCTTCGAGCCACGGGAGCTGGCGACCCGGCAGCGCCTTGCGCAGATCGGCGAACACACCGGCGTAGTGGTCGGCGAGCGGGGTCACCGCGCTCATGCGGCGGCCACCTCCTTCTCGATCCAGCCGTAGCCGTGCTTCTCCAGCTCCAGCGCCAGGGTTTTGTCACCCGTCTTGATGATCCTGCCGTTCGCCAGAACGTGCACTTTGTCGGGCACGACGTAGTTGAGCAGCCGCTGATAGTGCGTCACCGTGAGGATCGCCCGTTCGGGTGAACGCAGCGCGTTGATGCCCTCGGCGACGGTTTTCAGCGCGTCGATATCGAGCCCGGAATCGGTTTCGTCCAGCAGCGCGAGGCGCGGTTCCAGCACCGCCATCTGAAAGATTTCATTGCGTTTCTTTTCGCCGCCGGAAAACCCTTCGTTGACCGAGCGCTTGAGCAGGTCGTTCGGCATTGCGACCAGCGACATCTTCTCACGCGCCAGCTGCATGAAATCCATGGCGTCCAGCTCCGGCTCGCCGCGGTGCGTGCGGACCGCATTCAGCGCCGCCTTCAGGAAATAGCTGTTGTTGACGCCGGGGATCTCGACCGGGTACTGGAAGGCCAGGAACACGCCTTCGCGGGCTCTTTCGTCCGGCTCCATGGCCAGCAGGTCGCGCCCGTCGTAGTGCACGCTGCCCTCGATCACCTCGTAACCGGGCCGCCCCGCGAGCACGTGGGCGAGGGTGCTTTTCCCCGACCCGTTGGGGCCCATGACCGCGTGCACTTCGCCCGCTTCCACATCCAGTGAGATGCCCTTGAGAATCGCTTTGCCGTCGACGTTGACGTGCAGGTTCTGAACGCTTAACAGGGTCACTGGCCCGGCTCCACGCTGAAACTCTCGCCGCAGCCGCAGAGCGCCGCGACGTTGGGGTTATGAAATTCGAACCCCGCATTTAGGCCCTGGCGTTTGAAGTCCAGCCGTGTGCCCTTGACGTACGGCAAGCTCTTGGCATCGACGAACACCGAGATGTCCTCGGCGATATGGAATTCCCGGTCGTCGTCTTTCGGCTCGTCGAGAAAATCCACCACGTAGGCGTAGCCGGAACAACCGACCTTGGTGACACCGAGGCGCAGGCCGCGGCCGGCGCCGCGCTTGTGCAGCTGGTTGCGCACGTGCTCGATGGCGGCCTCGGTCATGGTTACCTGTTCGACATTCTCTGTTACAGCATTCATGGTCTCGTTACCTGTTCGCTAACCCACCGCGCCTTCCAGGCTGACGCTGAGCAGTTTCTGAGCCTCGACGGCGAATTCCATCGGCAGCTCCCTGAACACCTGTTTGCAGAAGCCGTTGACGATCATGGAGACGGCGTCTTCGTCGGACAGGCCCCGGCTGCGGCAGTAAAACAGCTGGTCCTCCGAGATCTTCGAGGTCGAGGCCTCGTGCTCGACTTTCGCCGTCGGGTTTTTCACTTCCATATACGGAAACGTGTGCGCACCGCAGCGATCGCCCATCAACAGTGAGTCGCACTGGGTGTAGTTGCGCGCATCGTCGGCCCCGCGGCCGATCTGCACCAGCCCGCGGTAGGCGTTCTGGCCGCGTCCGGCGGATATGCCCTTCGACACGATGGTCGAGCGGGTGTTCTTCCCGAGGTGAATCATCTTCGTGCCGGTGTCCGCCTGCTGGCAGAGGTTGGACAGCGCCACGGAGTAGAAAGCGCCCACCGAGTTGTCGCCGCGCAGGATGCAGCTGGGGTACTTCCAGGTGATCGCCGAGCCGGTTTCCACCTGGGTCCAGGAGATCTTGGAATCGTTGCCCCGACACTCGCCCCGCTTGGTGACGAAGTTGTAGATGCCGCCGCGGCCTTCCTCGTCCCCCGGGTACCAGTTCTGTACCGTCGAGTACTTGATCTCCGCCCCTTCGAGCGCGACCAGCTCGACCACCGCCGCGTGCAGCTGGTTCTCGTCGCGCATCGGCGCGGTGCAGCCTTCCAGGTAGCTCACGTACGCCTGGTCCTCGGCGATGATCAGGGTACGCTCGAACTGGCCGGTGTTCGCGGCGTTGATGCGGAAGTAGGTCGAGAGCTCCATCGGGCAGCGGACCCCCTTCGGGATGAATACGAAGGAGCCGTCCGTGAACACCGCCGAGTTCAGCGCGGCGAAGTAGTTGTCGCCGTACGGTACCACCGAGCCGAGGTACTGCTCGATCAGCGCCGGGTGATCCTGCACCGCCTCGGAGAACGCGCAGAAGATGATGCCCTCTTTGGCCAGCTTGTCCTTGAAGGTGGTGGCCACCGACACGCTGTCGAACACGGCGTCCACCGCCACGCCGGCCAGCGCCGCGCGTTCGTGCAGCGGGATGCCGAGCTTCTCGTAGGTTTCCAGCAGCTTCGGGTCGACCTCGTCGAGGCTCTTCGGGCCGTCGGCTTTCGACCGGGGCGCCGAGTAGTAGGAAATGGCCTGGTAGTCGATCGGCGCGATCTGCAGCTTCGCCCAGTTCGGGGGGCGCATGGTCAGCCAGTGGCGGTAGGCCTTGAGACGCCAGTCGAGCATGAACTGTGGTTCATTTTTCTTCTTTGAAATCAAGCGGATGACGTCTTCGTTCAGGCCGGGCGGCACGGTGTCGGCGTCGACTTCCGTGTAGAACCCGTGCTCGTACTCGCGTTTTACGATCTCCGCGACTTCTTGATTATCGGCGGCCATTTCACACGCTCCGGGGACGCAAATGTCTCAGGTGGAATACCTGAGTTATTTAGTAGGAAATGTAAGGACGCAGCCGGGAATAGTCAAGTAGCGCTCCGGCGCCCCGGGGGGTGGCACTGGCGCTGTCCCGGGGGGTTCCTAATCGCCCTCGCGCCGGTGCAGAATGCATCGCGTTGGAGGTATCGATTGAAGTTCTACGATTGCACGACGGCGCCCAGCCCGCGCCGGGTGCGGATGTTCCTCGCCGAGAAGCAGGTCTCCATTCCCACTGTACAGGTGGATCTGCGCAGCGGCGAGCAGCATTCGGAGGCGTTTCGCGCGATCAATCCCCGTTGCACCGTACCCGTGCTGACGCTCGACGACGGCAGCCATCTCAATGAGGCGCTGGCCATCTGCTGGTATCTCGAGCGGCGCTTTCCGGAGCCGGCACTGTTCGGTGACGATCCCGGGCAGCAGGCGCGCGTCCTCATGTGGAACGCGCTGTGCGAGCAGGAGGGTTTCTTTGCTGCGGCCGAGGCGTTCCGCAACCGTGCGAAAGGCCTCAAGGGCCGGGCGCTGACGGGTCAGGAGGGCTATGCCCAGATCGAGGCCCTCGCCGAGCGGGGCCGTACGCGGGTGCTGCGCTGGATGGCCGATCTCGACGCCCGCCTGTCCGCGGTGCCGTTCATCGCCGGGGAAGGGTTCACCCTGGCGGACATTACCGCGTTCATCGCCATCGATTTCGCTGGCTGGGTCAAGCTGGCCGTTCCCGAGCAGCACCGTCATCTGACGCGCTGGCGCGAGCAGGTGGCAGCGCGTGCCAGCGCCTCGGCATGATGTGACGCGCGGGGGGCGGCGAGCGACCACGGAACCGGGCGGGGTGCCACTCCCGGCCGGCATCGCGCGAAGCTGAAATGCCCCGGTTTCAGTCCATCGCCGTCCTCACCGGGGCGGGCATCTCGGCGGAGTCCGGGATCGTTACGTTCCGCGGGCGCGGCGGTTTGTGGGAGGGGCATCGGGTGGCCGACGTCGCCACGCCGCAGGCCTTCGCCCGTGATCCGGCGCTGGTGCAACGGTTCTACAACGAGCGCCGCCGGCAACTGCGCGATCCGGCGATCCGCCCGAATGCCGCGCACGTGGCCCTGGCGAGCCTCGAGCGCAAGTTCTCCGGCCGCTTCGCGCTGATCACACAGAACATCGACGATCTGCACGAACGGGCAGGGTCCAGCCACCTGATCCACATGCACGGGGAAATCCTGAAGGGACGTTGCGTGGGCAGCGGCAAGGTGTCGGTGGTGGACGGTGATCTGAGCGAGCGTTCCCGCTGCGGGTGCTGCTCGCCGCCGCAGCCGATACGACCGCACGTGGTCTGGTTTGGCGAGCATCCGCTGCACATGGACCGCATCTACCCTGCGCTGGCCCACTGCGATCTGTTCGTGGCCATCGGCACGTCCGGGCAGGTCTACCCGGCCGCCGGCTTCGCCGAGCTGGCCGCGGCCGGCGGTGCGCACACCGTCGAGCTGAACATGGAGCCCTCCGCGGTCGCATCGCACTTCGCCGAAAAGCGCTATGGGCCGGCCACCGATCTGGTCGGCGATTTCGTGGCCCGCATCCTGAGGGCTGAGGGCGCCGGAAAGTGAGCAGGCTCGTCAAAGAATCGTCGGCGCGGGTGACGGATAATTGGAGCTTGCCGATGCCGGTGTGACCTGCGCCCTTCCCGGAAACCCGTCAATGCCGCTTTGATGACGCGCCGGTTGTCATTTTTGGACCGCCTGCGTCGCCCGCGTCGCCCGGCGAGCCAGCCAGCGCGTCCGGCCTGCAGTGGCTTGCTTTTTGCTAAGTTGTTTAAAAAGAAGCTGACATCAGCTACCTCGTAAGTTGGCTGCGAGTTCATTGAGTGGTTTTCATATCTGCACCGCGCACGACGGTTCGAGCCTGGTTCTCTGTACCGGCACTGAGGCGACGCGGCGAAGTGCGACAAGCGTGAGGAGAGTTCAACCATGAACGAAAAGACCGGCATGCCGCCGAAATTCACGGACAATATGTCCACTTCCGGAAAACCCCAGGCCCTGATCGGATCGAAGATCCGCATCAAGGGGGAGCTGTACGGTGAGGAAGACATCCTTATACAGGGCCGTGTCGAAGGCACTATCGAAGTGAAAGAGAACAACCTGACGGTGGGCGCCGACGGCTACGTCTCGGCCGACTCTCAGGCCAAGGAGATCATCGTCGAAGGCGAAGTTCGCGGTGATCTCACCGGCGAGGAAAAGGTCATCATCAAGTCGACCAGCAACGTGCACGGCAACATCGTCGCGCCGCGGGTCAGCCTCGAAGAGGGGGCCAAGTTCAAGGGCATGATCGACATGGAGGGCAGTGCGTCACGCAAGACAGCGGACGACAAGCTCGCCAGCGTAGGGGACAAGTCGAAAGCGCCGAAAATGGTCGACAGCAAGGACGGAGATCGGCCCGCGAAAACAGCCTGATGCCTCGACGGTCGCGCGCGGACAGGGGCGTTCGCGGCTACCTGTGATGGATCGCCGGGACACACGGTGGCGCGATGGCTGAAGCCGCACGCGTTTTCAGCCTGGACCCCGGTTTCCGGGCGCCGGATGAGAACCGGGCCCGGTACCCGACCGGGTGGGCACAGCTGCGCGCGCGAATTCTCACCCGTATGAGCGATGCCAAAGTGGGCACGTTCATGTACACCATTACACGCGTCGACACGGGGCAGGCCTGCACGCTGCTCGCCTTCGACGCGTTCGATGCACTGCTGAAGTTCCACGGCCTGAGCTTTTCCAGCCGCTATGAGTGCGCGCAGCTCGAAGGCCGGCTGCGCGCCACGCACAAGGACACCGGGATCGGCTACGAAATCAGCTCGGTGGTCCCTTACTTCGCCAAGGGCGACGGCGCTCGCTGATCGCTCCAGTCAGGCGCGCTGCCTGGCGGATGCTTTCGCCCAGCTGTCGCGCAGCGTCACGATGCGGTTGAACACCGGGGCGCCGGGCGCCGAGTCGGCGGTGTCAACGCTGAAATACCCCTGCCGCTCGAACTGATAGCGGGCGCCCGGCGGTGCATCGAGCAGGGCGGGTTCCAGTCTGCACTCGCGCAATACCTGCAGCGACTCGGGATTGAGGTGTTCGACGTAGTCCTGCTCGGCGGCGGGATTGGCGCTCAGAAACAGGCGGTCGAACAGCCGCACGTTCGCGGTTGCGGCGTGCTCCGCCGAGACCCAGTGGATCGTGCCCTTGACCTTGCGTCCGTCGGGCGTGCCGCCGAGCGATTGCGGATCGTAGCTGCAACGCAGCTCGACGATTTCGCCGTGCTCGTCGCGTACGGTGTCCGTGCACGTGATGTAGTAGGCAAAGCGCAGCCGCACCTCGCGCCCCGGGGCGAGGCGGAAGAACTTCTTCGCCGGGGTTTCCATGAAGTCCTCGCGTTCGATGTAGAGCACCCTGGAAAACGGCACCTGGCGTGAGCCGAGCTCCTCGCGAAACGGATGGTTTGCCGCCGTGCACTGCTCCGTCTGCCCCTCGGGGTAGTTCTCGATCACCACCCGCAGCGGGTCGAGCACCGCGAGGCGCCGCTCCGCGCTCTGGTTGAGCGCTTCGCGGACGCTGTTCTCCAGCACCTCGAAGTCGATCTGGGCCTCGTTCTTGGTAATCCCGATGCGGCCGCAGAAATCGCGCAGCGCCTCGGGCGGGTAACCGCGCCGGCGCATGCCGGAGATCGTCGGCATGCGCGGGTCGTCCCAGCCCCCGGTGTGGCCTTCCTGCACCAGCTGATTGAGCTTGCGCTTGCTGGTGATCGTGTAGCCCAGGTTGAGCCT
Source organism: Chromatiales bacterium (assembly GCA_024644045.1). Taxonomy (GTDB): domain Bacteria; phylum Pseudomonadota; class Gammaproteobacteria; order JAHELT01; family JAHELT01; genus JAHELT01. Next base: position 11,320 of record JAHELT010000074.1, on the reverse strand, counting down.
CGAGAACTCGATCTGCCGGGGACGGGAGGGCACCGGCAGCTCGTCCAACAGCCAGTCGTAGAGCGGGCGGTGGTCTTCGAACTCCAGCGTGCACAGCGAGTGGGTCACGCCCTCGATGGCGTCGGACAGGCTCATGGTGAAGTCGTACATCGGGTAGATGCACCAGGCATCGCCCGTGTTCTGATGAGTGGCGTGCTTTATCCGGTACAGCACCGGGTCGCGCAGGTTGATGTTCGGCGACGCCATGTCGATTTTCGCGCGCAGCACTTTCTCGCCGTCGCGGAACTCGCCCGCGCGCATGCGCGCGAACAGGTCCAGGTTTTCCTCGCGCGACCGCTGCCGGGCGGCGCTCTCCCTGCCCGGCTGGGTGAGCGTGCCGCGGTGCGCGCGGATCTCCTCCGCGCTCAGGTCGTCCACGTAGGCCTTACCGTTTTCGATCAAGGTAACCGCATACTGGTAAAGCTGTTCGAAGTAGTCCGAGGCGTGGCGCAGCTCGGTCCACTCGTAACCCAGCCAGTGCACGTCGCGCTTGATCGCCTCGACGTACTCCGCGTCCTCCTGCTCCGGATTGGTGTCGTCGAATCGCAGGTTGCAGCGACCGCCGAATTCCTGCGCGATGCCGAAGTTGAGGCAGATCGCCTTGGCGTGACCGACGTGCAGGTAGCCGTTGGGCTCGGGCGGGAAGCGGGTGTACACTCCTGCGCCCTGCTTGTTCGTCTGAATGTCGCTGCGAATGATTTCGCGGATGAAATGCGACGGGGCGTCCGGCGCCTGGGGGTCGGTCATGGTCGGGGTCGCCGCGGTTCTGGGATGGCGCATTGTACTCGCCGCGGGTCGAAAAGGTACGCCCGGTCCGCGTGCCGGCGCGCGGCGGTGCCGGGAAACCGGCGTCAAGATCTGTCGCTGTCCGGCGAACTTCGGCGATGGCTGGCAAGCGCCGACCCGCTGAGACCACCCTGGGGCGCGGGTGCTGGCGTTGGCCTGGAACGTGCATCGGTCTGCAGGGACTTCTGGCCGATGGAGCAACGACTATGTACAGGGAACCGCGCCTGCTGTGCCTGGCGCAACGGATTGTAGCCTGGGCCTGGGACGCCGGTTCCGCGCTCGTGCGACCGCGTGCCGAACCGGGCAGCGAGTATCCGCGCGTCCTCGCGCTGATCGCGCGCCAGCTGGAAGTCAGTGAGTTCGACATCTTCGACAAGGCGTATCGCTCCTGGTACGGCTACGCGCCCGCGGTGCGTGAGCTGGAGCGCGAGTTCGGCCGCTTCCTCAATCAGCAGTGCGACCTGCCTTTCTATGTGCGCCGGTTCATCGCGCGCATAGGTACGCTGGCGGCCTGAATGCACGCCCCGCCTTCTGGCGGGTATTGAGACTCGGCGACCGAAGCGCCACACTTCACCGGGTATCCGCGGTAGCAGGTCCCCGGCATGGTGCGACGAACACGCCCCCAGGCAGACATCGACCCGGGCTCGTGCCCGATTTGCGGCGGCCGCAACGAGTGCGTGAAAAGCACCGGTGCGAGCGGACCGTGCTGGTGCCGCGGCGAGACGTTCAGTTTCGAGCTGCTGGCCAGGGCGGGGACCGGCAAGGCCTGCATCTGCCAGCGCTGCCTGCGCGAATCCGAGCAGGCTAGAGATCCCGACTTTACCCCGTTACCGAAAGGGAAGCCGCCGGCGGCGGGTTGATGCTGCCCGTGCGAACCGGCGTCGGGGGCCGGGCACGAGGCTCACTCCAGACCGGAACGCTGTGACTGCTGGATTTCGCGCATGACCAGATGCAGCGCGTCGTTGTAAGGCACGACGCTGTTGCGGCGCAGCACCGCCATACCCTCCGAGGAGTAGGCGAACTGCACGAACCGCTCGACCAGGTCGTGCCGGGTGTTTTTCGGATTGGTTATCAGGTACACGGGGCGATACAGCGGGTAGCCGCCTGATCGAATCGTGTCGTAGTTCGGCAGCGTCCCGTCCAGCTTGAGAATTTTCAGATCGTGCCGGCGCGCGCTGGCCATGCCGGTCACGGTCAGCGACCAGGGATCCGTCTCTATGGCCTGCTGCAGGGCGGCGGAGGTCTTGAAGTACTTGCTCGCCTCGAACGTCCGGTTGGAACCGCCGAGCAGCAGCTGGCGGATACTCTGGCTTACTCCGGAGGGCCGACCGAGGCGTGCGTACAACGCCAGCCGCTGGTTGGGGCCGCCCAGCGCCCGCCAGTTGTCGATCTTGCCGCGATAGACTGCCTGAAGCTGCTCCAGCGTGATGTTGTCGACGGGGTTGTCGGGATGCACGACCACCACCAGCGCGTCCCAGGCCACCGGCTTTACGGTGAGCCCGGCCGCCTGCCCGTCAGCCTCTAGGGAGGAGCCGAAGCTGCCGGCCAGATCCGCTGTGAGCGCGGCGACTTCATCGATGCTGTCGGCTTCGGCACCGTCATCGAGCAGCACGCGTATCCCGGCACTCGCGTGGAACGCCTTTGCGAGATCGGCGGCATACGCATCACGGGGAATGCTGGTGCCCACCCAGCGCAGCGCGCCGGCTTCGGTCTGTGCCGGGATCTCGGCCGGCAGCGCCAGGGCGACGAGCCCGGCCAGTGCCAGCAACAGGCCGCCAGTGCGGCTAACCACGATCGACGTACGCCACTAACGACCTGCCGTGTATTCGCGGTAGCGTTGCATTACTTTACGTACGTAGTCGCGGGTCTCGGTATAGGGCGGGATGCCGTTGAACCGGTCGACGGCGCCCGGCCCGGCGTTGTAGGCGGCCAGCGCCAGGCGGGGGTTGTTGCGGTAGCGGCGCTGAAGGTCGCTGAAGTAGCGAACACCGCCGCGGATGTTCTGTACGGCGTCGTAGGAGTCTTTGACGCCCAGCAGCCTGGCGGTGCCGGGCATCAGCTGCATCAGTCCCTGTGCGCCTGCCACCGATTTCGCCAGTCGATCGAAACACGACTCGACGCTGATGATGGCGCGCACCAGCAGCGGGCTCACGCCGTGACGGCTGGCGACACGATGAATGACCCCGTGGTAAGCGTCGGCGCGCGTGCGCATGATGCGCGGCGTTACACCGCGGCAGGACGCGGTCGCCGGCGCGCGGCCGTGGTAGCCGAGAAAGCGGAAGTCCTTGAAGTTGACCCCGCGCGGCTTGTGGTCGGTGAGCCACACCGTGCCGTCGCTTTCCTCGAAGCGGTAGGTGGTCTGCTGGGCGTGTGCAGCGCAGGAAAACAGCAACACCAGCGCCGCCACGCCGAGCGCTGCCGAGCCTCCCAGCCGTTGCGCAATGACCTTCATACGTCCGCGAAAATCCGTTGGTGGAACGGGCAGTTCTGAAGCAACATCTGTGCACAGTCACGGGCCGGCACGATGCTGCAGCCTTCTCAGGCCGCGAAGTATACCGTAACCGTTTGTTTTTACTATGTTAGCTACGTCTCATGCGGCGCGGCTGAGGGCCCCGGCATAGGCGACCGGGGACAGGAAATCGTCACCGGGTGCCGAGCGCGCCGCAGCGGGCGGGTAAACCCGCCGGGCGCGGCGTCCCCTGTCTTCCGGCACGGCTTCTTGCTATAACGGCGGCACCCCAGGACGCCGGCAAAACAGTGCATGAGTCTCGACACGCTACTCGATGAAGCGCGCACCAACGAGGCGAAGCTCGCGCGGCTGCAGGCTATGGAGTTCCGCTTCCTCGCCGCGGGCTCGCTGGACACCCTGTGCGAAGCCATAGTGGAAGACTACCGGGAGACATTCTCGCTGGCGGCGGTCTCGCTGTTCCTGTTCGACTGGGACGGTGAGCTGTCGCGGTTTCTGCGTGAGGCGGAGATTCACGAGCGCCATGGCGTGCACGTGGTGCAGGCTGCCCAGGCCGAGCAGCTCACCGCGCTGTGCAGCGACAAGCCCTGGCTGGGCGCGTTCGAGGAACGGCTGCATCACCGCCATTTTCCGGTTTCGCGGCACGCGCTGAAGAGCGTCGCGCTGCTGCCGTTGAGCCGCCGCGGCAGGCACATCGGGTTGCTGGCGTTCGGCAGCGCGGACGCATCCCGCTTCGACCCGGCACTGGGCACCGAGTTTCTGCAGCGTCTCACCGCGATCGTCGCCATCTGTGTGGAGAATTCGCTAAACCTCGAGCGGCTCAAACGGCTGGGGCTGCGCGATCCGCTGACGCACCTGTTCAACCGGCGCTATTTCCTCGAGCGCCTGATGCAGGCGATGAACCTCGGAATGCGCAGCGAAGAGCCGATAGGCTGCATTTACGCCGATCTCGATCTGTTCAAGAAGATCAACGATACCTACGGCCATCCGGCCGGCGACGTCGTGTTGTGCGAGGCGGCGCGCCGGATCAGCCGTCAGCTTCGGATCGCCGAGGTGGTCGCCCGTGTGGGCGGCGAGGAGTTCGCGGTGATGCTGGTCGGCTCCAGCCACGTTGACGCCATGGCGGTGGCCGAGCGCATCCGCAATGCAATCGCCGCAACCCCATTCAACCTGCCCGGCAATAAACGTATCCCGGTGACGCTGTCGGGCGGGGTGGCGGTCTGGCACGCCGAGCAGGCGCCGGCCTCCACGCAGGCAGTCGACGGATTGATCGCACGCGCCGATCAAGCGCTGCTGCAGGCGAAGCAGGAAGGCCGTAACCGCATTGTCGCCGCCGGCTCGAGCTGAGCGCCGCGCCATCCCCGGTGCAGTGCAGGCGGTGTGGGCGCCCGATTGAACGCCAGCATCACGAAACTCATCCGCCAGCTCGCGGACGGCCACTACCATTCCGGCGAGAACCTGGGCGCGGCGCTGGGAATCAGCCGTGCGGCCGTGTGGAAGCAGCTGCAGCGCCTGTCGGAGCTGCGCCTCGAGGTCGAGGCGGTGCGCGGCACCGGCTACCGGCTCACCCGGCGTCTGGATCTGTACGATGCTGAGCGGATCGGGGCCGCCTACCGGGCACAGGCCGCTGCCGTCGACGCCGCGATAGAGGTTGTCGATTCGACAGATTCCACGAACAGCGACCTGCTGCAGCGCGCCGCGCGCGCGGGCGCCGCGCCCGTGTTTCTGTTCGCCGAGCACCAGCGTGCAGGTCGGGGCCGGCGCGGCCGTGACTGGGTGACACCGTACGCGGCCGGCATCGCGTTCTCCATGCTGCGCCGTTTCGACCGCGCGCCCGCGGAGCTCGGCGCGTTGAGCCTGGTCGCCGGCGTCAGCCTGGTTGAAACATTGGCACGCCAACGTGTTCAGGGGTTGCGGCTCAAGTGGCCGAACGATCTGGTGCATGTCGATGCGCAGGGGGAGCTGCGCAAGCTCGGGGGCGTGCTGGTCGAAGCGGTGTCCGAGGCCGAAGGGCCGGTTGACGTGGTTATCGGCGTGGGCATCAACCAGGCGATGCCCGCAAGCGAACCGGCAATCGAGCAACCCTATACCGACCTGCAGACGCTGCTCGGGACCGAACGGCTCGACCGCAGCCGCCTCGCTGGTGAGCTGGCCGCTGCGCTGGCCTGCGCCTGCGAGGACTTCGAAGCGCGCGGCCCGGCCGCCTACCTCGAGCGGTGGGCGCAGCTCGATGCGCTCAACGGGCGTCAGGTGGAGGTGCAGCGGGGCGCCGAAACGTTCACGGCGGTGGCCCGGGGTATTGACGAACGCGGCGCCCTTCTGGTCCAGGCAAACGGCGCGCTGCGCACCGTGCTGTCCGGTGAAGTGAGCGTACGGACACGGCATGATCCTGGCGCTTGACATCGGCAACAAGCGCCTCAAATGGGGTCGTTGGGACGGGTCGGTCTTCGCTGCCACCGGCGCGCTGGACTGGCGCGCAAGCTACGGCTTACAGCAGTTGCCCCGTGAGGCACCGACGAGCATCGTCGCGTGCACCGTTGCAGCACCGCAAGCGGCGCAGCGGGTCGAGCAATTCTGTCTGTCGCAATGGGGGACGAAGCCCGCCTACCTTGCCACCTCGCGCCGTTGCGGCGCGGTGACCTGCGCCTACGACGACCCCGCTGAGCTGGGCGCGGACCGCTGGGCGGGGCTGCTCGGCGCTCACGCGCTGTACCCTGGCGACGTTTGCATCATCGACTGCGGCACCGCCGTGACCGTGGACGTGATCACGGCCAGCGGCCAGCACCTGGGGGGTGCGATCACTCCGGGTCTGAGCACAATGCGCGCCGCGCTGGATCGCGATACTCATCAACTGACCGACGAGCCCGCCGCGGCGGAGGTGCTGGCCCGCAGTACCGCCAGCGCTATCCAGGGTGGGACGTTGCTGGGGCTGGCCGGTGCCGTCGATCGACTCGTCGACGAGGCGGAGCGGCTTTCGGGCCTGCGCCTCGATTGCGTGATCACCGGGGGTGACGGGCCGGCGCTCAAAGATCTGCTCAGACGCGGCAGCGTGCTGCAGCCGCATTTAGTCCTGCATGGACTGCTGATAGGCTTGAGCGAATGATCCGGGCAACCACCTACGTTCTGATACTGGCCAACGCCGGCATCGTGCTGTGGCATATAACGCTCGGCAGCGCGCCCGTCAGCAACCTGCCGGAACGCGACCCGAGCGTGCAGCTGCTGGTGCTCCTGAGCGAGCAGGGCACGAGCCGCCGCCTGCCGGACGAGGTCGCCGTGGTCGGCGATACCGTTACCGCGGATCCGGATGAAATCTGCTTCACGCTTGGCCCGTTTCGAAGTCAGGACGGTGCCGCGCAGGCGCGCGAGGCGCTGCAGGAGCTCAAACTGAAGCCCACCGGCCGGGTGCGCAACGAGCGCGAACAGTACGGCTTCCAGGTCTACGTGCCGCCGCTGCAGAGCCGCGAGGCCGCCATCGACGCGGCGCGGGAGCTGGCCGGAAAAGGCATCACCGAGTACTACATCATGAACGAGCAGAACCTGCGCAACGCCATCTCGCTGGGTCTGTTCCGCAGCAAGGTGCACGCCGAGCGGCAGGTCGAGCGATTGAAGGACATCGGCGTGTTCGTTGAGGTGCTGCCGCGATACCGCGACCGCAAGCTCTACTGGCTGGACTACCAGGACCCCAAACAGCTGCTCAGCACCGCCGCCGTGCGCCAGCTGTTCCCGGAAGACCCGGTGCAGCGCCTGGCCCGCAGCTGCGGCTAGTTTGGCGCTCGGCAGCCGGCTGCTACAATCCGTTTCAACAAAACGACGCTGGCGTAGCTCAGTTGGTAGAGCAGCTGATTTGTAATCAGCAGGTCGCGGGTTCGACTCCTGTCGCCAGCTCCAGCAAAAACAATAAGATACGCCAGTTTCTCTCCACTAATTTCACAATCAGCCGGGAGCGCACGAACGATTCCGCTGCCCGCGCTCGCAGTTCAGACGCTTCGTGCTGCGCTCGACTACGAACTGGCGCCCGACGACACGGATCTGATCTTCTGGGGCGAGCCGCGGAGAGAGGGCGCGAGAGGTCCGTACGAATTCAATCCGGCATGGCGCCGCGCGCTAAAGCGAGCGAACATCAACGGGCTTCGATTTCACGACTTGCGCCATGCAGCTGTATCCAGAATGGTGGAAGCGGGGCTCGGCGACCAGGAAATCGCCGCCATCTCAGGACACAAGTCGATGCAGATGCTGCGGCGTTACACGCATCTGCGGGCGGAGGATCTGGTTGCACGGCTGGATCAGCTGATCGGCTGATTTATTCACCCAGCACAACCTGATACAGCCTGCGTTCGAGCGATCTTTCTGGACCAGGGTTCCGAAATTTCGTTGCGTTTGCACATCGCGAAGCGCAGCGGAGATATCGCACCTAACCTGTTGATCAGTCTCAATATACAATTGCTTTCGAACGGACAAAGTGCAAACCGCTACATGATCGCACTTCGTTTGTAAACTCGGAAAGACGGCCTCCAGAGGCCTTCTTTCCGGGTTATTGTCGTCGTTGCTTTTCAGGCAACCTAGGGCCGTGTGATTCGATTCAAGGTGAACACGGCCAATGCAAGAATTTCTAACGACAGCAGCGGCGCTCGAAGTCCATATCATCGAGCGCTATCGTGCGCTGATCTCGCAAACCCAACTCGCCGAGCTGCTCGGGCGAACGCCAGGCGGGCTGCGGTATAGCCTCTGCTACCCCAGTGACGATCACACCCGTGCGCTCAAAGCCTGCGGTCGCAAGATCGGCAGACGCGTGTACTACCCGGCGAGGGAAGTCGCTCAGATCATCGGTAACCGGAGTCCGTGACCAACCGGATCATCCGCGCGGCCCGGCGACACCGTTACGCGCAGATCGAGATGAAGGCGATCGAGGACGCGCGACTGTCCTGGGCCGCCCGCGGGCTCCTGATCTACGTCCTGTCGCGACCGGACGACTGGCGGGTCATTACCAAGCACCTGGTCAAGCAGGGCAACCTGCGCCGCGACGGCATTCACAGCCTTCTCCGAGAACTTCGCAAATGCGGCTACGTGCGCCGTAGAACCACCCGCAACAAGCAGGGGAGCTTCAGCGGTGTCGACTACTATGTCCACGAACTCGGCGACCAGATTTCACCGCGTACGGATTTGCCGTATCCGGCTGAGCCGGACTCGGGCGAGCCGGACCCGGGCGAGCCGGACCCGGGCGAGCCGGACCCGGGCGAACCGGATACGGCGTCGCCGGATCCGGCCAAGCCGTACGCTATACCTAGTACTGAGGTATACCTACGAACGACAACTACAACAACAACTGATTCTGACTGTGGTGGTAGCGGCGCGGCCGCGCACAGCAAGCATTCGCTCATCTATCCCGGTACGATTCTCGGGGCCGAACGAGAAGCGGCTGAAGAGCTCGTCAAAGGGCTGCCTGACGCCTTGAAACAGCCTGTGCTCGATGAATGGGCCGGCATCATGCGGGGGCGATCAAGACATCGACGCTCGGCTGCCTGCGAGCACTGGTTGACCGCACCTTGGATGGCCGATTTACCGCAGAACGCGGGGTGAGGATTCGCCACGCTCGCGAGCGTCAGGAACGCCTGAAATCGGTGGTCGAGAAACCGCCGGATCTCCCGCCTCCGGACGAAAGCGATGTGAACGTACGCAGGCTACGGGAGATTCAAGCGAGAGTAGCGGGAGATAAGGGCGACGGTGATGGCTGATGCACCCTATTCATTCGGCTATCGGCCCCAGAACGGACCAAGCGCAGCGATACGGTTTGGCCGCTGAGCCGACATTTCAGACATTTCGGAGACGAGCGGCATCGCAACTTTGTTGCACACGACAGGGCGCTGCCGCCGATTATGATTCGTCTGGTTGGGTTGCACCAACCTGGAACGCCACTTTGCTAGAATGCCGCTACCGTGTCCGGCAACCAACAACACGAGCCAGAGAACGTCGAGCAGTGGCTGCTCCACCACGGGCTCGGTGAATACATACCGATCTTCGTCAGTCAGCAGATCGATCGTGAGGTGCTTGGCGAGCTGACCGACGAGGATCTTGAGAAGCTCGGGATTCCGCTGGGTCCGCGAAAGAAGCTCCGGAAAGCGATTGCCGAGCTCAATTCGAACGACATCGACGCGGCCGTAGAAGTCGAGGCAGGGCCGGCAACAACGCCAGCCGAATCGACCGATGCGGAGCGGCGTCACCTAACCGTGATGTTCTGTGATCTCGTCGATTCAACCGCACTTTCCTCGCGTTTCGATCCCGAAGATCTGAGTGACATCGTACGCAGTTACCAGGACACCTGTGCCGGTATCGTTTCGCGATTCGATGGTTACATTGCCCGCTACATGGGCGACGGCTTGCTGGTGTATTTCGGCTACCCGCACGCCCACGAGGATGATGCCGAGCGCGCGTTGCACACCGGTCTGGAGATCATCGCGCGGGTGGGCCAATTGACGCCGCGTACCAATCTCAGGCTGCAGACCCGTATCGGTGTGGCAACGGGGCTGGTGGTTGTCGGTGAATCTGTCGGCGAAGACTCGGCGAAGGAACAGGTTGTGATGGGGGAGACGCCGAACCTGGCAGCTCGTTTACAGAGTGTTGCGGAGCCCGATCAACTTGTCGTGGCCGACAGTACACGGCAATTGTGTGGCAACGTGTTCGATTTCTGGAACCTTGGCGAACAATCGCTGAAGGGGTTCGCAGCACCGGTATCGGCCTTCGCCGTGTCGGGCGAACGAGCAGTGGAGAGTCGTTTCGACGCCCGCCAATCCCAGAGTCTGCAGGCGATGGTAGGCAGGGACCAGGAATTGGCGCTGCTGCTACAGCGTTGGCATTCGGCTCAGTCCGGCGAGGGGCAGGTCGTCTTGCTGTCCGGGGAAGCCGGTATCGGAAAATCCCGTATTGCCCGGGCAATCATCGATGCCATAGCCGAGGACGAGCATTTCCGTATTAACTATCAGTGTTCTCCCTATCACAGCGATAGCGCACTCTATCCGGCAACTCAACAGTTAAGCAGAGCCGCTAGATTCGCGAAGGACGACGACGAAGGGACAAAACTCGACAAACTCGAAGCCTTGTTGGCTCTTGGCCAAAACAACACCCCTGAATCCTGCGCGCTCATTTCGGCACTACTTGGACTCGATGGCAGTCGGTTTACTGAACTGGACCTGACACCGCAACAGCAACGGATGCGTACGCTTGAAGCGCTGCTCCAGCAACTCGTCACGCTGTCTATTCGCAAACCGGTTCTGTTTGTCGTCGAAGATGCGCATTTGATCGATGCGACCACGCTGGAGTTCATCGAACTGTGCCTGGACTCGACAGCCAGTGCCCGGATTCTCTTCGTGATAACGGCGCGACCCACGTTCGAGAACAACTTCAGCGGTCACCCGGTTGTCACCAGTCTGGCGTTGAACCGACTCGGTCGTAAGCAAATACACGGGATGATCGAACGCACGGCGAAAGGTAAGTCACTACCGGCGGGCTTGATCGACGAGATCGTGGCGAAAACGGACGGGATACCGCTGTTCGTAGAGGAACTGACCAAGACAGTGCTCGAGTCGGGGGCGTTGATCGAGACGGACGATGCCTGGATTCTCGAGGGTTCGCTGAGTCAACTGGCTATACCGACATCGCTTCACGATTCGTTGATGGCGAGGCTGGACAGACTCAACCGCGTCAAGGAAGTTGCGCAGACCGCAGCGTGCATCGGCCGGGAGTTCGAGTACCCTTTACTAGCCACTATCTCGCCCCTTCCCGAGAACGAGCTGCGCGCCGCCCTGGATCAGTTGATCGGGGCGGAACTCGTGTTTCGTCGTGGTGTGCCGCCCAACGCGAACTATACATTCAAGCATGCGCTGGTTCGCGACGCCGCGTATGAGAGCCTGCTCAAATCGGTGCGGCAGCAACTGCATGGCCGGATCGCGCTAGCACTCGACGAATTGGAAGCACCACCTGAACTGTTGGCACACCACACGGAGTTTGCCGGCGAGCTCGAACAGGCGATCGATT
>JAHELT010000073.1 GCA_024644045.1 Chromatiales bacterium | reverse complement strand
GTCGCAGAGCTGGACGTCGATCTCGACGCGCGCGAGATCCGCATCGGCGAGACCGTGATCGAGGAGGGAGAGGCGATCTCCATCGACGGGACCAACGGCGAGGTCTATCTTGGTAAGCTCGAGACCGTCGTGCCGGACCTGTTGAATCCCCACTTACTCGAGATTCTGCGCTGGGCCGACGAGGTGCGTACGCTCGAGGTCCGGGCGAACGCCGACTATCCGCGCGATGCGGAGATTGCGCGGTCGTACGGTGCGCAGGGCATCGGGCTGTGCCGCACCGAGCACATGTTCTTCGAGAGCACGCGCCTCCCGATCGTGCAGAGAATGATCCTGGCCAAGACGGCCAGCGAGCGCAACGAGGCGATCGGCGAGCTGCTGCCGATGCAGCGTGGCGACTTCGAGGGGCTGTTTCGCGCGATGGAAGGACTTCCCGTCATCATCCGTCTGCTCGACCCGCCGCTGCACGAGTTCCTGCCCTCCTACGACGCGTTACTCGAGGACCTCGCGGATCTGAAGCTGCGCCTGCAGCACCTGACCAGCATGGGCGAGATCGACGAGATGCTCGACACCATCCAGGTGAAGCGCAAGTTTCTGGACCGCGTGAAGGCGCTGCGGGAGACCAATCCGATGCTCGGCACCCGCGGGGTGCGGCTCGCGATGCTTTTCCCGGAGCTGACCCGCATGCAGGTGCGTGCGATTCTCGAGGCGGCGTGCACTTGCCAGCGGGAAGGACTCGACGTTTTCCCCGAGATCATGATCCCACTCACGGTCGATGATAGCGAGCTCGACAGCCAGCGACATACCCTGGAGGACGAGGCGCGGATGGTGGCGCAGGAGCAGTCCCGCGAGGTCGTGTACAAGTTCGGCACCATGATCGAGCTGCCGCGCGCGGCGCTCATTGCCGACCGGCTCGCCCGGACCTCGGAGTTCTTCTCATTCGGCACCAACGACCTCACGCAGACGACGTTCGGGATCTCGCGTGACGACGCGGAGTCCGGATTCCTCAGGCACTACGTTACCAACGGGATTCTGCCAGCCAATCCGTTCGATACGATCGACCCTGAAGGCGTCGGACAGCTCATGGCGGTGGCCGTCGAGAAGGGCCGCGCGGTGCGCCCGGAAATCGAGATCGGGATCTGCGGCGAGCACGGCGGCGACCCGCTCAGCATCGCATTGTGCCATCGGCTCGGCTTGAACTACGTATCGTGCTCGCCGCTACGCGTGCCGATAGCGCGGCTCGCGGCTGCTCATGCTGCGCTTGGCCAACCCTCCGTAGAGAGCGTAAATCTTGACGCAAATCAAAAAAATACGCAGCGTTAGGCCGCACGTTATGCGAAAGTGAAGGTCACGCATTGTGGCGCACGCGGTAACGCCGCACAGCTGAGCTGATCGAAGGTGGAGAGCGCAGGCTATGAACGAACACTGGTTGGCTGAACTGTTCGCCGCTATCGACGGTAAAGATGCAGCGGCATTTGCCGACCGTCTAACGGCCGACGCCCGATTCCACTTCGGCAATGCACCGCCGGTCGAAGGCCGTGAGTCGATCACCCGGTTCGTTGCCGGGTTCTTCGACGCAATCCAGTCGAGTGCACATGCCCGGCACCGGCACTGGACGCTGCCCGGCACCGAAATCGTGACCGGCGAAGTGAGCTACGTACGTCTGGATGGCAGCACGCTCACCGTTCCCTACTGCAACGTATTCACGATGCGCGACGGTCTCATCGAGGACTACCGTGTGTACGTGGACAACTCCCAACTCTTCGCGTAGCGCTCGACGTCCAGCCTGCTGCCTGCTCGATCAGTCGACGATACGGACCGGAGCGGCTAGCGGCGTGCCTTTGGCCGACGGGTCGAGGGCGTGGGCGCACCCTTCATCACGAATCGATGGTCCTCGACCAGCCGCAGGAGATCGAACGCGCTGAGAATACCCACGACCTTCTGCTCGTGGGTAACCACGACGTGGTGTACGTGGTGATTACGCATTACCCGTGCCGCGATGTGGACATCCTCGTACTGCGGGACGTTGTACACCTTCTTCGTCATCACCTGACTGACGAGGCTGCCGCCTTTGACATCGTCGAGCAAATCGCTCGAAGAAACGATACCGTGCAGTTCCTCGTCTGATCCCACAACGGGAATCACGTGCACTTTGTTGCGGCTCATCATCTTGCGCACGTGGTCCAGCGTGTGGTGTGGTTGGGCGGTGACGACCTGTTCCTTCATCAGGTCAGCAATCTTGACATTCATCGATTGTTTTCTGCTGCGTAAAACCCCCATCCTAGGCAGACGTGACCGGCCGGTGATTGATCCACATCAACGGTTGTGGACGCTGTCCGGATCCAAGGGCTGGCTGCTCGAGAAGTAGCGTGAGGGTCCGTCGGTGCGATGGAGGTCGAGCGATTCGCCGAACATGCAAGTGAACCAGAATGCTGGAAGCTGTTGGCGGTTTGCACTGGTGGCCTGACGCGCATAGCGGGCAGCGCCGCGGGGTCTGCCGAATAACAAACACGACTTGCCGGAAGGTGCCAGCATTTGTATGAACGGTGACAAAGACAGCGAGTGTCCGTGTTCAGTTACAATCGCCAGGCTGTCAATCACGTCAGCGGGACGATGAACGCGCTGGAAGAGGGGGGATGATCGCGATCGAGGGTTACCACAAATGGCTGTGACCGGCGAGGGGAGCGTGCCGGGGACCGGGGCAGCGGCTCGAGGTCTTCGCGCCGTGGTTATCGGGGCCAGCGGCTACATCGGAACTAACCTCGTGCCGCGACTGGCCGCACAGGGTTGGGACGTCCGCGCTACCTCGCGCAACCCGGAGGTACTCGCCGCGCGCGACTGGGATCGCGTGGAGCTGGTCGAAGCGGATATTCTGGACGCGCCGTCACTGGAGCGCGCGCTGCACGGGGCGCACGTTGCGTTCTATCTGGTGCACTGCATGGCAGCAGGCGGTGACTTCGCCGCACTCGAGCGGCAGGGCGCGCGCAACCTGGTGGCGGCAGCGAACGCGGCGAGTCTGCAACGCCTCGTCTATCTGGGTGGACTGACACCGGAGAATCCCGAATCACAGCATTTGAAGGCGCGTGTCGAGACTGGCGAGATCCTGCGCAGTGCCGATTGCGACGTGGTTGAGATTCGCGCAGGTATGATCGTCGGCGCGGGCTCCGCTGCCTGGGAGGTGATCCGGGACCTGGTGAATCACCTGCCGCTCATGATCACGCCCCGCTGGGTCCGTTCACGATCGGCACCGATCGCGCTGGACAATCTGCTCGCTTATCTGGTCGGCGTGGCGGAGCTGCGAATACAGGGCAATCCTATCTACGAGGTGGCCGGCCCGGAGGTCATCAGCTACGAAGACATGATGCTTACGTACGGTGACTTGATCGGCAAGCGGCCTATTATCATTGATGTGCCGTTGCTGACACCGAAGCTCTCCAGTTACTGGTTACGACTGATCACATCCGTCCCTACGAACATCGCGGCCGCACTGATCGAGGGACTCGCACACGATTTCGTGGCACACGACGCGCCGATCCGTCAACTACTCCCGCAACGGCTGCTCACGTTCCGGGAATCGGCCAAAGCGGCGCTCGCGGCCGAGAAAGCACACGCGATAACGACGCGTTGGGTCGAGGGATCTCTCGCCTGCCGGGACTGGAACCCAAAATACGGTTTCTACGCGAAACGTGCCGGTGCCGAAGCCGACTCGTCAGCCCCGATCGATACGCTGTGGCGGATAGTTCTGACTTTCGGTGGCGATGGTGATTTTTTCTATGCGAACGTGCTGTGGCGCAGCCGCCGCCTGATCGACTGGTGCCTCGGCGGGTCGGCAATGCGCCACAGCCGGCGTCACCCAGGCGAACTGCGCGTAGGCGATGTATTCGGCGGCTGGCGTGTGATCGGCGTTACGCCACGCGAGCGGCTTACGCTACTGTTGGAGATGCGCGCACCCGGCTCGGGTGTGCTGGAATTCAGTCTTCAGCCGACCGACTCGGGAAGTCGCGTTCGCGCTATGGCGTACTGGCATCCTGCCGGGGTATGGGGCCTTCTATACTGGTATGCCCTGTGGCCTTTCCACGCATATCTTTTTCGCGGTCTCACCCGTTGTATCGCACACCGGGGGGGACAGGAAGAACTGCGAGGCTCGCCGGACGTGCACGGCTGTTGAAACCGTGGCTCGCATTAACCGCCTGCGAGCATCGCCGTGGCCACGCCCGTCCGTGAGGCGACTTTGTTGCAGCGTGGTAGCACTCAGAAGTAACCGATCAATCGACCGAGGGTCAGCGCGCTCATCCAGGCCGCGCCGGAGACCAACGCGGCGATCTTCAACCGCAAAGGGGTTGGTTCTGACGGCGCGGGCAGGGCCCGCAGACCGAGCGGCCCCGCAAAACGCAATGAAACCGCATTGAACACGCCGACCGCCACTACCAGCAGTTTGGTCAGAAACAATGGCGACTGCGCGTATTCCGTTGCCCTTGTCGCAAACAGCAGGACACCGCAGACAGCCGCTATCAGTAACCCCGTTGCTGCGACTCGTGTCAACACATGCCAGAGCGGCGCGAGCGGTGCATTGCGCCAGGCACCCAACAGCCTGAGATCGAGGGACAAAACGGCACCGACGAGCAGTGCAATTCCAAGGACATGGCAGGCGTTGACCAGGGGGTAGGCCCAGGTCGAATAACGGAGCGCGCGCACCAGCGACGCCGACTCCAGCATTGTCAGCCATTCACCGCTCATCGGCGAGCGTCAGTGCCTACGAGTCACGATCGGGATAGAGGTTGTGATCCTTGCCATCGATAATGATGCGTTCGGCTTTCATGAGCAATTCATCGGGTTTGGCGGAGCGGTGGCCGTGGACGGTGATGACCCGCCCCGGGGCGAGCAGCTCATCAGTCAGACCGGCGCGCTCATTGCGCCAGGGCTGGCCGACTTCCACCAGCCAGCTCTTTCCATCGACGGTTAGCGTTAATTCGCCGTGCGGGTTGCCCAGGCGTGCCTTGGTTATTGTCCCCGTGATCTCGAATTCCTGATCGGTGGCCCAACGCCAGCCATGGTGAGCCTGCGCGACCTGTGCCAGCGACACGGTAAAAAGCACGGTCAGGAGTAGTGATCCGAGCGGTATCCTGTGGTCCCTGCTCATTGTGATCCTCCGTCGTCTGAAGGGATGAGCCGAAGCCGAGCAGCCCGGCGTCGGTGGTCCATTCATCGTAGCGAAGATCGAGCGGGTTGCAAGGACCCTGGAGCGGGCACCCGGGATAGCGGGCTCGCGAACGAATCGGAACGCGGTCTACGCCGCCTTACCGCTCCCAATCCAGGTCCTGGCCGTAGACTGCGTTCCTGCTTTCACGCTCTCAACCCGGGTGTATCCTCAGCCGCGGCCGTTGCCCGATTCCGTCCGCGTGACAGCGCTGAGCTTCGATTAGATCCGGCGTGCGTGGCGACCAGAAACGGTGCGCCACCGTGGCAGGTGGTCGCGTCTCAATAGCGGCTGTAAGTACTGATGCGGCCTTGCCGGTCAAAGCTCAGAACATCATAGTTCTTTGGTACGTCGCTTTGCATCCCCGGTGACAGCAGCGGCATTCCCGGGGCAGCGATTCCCACAAGGTCAGGTTTTTCTTTGAGCAGGCGGCGGATGTCGTTGGCGGGTACATGCCCTTCGACGACGTAACCACCGACGATGGCAGTGTGGCAAGACATCAACCTTGCGTCTGTCAAGCCATGCTGTGCTTTGATTCCGGCAAGGTTTTCCAGGTCATGTGTCTCGACCTCGAATCCGTTGTCACGCAAGTGGTCCACCCAACCGGAGCAGCAACCACAGGTAGGCGTCTTGTACACCGTGACTTTCTCGGCGTAAGCCAAACGCACGGCGAAAAGGGATGTCATCGCGACAACGATGGCCACAGGCAGTGCGAAACGATTCATGGGTGGTCATCCTGCTGAAGAGTATCCTCACATTTTCCCGACTCGCATCTGATTCGGTCAAGCGGCAGTGCGCAACTTCGTTAAATACGTCACAGCGCTGATGATTCGATTTTGAACCAACACGGGGTGCAGCCAGGTACGGGATACCGAGAGCCGCGCAAGACCAGGCTTGCCGGCAAGGGTAGAGGATTATCCGGTTCGGTCTGACACAAAGCCCGCAGGGGCATCCACAGGCGGGCAGTTCACCGAATCGCACCGGGGCGGCCTGTGAGAATCGCAATCTTTGGTGCCAGCGCGTGGGCTGGGCGTTGCTTCGGCGCCCACCGCCTCCAGGCGGGTCCGAGGGCCCTGTACTACTCGTCCAACTTACAGATCGTTCCGTCCATGCAGAAGCACAGGCCGAGCTGTGTGTCGACCTCGACAGCGCCGCCGTGCCTTCTGCACGCCTGCTTGGCCGTTTCCCAATGCTCGTACTCCGGCGTAGCGCAGGCCGTCAGGAGTAGAAAGACAGGTGGCAGAATCTTCATCTTCACTGGATGACTCGACGAGAAGTGCGGCTGACCATCAGCAGTGCCCGATCATAGTCTTTCGGACTGAGCTACGCGAGCGCTCAGTCTTGCCCCCACATGCCGAGCTGCATCACGATCGGGCCGAGGTCTTCGCCGGCCGGTGTCAGGTGGTCCTCGGCGTTTTCGCTGCCGTCAGCCGCGGGGCGGCGCTTGATGGCAACGGCAGGGACACCAACAGCGGAGGTCTGCTGACACTATGCGACGCGCCTGACGATTGTGACACATATAACTAACTGACCAGCTTGAATAACCGCTCGGCCTGTATCATCAGTACCGGTCGACCGAAATAGTGTACGGTTTCGCGGTTCGTTTCAAGGTGACGCTGGTCGGTGGGCGATTCGCGCCTGAATGATCGAAGCTGGTGGCGTTTCGCTTGTCGCTCAGCACTAAGAGTCGTCAGTCCGATCTCGAGCGTCGCGCGGCGCGGTGGCGAAGCAGGGCTTCCCGCTGAAACACATAGAGGCCGGCTGCGCAGATCAGAGCGATCCCGATCCATGCCGCCGTGTCTGGCCAGTCGTCCCAGATCAGGACGCTCCAGAATACGGCAAGAGGAAGCGTGATGTACTCGAATGGCGCAACCAGTGCCGCCGGGGACAGCCGGTAGGCCTGGCTTATCAGGTATCCGCCGGCAGCGCTGAGCGCACCCAGCCCCAGCATGATCAGCCCATCCTGCGGCGGCGGCCAGACCCAGGCGCGCAGGAGGAAGACAATCTGGGGACTGCTGTCAGGGCTGACCAGACGCCCATCGCCGGCAATCAGGCCGAAGGCGATGCTCACGGTGATGAAGCAGAGCTGGATGTACACCGCCATCGTCGAAGCTTTCTCCGTCGTACCCAGCGTGCGCGTGAGGATTTGCAGCAGCGCGTAGCAGAATGCCGCGAGCAGCGGCAGCAGCGCCGCAAGCTGGAAGGCAGCTCCGCCGGGCCGCAGCATCACCACTACCCCGACCAGGCCCAGTGCGACCGCCGCCCAGCGCCGGATGCCGACCGGCTCGCGCAGCAGGAGTGCGGACAACGCGGTGATGAACAACGGTGCGATGAAAAAGATCGCCGTCGCCTCCCCCAGCGGGAGCGAGGCCAGCCCCGTGAAGAAGGTGAGGTTGGCAATAACCACCGTAGAGCCGCGCAGAACGTGCATCCGCCAGCGTCGGGTACGGAGGTTGCCGTATCCGCCTTCGAGCGGTACCAGGACCGCCAGCGTCAGGCTGAGCGCGATCACCGAGCGCACGAGCATGAGCTGATGCAGCGGATAGTCACCGCTCAGCCATTTGACCGCCATGTCGTTCGTGGTGAAAGCTGCACCGGCGCCGATGACGCACAGAATGCCGATCAGGGTCAGCGAGCCGGGATGCGTGTCAGTGCGGACGTTCACGCAGCCGTCAACGTCCAAAACCAGACAATGGACGCGGCGACCCGAAGCTACGTGGTTCGACGAAGTTCATGGCAAACCGGTCAGTGGCTTGCGTGTGCGCGTGATAGCCTGACGCGCGACATGCACCGACATGAACAGGAAGAAAGCGCCGAATACGATTCGCAACCCGTCTGGCGGCAACCAGATAGCCAACGCCGTGCCCAGCGCGATACCAAGCAGCGCGGCAGGGGTCATCCGCCGTACCTCCCCCCAAAGTACGCGGCCCGCTCGACTGTGGCGGATGCACCCGGCCAGCGCATTGGTTACGTTCACCAGCAGCGCCAGCGGTATACCCTCTCGCACGGGCATCCCGAACAGCACTGCGAAACCCAGCAGAACCAACCCGCCGCCACCCACGCCGAACATCCCTGACATGACGCCCGAGCTGAAGCCGATCGCGGGATAGGCCCACCAGGGCGCTGCACCCTGCCATTCGGTCTGCGACGGTTCGAAACCCGTCTCTATGCCCAGCGCCTGGATAAGCAGCCGCACGGACATGAAGAGTATGAATGCCGAAAACATCAGCAGCATCCAGCGCGCCGTGAGCCGGGCGAGAATCCAGCCGCCGAGCTGCGCGCCGGCAACGCCCGCGAGAATCACGGTCACGACGGCGCTGGCGTCCAGGCCGAGGCCGGCGAACGATGCATGCATCAGGAAGGCCGCGGAGGAAAGCACCACAACCGTTGCCAGTGACGTGCCGACCGCGATCTGGGGGGTAGTGCGACCGTACACGACCAGACCCGGCGTGATGATGATTCCCCCGCCGATGGCAATGAGTCCGTTCAATGCACCGGCAACAAAGCCGAGCATACCTACGCGTGCACCCGACAATACGCGGCGGTCCCCGTTGTTCACGATCCAGATTTCATTTTCATAGCAGAGTCAATGTACGGGCCGTCAGCGGGCGCATCCTTGGCGGTAGGCAAACCCGGTTCTCGAGCCGTACCATATTCGCCGGTAACCGGGGTCACACGGCACCGGTTGATCCCGACCAGCCCGGCTGCATGGTACCCTCAAACGGTTGGCACCGGAGTCCCGGGTCGTCAGTGGTTAGTGCGCGCCGCTCGAGCCGGGTATTTTTACACTTTGTGAAGGCGTTGCTCGACAACCGATTGCCGCGCGGGATACAAACGTAGCACAGTTCTTGCTGGCTCGAGTGCTGCCAGATCGATGAACCCGGTTGTCATCGGATACGGACAGGATCGAATCGAATGCATGCGAAGTTGACGTTGTTGGTTGCCCTCACACTGTGCATTGCGCTCAGCGCGTGCTCTACCACTGATTCGGCCGGCGGCAGCAATGGAACGGGCGATACGCCGGGCAGCCCCCCGTTCAATCCGCCCGGTGGCCGGCCGACCGAACCCCAGGCGCTCGAAGGCGAAGTTGACAGCAGCCTTATCGACCGAGCCGGGGACAACAGGGTCTACGTCTACGCTGGCACGGTTGCACCCGACGACTACGATGGCGACGCGGGAGACCCCGTGGCCTCGGCGCGGGTCACGTTGGATTTCGGGGCCTGCACCTGGTATTTCGGCTTTCCGACGCTCGCTGCCGGTGTCTACACGATTGCGTTCACGAACGAGGCGCAGAATGACGACCCTGCCACCGACGACCTTCTCGACTTCGCAGGATCGACGACCGTCAACGTCGTCGACAACCAGACGGCCAGCAGCAACATAGCAGCATCGAATGTCATTCAGGTCGGTCCAGGGCGCCTGTACCAGACGCCCACGGCAGCGCAGGTGGCGGTGTCGGCAGGCGATGTCATTGAAATCGATGCCGGGGTTTACGACGACGACATCACCCAATGGAGAACGAACAACATTACGCTACGGGGCGTTGGCGGTTTCGCGCACATGCGTTCGACGCAACTTATCCCTTTCGACAATACCGATGCCGGTAACGGCAAAGGTATCTGGGTAATCCAGAGCGACGGCGTCACGGTCGAGAACATGGAGTTCTCGGGCGCGCGGGTCGCCGATCTGAACGGGGCCGGCATCCGCGCAGAGGGTCGAAATCTGACGGTGTGCAACTCGTACTTCCACGATAATGAGAACGGTATTCTGGGCGAAGCCCACGGCACCATGGTGATCGAGTATTCCGAGTTCGACAACAACGGTCGTTGCGGCGGCGGTGCCGGATGTGCTCACAACCTCTACCTGACCGACGGCGATACCCTGATCTTCCGCCACAACTATTCGCATCACGCCAGTATCGGCCACAATCTGAAAACCCGCGCAGCCGTGAGCTACATCCTCTACAACCGCATCATGGACGAGGCCGGTGGCACGGCAAGCTACGCTATCGATCTTCCCGACGGCGGGGTGGCTTACGTGGTAGGTAATCTGCTGCAGCAGGGACCGAATACCGACAACAGTAATGCGCTGGTCACTTTCGGCGTCGAATCGCTGCCTGTTGGTCGGACCCACGCGCTCTACATGATCAACAACACGCTGGTCAACGATTTCGCCGGCGGTGGATTTGTCACGGGTGAGGGGGGCGCTCAGACGCTCAGCATCGTGAACAATATCTTTGCGGGCAGTGGTACCGCACCGTCGGGTGCCGGCGTGACCAACAACCTGGTCAGTGACGATCCGGCGCTGGTCGACAGGGCAGGTTTCGACTACCGGCTGGCCGCTAATTCGCCTGCCCGCGACGCGGGCATCGATCCGGGCAGCGGCATGGGATTCGATCTGACCCCGGTGTATCAGTATCTGCATGTGCGCAGCCTCGAAAACAGACCGAGAGACGCAGCGCTCGACATCGGTGCTTACGAGTACAGCAATTGAGCACACGCGAACCTTGCGTGAATAGGTTGATGGGACAAGAGCATGTCGCGCGCGTCTAGATTTTTCCTACAACGACATCGGCGCCGCTGAGCTCGCGCTGTTTTTCACGCGCTTTCTCTGCAGCAATTTCGGTCTCTGCGGAACGGGTTCCGCCAATCCAGCGATCCATCAGTACCGATGCAACGAGATCGCCGCTGACGTTGATCGCAGTGCGGCTCATGTCCAGTATGCGATCGACACCCATGATCAGGGCTATGCCGGAAGCAGGCACACCCACGGTGCCGAGAACCAGAGCCAGGATAACGATGCCGACGCCGGGAGTGGCCGGTGTGCCGATGGACGCACCGACCGCGGTGATGGTGATCAGCAACAGTCCGCCAACACCGATATCGACGCCGAATACCTGGGCAAGAAAGATGGCGGCTACGCCCTGATAAAGCGCGGTACCGTTCATGTTGATGGTAGCGCCGAGCGGGATTACGAACTGGCTGATTGAAGGCCGCACACCGAGCTTTTCCTCGGTCGTCTTTATGGACAGCGGCATGACTGCGGCCGAACTCGAGGTAGAGAAGGCGAGCAGTAGAACCTCGCGGACGGCCCGGATGAAGGCGAGTGGCCGCTGACGTGCGGCGACGTAAAGCACGCTCAGATACATCATAAACAGAATCAGAAGTCCGAGCAGTACCGTGCCTACGTAAGCCGCCATTCCCACCAGGGCATGCAGACCGATTTTGGCGGTCAACTGCGCGAGCAGTCCGAAGACCGCCACCGGCGCCAGCACCATGGCCCAGCGAACCACTGTCATGCAGACCTCTTGCAGCGAACCGAGAAGATCCAGCAACGGCCGGGATTGCGCCGGTGCCATCATGACGAGCGCCACTCCCACCACGACAGCAAAGATGACAACACGAAGCATGTCATTCTCGACCATGGAGCTCAGCGGGTTGGTCGGCAGCAAGGTCAGTACTTTCTGCGGCAGTTCGGAAAGGCCCGGTATCGCCGGGGCCGAGGCGTCAGTGGCGATCCGTGTGCCAAGCGCTGCCTGCACGGTCTGGCTGTCGACGAGCAGACCGGGTTTCAGAGTGAGTGCCAGGCTGAGCCCGATTACTATGGCTATCACGGTGGTCGCGGTAAAATAGACAACGGCGCGTAAGCCCACCTTGCGCAGTTGTTCCATATTCTCGGTTGCCGCCAGGCCGCGAATGATTGAAGCGAACACCAGCGGGATCACGATCATCTGGATGAGTGCCAGAAACAGCTGACCGGGCAGCGCCAGCCAGCTGCTCAGTATCGCGGCGGTTTCCGGATCGACCCAGCCGACACTCGGACCCATCAGTACCCCGGTTGCCAGTCCCAGTACCATGCCGACCAGCACCTTGAGCCAGAGGCGCTTGCGCATGAGGTCGCCCAGGTAGTGGTTCAGGTGCTTCAGCGAGCGCGGGTGCAGGATTTCGAGGGCACTGAGCCTCAGTTTTCCATCGGCCATATGAGCATGATCCTCATGTGCCTGCCGGCATTGTCTCCGGCAGGCGCGAGGCCAGCCAGAAGCGTAGTAAGGGAGCGATCGCGTAAAGTAGTCTCCTTCCATCCAGGTTCCTTGATCTGAATCAAGCGTAGGGTTACATGTCGCAGTGCCCCGGGGGCATGACGTGCCACCGGTACATCCTTGTTGCCGAGGTCAGTCGCCGCGTGATCAGTGCTACCCTGGCCGGTTGTGGAGAGGTGCGGTGGATACGACATTCGGTTCCCGAAGCTGCCGCGGTTTTGCCGCGTCCCCACTCCGGCGGAATCGAACAACGGAGTAACGCGTCCAATGGGCTATGCCGTCGCCGGTGCGGTCGCAGGGCTGCTGCTGTGGTCGGTGATCATCTACAATCGCCTGGTGCGCGACCGTAACCGGGTTTCGGCAGGTTGGAGCGACATTGACGTACAGCTCAAACGGCGCCACGAACTGATTCCGAAACTGGTCGCCGCAGTACAGCAGTACGCGCGCTACGAGAGCAGCACCATGGCCGCGGTAACCGAGTTGCGTGAGCAGGCAAGGGCACGCGAGGGCGCCGAACGGGCGCGTCTGGAGACCGATATCGGCCGCGGTGTGCAACGCCTGATTGCGATTGCCGAAGCCTATCCCGATCTGCAGGCCAGCGGGAACTTTCTAGCGCTGCAGAACGACATCTCGGCCGTCGAGAACGATATCCAGTTCGCGCGCCGCTACTACAACGGTGCGGTGCGAAACCTGAACACCCGCATCGACAGTTTCCCGGACCTGATCCTCGCGCGCCTGTTTCGATTTCGGCCGCGCGAGTATTTCGAGCTGGAATCGTCGTCTTGAACACGCGCGTGTCTCGTTGCTTGATCTGTATCGCGCTCTGGTCTGGCGGCGGACTGCTGCAGGCCGCCGAGCTGATCGAGTCGTTCAACAGCGATATCCGAGTGTCCGCCGATGGCAGCATGCTGGTCAGGGAGTCGATTCGCGTGCGTGCCGAGGGGCGGGAGATCCGGCGTGGCATATACCGCGATTTCCCCACCGACTATACCGATCGTCGGGGCAATGCCTACCGGGTGAACTTCGCCGTCATCGGCGTAACCCGGGACGGCCGCAACGAACCCTTCCATACAGAGCGGCGCGGTAACGGCGTGCGTGTCTATGTGGGTCGCGAAAACGTGTTCATTGATCCCGGCGTGTACGACTATGTGATCACCTACCAGACCAGCCGGCAGCTCGGCTTCTTCCCGGACCACGACGAGCTGTACTGGAACGTCACCGGAAACGGCTGGGCGTTTCCCATACAGGCGGCCGGCGCCACCGTGAATCTGCCGCACGGTTTGCCGTCCGACACGCTCGGCGTCGAGGCCTACACCGGCGCGCAGGGCGCCCGCGGTCAGGCTTACCGGGCAGCCGTGGAGGCGGACGGCACTGCACGCTTCACGACCACAGAGGTTCTCGCTCCGCGTGAAGGACTCACGATAGTGGTCACCTGGCCGAAAGGATACGTCGCCGAACCGAATGCCGGACAGAAGCTCGGGTTTCTGCTCCGGGACAACCTGCACCTTATGGTGGGCGCTGTCGGCGTCGTTGCAGTGTTGGCCTACTATCTGTTCGCCTGGCACGCGGTCGGCCGGGATCCCGAAGCGGACGTGGTGATTGCCCATTACCAGCCGCCGGCCGGTTACTCGCCGGCCTCGGCGCGCTTCATTCGCAGGATGGGGTATGACCACAAGGCATTTGCCGCGGCGGTGGTCAATCTGGCCGTGAAGAACGCCTTGACCATCCGCGAGGACGACGGCGAGTTCACGCTGGTGCGCAAAGATGCTGAAGGCCCCGAGCTGGCGGCCGGTGAGAGCGCGTTGTATCGAAAGCTGTTTGCCGGCGCGGATACTCTGACGCTCGAAACTGCCAACCACAAGCGTGTCGCCGCCGCGATCGAGGCTCACAAGGATTCCCTGTCGCGCAACTACGAGAAGGCCTACTTCAACGCCAACCGGCTCTGGCTGGTGCCCGGTTTGCTGGTATCGGTCCTGACGTTGGCCGGCTACGTGCTCTTGTCCCGGGATCCGGAGCGCGAGCTTCCGGCCGTGTTCCTGGCGGGAATCGTGTTGGCTGCGGGCGTGCACGTGCACTCGGTGATGCGCAGATCCAGCGGCTGGGCGCGTCTGCGCGTCATCCTGCCGACGCTTGTGGCATTGATCTTCGTGCTGTTCATCGCGGCACAGATTCTCTCCACCGTGACGTTCGCGGACCTGGCCTTTGGCGGTGCGACGACGGCTGCGCTGGTGGTGTTGATCAATCTCGTCTTTTACCAGTGGATGAAAGCACCGACGCGCGCGGGGCGTAAGCTGGTCGATCGCCTCGACGGCTTCCGGGAGTATCTGCAGGTCGCCGAGCAGGACGAGCTCAACCTGAAGCATCCGCCCCGGATGACGCCGCAGCTGTTCGAGACCTATCTGCCTTTCGCACTGGCGTTGGACGTCGAGCAGCAGTGGGGTGAGCGTTTTACCCGAGAGTTCGAAAGTCTTCACGGGGCGAACGATTACGAGCCGACCTGGTACAGCGGACGGCACTGGAATGCGCGCAGCGTGCCGGACATGAGCCGGGCACTGGGTGGTTCACTGGCCGCCGCGATTTCCTCCTCATCGACCGCGCCGGGCTCGAGCTCCGGCAGCGGCGGGGGCGGGTTCTCGGGCGGTGGTGGCGGCGGCGGCGGGGGTGGCGGCTGGTAGGCGGTTCACCGCCTCCCGGGTAGCGCAATCGGGGCTTGTGTGCGAGTTGTCACATTACGCGCGCGCGCCCCATGCCGGGCGTGCAAGCGCCACTGCGTGGGCGGAACTGCGACGAGCAATAATCTCTATCGAAACGATCAATGTTTTTTCTCGAAAAATCGCGATATTCGGCGCGAGAATTGCCTATTCTTAGTTGCGAACAATGCGCAAGACCGCGTGGGGATCTGTTTCGACAGTCTCTGCGGAGCCGTGTTACAACGCGAGTAGGACATGAACCGGTACCCTGAACAGGAACAGGAACAGGAACAGGACAGCGAAGCGTCAGAGGCGACGCTGGACATGCTTGACGAAGATTCGGCGTCGGAACCCGACGAAATGCTGACGCAACCGGCGAGCGGGCAGGCGGGCTGCCATCGCCCGGACCGGCGCGCGCTGCAGATTCGACGGGCCATCGAGTGGCATCGCGAGCGCGTTGCTCTGCGGGCCTTGATCGACGACTGGGGCGACGAACCCGGCGACGAGCGAGACGCTGAACAGCAGGATCGGGCGCACCATTAAAGACTAGTCGGCAACTTCCGGCAGGGCGATCGTCGAAAGCGATCGGTTCCTGCAGTCTCTTCGATTGACGATATTCAAGCGTTTTGCATCACCGTTGTAACGGTAACCACGGTTCGTGATCACGATGCGCGCTCGCAGCATGGATTGCCGCTGGTCCATGGGTGTTCCGCTTCGCTGATCGTCATTGTTGCCGCGCTCGGAATTGTTGGTTCGCACGGCGCGGTCTCGAGTGCTGCGTGCATTAGGTCCGGCGCGCTTTCGCGTATGATTAGGCATCGTTGTGGCGAGAGGACGTGATGAAGCTTCGGGGACCGGAAGCGGTCGGCCTGCTGGTCGTGCTGGGCATCGCCGGCAGTCTGGCCTGGGCGGTCTACGAGAGGCTGCCGCAGCGCGCGGCGGGCGAGCGCAACCGGGCGACGACGCGAGCGGTTCCCGTAGAAGTGGGGGCGGTTCGACGTGGCGCGATGCAACTGAAGCGCACGTTCAGCGGAGCCATCGAGGCGCGTGCTCAATTCGTTGTGGCGCCCAAGGTCAGCGGCCGCATCGAGCGGTTGTACGTCAACCTGGCCGACACGGTGACCCGCGGTCAGGTAGTAGCGGAACTGGACAATGACGAATACCGTCAAGCCGTGGTCCGGGGCCGGGCGGACGTCGAAGTCGCCCGGGCGAACCTGGCGGCGGCCGAGAGTGCGCTTGTAATCGCCGACCGGGAGCTAACGCGTATAAAGCAGTTGCTGGACCGTGGCATCGCCGCCGACACGCAGTTCGATGTCGCAAAAGCCAATCAGCTCAGCAAACGGGCTGAACTCGAAGTCGCCGGGGCGACCTTGCGCAAAGCCGAAGCAGTACTCGAAACGAGCAAGATCCAGCTCGGCTACACGCGGGTCACCGCCGACTGGGTCGGCGGTCGGGAAGAGCGTATCGTCGCCGAACGGTTCGTGAACGAGGGCGGTACGGTCGCCGCCAATGCTTCTTTGCTGCGTATCGTGGAGCTGAACCCGGTCAACGCGGTGATCTTCGTTACCGAAAAAGACTATGTGAACCTGGTGGTCGGACACCTGGCAACGCTGACGACCGACGCTTATCCCGGAGAGCTCTTCGAGGCGCACATCGAACGGATTGCGCCCGTGTTCCGAGAAGCGACGCGTCAGGCACGCGTCGAGCTCAGCGTCGATAATCCGGAGTTGCGCTTGAAACCGGGCATGTTCGTGCGCGCAACCGCTGTCATGCAGCGCCTCGAGAACGCCGTCAGCGTGCCCGAAGTGGCGCTCACGGCTCGCGGCGGCAAGTACGGCGTGTTCGAGATCGCTGAGGACGGCGTGAAAGTGCACTGGCGGGTTGTCGAGGTTGGTATCCGCGACGGGGACCGCGTGCAAGTGCACGGCGCAGCGCTTGACGGACGGGTCGTTATCCTTGGCCAGCAGTTTCTCGACGACGGTTCGGCAATCACGATCGTGGAGTAAGACGTGATCCTCGCACAAGCGAGTCTCAAGCGGCCGGTGCTGACGACCATGGTGACCCTGATCGTCGTGCTCCTGGGGCTGGTTGCCTTGACACGGCTGCGCATCGATCTGCTGCCCAGCATTGAGTTACCCACCCTCACCGTCCGTGCCGAGTACGAAGGCGCCAGTCCGGTCGTCATGGAACGACTGGTTACGCAGATCCTGGAGGAGATCATCGCTACCGTGCCCGGTGTTCAGGAGATCACGTCGGAGTCCGCCGAGGGCACCAGCAGCGTGCGCGTAAGCTTCTCCTGGGGGACTGACATCGACACGGCGGCGGTGGACGTACAGGCCACGCTGGCGGACGAGATCAGCGAACTGCCGGAGCAGATCGTCGGCCCACGCGTCGGCAAGTTCGATATCGACAGTTTCCCCGTGGTCCTGATCGGTGTTTCCAGCAACATAGATCCCGTGGAGATGACGCGCCTGATCGAGGACCAGATCCGCTACCGCTTCACGCGAATTCCGGGCGTGGCCCAGGTCGATCCGTGGGGCGGGTTCAACCGCGAGGTGCGCATCGAGCTTGATCCTGCTCGGATCGATGCCCTGGGATTGCCGCTCGACCAGGTGCTGGCTGCGATTCGCGATGCCAACCTGGATCTGCCGGCGGGGAGTATCGATCTTGGCCGTCATCAGGTGACGCTGCGCGCGCCGGCGCAGTTTGTTGATCTCGAGCAGATTCGCGACACCGTGATCGCGCGACGGGATGGCGGCGTGGTGACCGTGGGTCAGGTCGCTGAGGTGGTGGACACTTATGAAAGGCTGGATCGCATCATCCGCGTCAACGGGAGACGCGGTGTGCGTTTAGCCATTCGCAAGCAAGCCACGGCAAACACCGTCGAGGTGTCCCGGCGTGTCCTGCGGGAAATCGAGGCGCTCAACGCCACCTTTCCCCAGCTCGAGATAATACCGGTTATCAACCAGGGCAACTTTATCGAACGCTCGATCGCCAATGTCGCACGATCGGTGCTCTACGGCGGCAGCCTCGCTGTTTTAGTGCTGTTGTTTTTCCTGCGGAATCTCCGCAGCACGCTGGTTATCTCCGTGGCCATACCCATCTCCGGCATCGCCACCTTCGCCTTGCTCTATTTCGCCGGCTTCACCCTCAACCTCATGACGCTGGGCGGTCTCGCGCTCGGCGTGGGTATGATGGTCGACAGCTCGGTCGTGGTAATGGAGAACATCTTCCGACGCCGCCAGGAGCAGGGCGAGGCTGTTCCCATCGCCGCAGTCGAGGGCACGCGCGAAGTGGCGAGCGCGATCATCGCGAGCACCATCACTACTCTGGTTATCTTCCTGCCGCTGGCGTTCGTACGTGGCGTATCCGGCGTGCTGTTCCAGGAGCTGGCGGTTGTCGTCGTGTTCGCGCTGATGTGTTCGCTGCTGGTATCTCTGAGTCTGGTGCCGATGCTGGCCAGCAAGCTCCTCGGCGCCCGCCAGCAAGGAGGTGGAGCCGATCACGGCGATCTCACCCGGCGACTGGCGCAGCGTAGCGGTGCCTGGTCCAGTCATCTGGACGCCGGCTACCATCGTTTACTGCGCGCCTCGTTGCGCCACCGTTCCGTCACCGTCATGGCTGCGCTGCTGCTCTGCGGTGCCAGCCTCCTGCTGCTGCCGCTGATCGGTACCGAGTTCTTGCCACCCAGCGATGAGGGTGAGGTGCGCGTCACCGGCGACATGGAAGTCGGGTCTCGACTCGACCTGGTAGACCGCCAGACGCGAAAGCTCGAGCAACTGGTCTATGCGGCGGTGCCCGAAACGGTCTCGTCAGTGGTCAGCGTCGTGACCTCGAGCCGCCGCGCGGGCGGGGCTTCGCGCGGTGAGATCCGTCTGTCACTGACTCCAGCCGTCGAGCGCGTACGCTCAAATGCCGACATCGCCCATGATCTGCGGGCGCTGCTCGACGGCAGAATCCCGGGTATGAAAGTGCGTACTCGCGCTCCGCAGGGTCAGTTTCTACTGCAGCGCCTGCTCGCAAGCGAGGAGGCCGTGACCGTGGAGGTGCGCGGCTTCGAGCTCGACATCCTGAACGCGCTGTCACAGCGCGTCGCCGATACCATCGCCGACGTGGACGGCATTACCGATGTCGACATCAGCCGCCGGGCCGGCATTCCGCAGCTGGAACTCCACATCGACCGCGATAAGGCTGCGGATCTCGGATTGAGTGCGCGTGACGTGACGGAGGCGATCGAGACTGCCGTCGCCGGCTCGAGTACGGGCGAGTTCCGCACCGAGGGTAACTCCTACCGCATACTCGTACGCATCGAAAATGCCGATAAGCGCTCAGTCGACGAGATCCTCAACCTGTCACTGACCACAGCAGCGGGCGAGCAAGTGACGCTGCGTAACGTCACGACGGTCGTTGAGAGTCGCGGTGCAGTGCTGATTCAGCGCAAGGACCAGCAACGTCTCGTCAGCGTGGTCGCCAATGTGGCCGGGCGCGATCTGGGCTCGGTGGCGCGGGATATTCAGTCACGCCTGGACCAGATTCCGAGGCCGGGTGGCTACGACCTGCTGATCGCCGGTAATTACCAACAACAGCAGGAAGCTTTCGATGAGTTGCTGGTGTCATTGATTCTCGCGCTGGTGCTGGTGTACATGGTCCTGGCATCGCAGTACGAGTCACTGCGCGATCCGTTGATCGTCATGCTATCGGTACCGCTGGCCTCGATCGGTGTGACGCTGATGCTGTTTCTGACGGGCACTACCTTCAACCTGCAGTCGTACATCGGCTGCATCATGCTGGGCGGCATCGTGGTGAACAACGCTATCCTGCTGGTGGATCAGACCGGTCGGCTGTGCCAGGCGGGCATGGCGGTGCACGATGCGGTGGTCGAAGCGGGCCGCCGCAGATTGCGGCCGATCCTGATGACCACGCTTACCACGATTCTGGCACTCATGCCGCTGGCGTTCGGGGTCGGCGAAGGTGCTGACGCACAGGCTCCTCTGGCGCGGGCAGTGGTTGGCGGTCTGGCGGCTTCGACCCTGATCACCCTCGTTCTGATCCCAGTGATGTACACTGTTTTTCATTCTGATCCACGTGCGTCTACACTGAAGACGAAATAGTCTGCCCGTACACGCGGCTCCGCCCCTCGACCACCAAAAGGGCGGGCATACTTTGGTAATGGAGACAACCAGCGGTTAATCCGCCACCTGTTGTCTATCCCGAAGACAGACTTCACGGCAAGACAATCTCTACTGCACCAAACAGAAACACTTCCTCACCGGCGCCGGTTTCGTCCAGGGCGATGGCCAGCTCCGGGTAGGGCGTGCCGGCAAGCCGCTCGTCCCCCTTGAAGTAGATGAGTGATATCAGACGTTCGTGGTCGGGGTGATCGACGGCGACGTGAATGTGCCGGGGGCCGAAGACAGCGTTGCCCCTGGCCATCTCGATGTGGCCGGGAAGCACCGTCTTGATGCCGAAGTACCCGTCCTCACCCGTGCGCAGACCGGCCCGATAGCGGCTTTCATCCACGCTTCCTGCACCGTCAGCATGCCATAGCTCGACGAGTGCATTGGCGACCGGCAGGCCTTTGATCGTCAACACGCGGCCGCGCAGCCGCAGGCGCTGGCCCGGGTCACCGGGCTGCCACAGCCTTGTAACTTCGGGCGCGCCGGGCTGGTAGAAGATACCGATGCTGGTCGAAGTAGTGGGCGCGAGTGTGTCCGCCGCGACGACGTTGCAGAGAATCGCTGACGCGACAAGTGCATCGACATAGATGGTTCGAAACGTTGAACTCATGCATGAGTCTCGAGCGAGGCACCTGTGGTTTCAGTTTCTGAAACTACTACGACTGTTGGTTTCAAGTTCTTTTCAGAGCGCAATAAAGATACCTTAATGTGAATTGTACTGTTACACTGGTTAGATTGAACTCTTTTCATCGCGCGCGCCGCGCGGCTTTGCCGCAGTTTATCGGAAGTTATTGAACCCGTGACGCAGACCGCGACAACACCGTTTGATTCGCTGGCCAAAAAAGGTGACGCCGGCGCCCAGTTCAATCTGGCATTGCTGTACGCAGATGGCAGAGACCTTCCCCGGGATTACGTAAAGGCCCGCTACTGGCATGGGAAAGCTGCGCGTCAGGGACATGCCGGAGCGCAGTACAGCCTTGCATTAATGCATCACAAGGGTCTCGGTATTCCGAAAGACCCTGCGAAAACGGCAGACTGGTATCGCATGGCGGCTGAGCAGGGACACCAGGCGGCTCAGTTCAACCTCGCCACACTGTACGATGAGGGGCAGGGTGTCGGCCATGATCTGGTGATGGCCTATGTGTGGTTCTTTCTGGCGGGCGCTAAAGGCAAGCAAGCTCAGATTGCGCGGCTGAACAGCACGGCCAGCGTCGCGTCCAGGCTGTCGTACTCCATGAGCAAAGGCGGGTTGGCGGCAAAAGGCAACTGCGACCGCATTGCCCTGAAACTCAAAGCGCCAGAGCTGGAACAGGCCGAACGGCTGGCGCAGGAGTACTTCGCGCGATTCGTACTGCCGTTCCGATGAGCCTCCCCGGTCGTGGCACCTCAGGCGTAAACCTTTACGCCTAAAGGGCCTTCCGGGTGTGCGAACTGATGTCGAGGCGCTGGACGGTTCGTTCCAGCATCTGCTCGAGCTGCCGATTCGTAACGCCGAGTTCCCACGCGCCCTTTCGCATGCGGGCGGCGGTGAGGAACATTGCACCGAGTTCGTCTTGCAGCAGACTGCCGCCGTTCGATTTCAGCAGCAGGCGTGCGTACTGATTGAGGGAGTGCCGCAGCTGCAGCCGGCGTTCCGCGTGGCGGTGCTGTTCGGAATCGGATGTGTTCAATCGGTTACTCTCCACCGGTGCACGCATCGAGCAGCGCT
>JAHELT010000006.1 GCA_024644045.1 Chromatiales bacterium | reverse complement strand
CACACCTGAGACCGCGCTGGCGCATACGCCCAGACATCGGCACGATTGGTTAAGATCGTGGCATTGCTAATCCGGCGGCCGTTTGCGACGATGCAACGGAGATGAGTATGAAGCAAGGCCATCTGACGGGGTTGCGGCGCGCTCTGCAGGCGAAGAACCAGCGCTCGGCGGAGCAACTGGCCGAGTGGCTGGAGGACTTGCAGGACGTCTACCTCGCCGCCGCGGTCAAATCGTCGGATGAGGAGGTTGTTCGCAAGCACCAGGAGGGTGCCGAGAAAGCCGGGCAGGCGGCTGCGCTGCTGCGCGTGGTGGCCGACAACGAGCGCGCAGCGAAGTAGTCCCCCTCGCCGTGACCAGCAACACCGGCCAGTGGGATGTCACTAAAACGTCGACGGTCGCCTTGACGGTCAAGAGCTCCGCATGGCGCTACCTGAAAGAGTCCGTCGATCCTGAGAAGGAAGTGCTGCTGGTTTCGTGGGGAAGCCTCGAGCCCACCTCCAACCCGCAGTGGCTGGTAAGCGTTTGCGCCCGCTCGGCGATCTCCCCGAAGACGTTGAAGGACGGCCTGGTGACCAAGATCGGCGAGGTGTCGGTGGTTATCCCCCAGAAGTCGCGGGTCGCCGAGCTCGATGGCAAGACCCTGCGCTGCGAGGAAGGCGTGCTGGTGCTGACCTGACTGCCCCGGCGCGGCACGCGGGGCGCTGCTGCAACTGATCGTCGGGCGGCCCGGGCCGGCGCCCAGCGCTCCATCGCTAAGTCGACCGGGCGGTTTGAGCCGCGACCCCGGCCTGGCATAGGATGGCGCGGCGCAGACCGCGCCGGAACGACATCGATGAAGACCTATCAGTTCTATGCCAACGGCGTCTGGCACGATCCGGCCGGCGGCGAGTGGGTCGACAGCTACGACCCGACGACGGGGGAGGTCTGGGCGGCCATCCCTCGCTGCCGTGAGCCCGATGTGGACCTGGCGGTGCACGCCGCTCAGGCTGCTTTCGTGGAAGGTCCCTGGTCCCGCATGAGAGCCTCTGCCCGTGGCCGTCTCGTGCACCGTCTCGGCGATGCCCTGGTCACGCATGCCGAAGCCCTGGGCGCCGTCGAGACGCGCGACAACGGCAAGCGCAGTGTGGATATAGTTCCCGGGCTGCAATCCTGGCTGGCTGACAGCTTCTACTACTACGCGGGTCTGGCCGACAAGCTCGAAGGCACCGCGATCCCTGTCGATGTGCCCGACATGCTCAACTATACGCGCCGCGAGCCCTACGGTCCGGTCGCCTGCATAACGGCGTGGAACTCGCCGCTGCTCATCGCCGTGTGGAAAATCGCCCCGGCGCTGGCCGCCGGCAATACGGTCGTGCTCAAGCCCTCCGAACACGCCTCGGCCTCCACGCTCGAGCTGATGGCCGCGCTGCAGGACGCGGACCTGCCACCGGGCGTGGTCAATGCCGTGACGGGTCTGGGCGACGAGGCGGGGCAGTCGCTGGTCGAGCACCCGCTGATTCGTCTGGTCAGCTTCACGGGCGGCGTCGGCGGCGGCGCCCGCGTGGCGGCGGCCGCGGCACGCCAGGTCAAGCCGTCGATCATGGAGCTGGGCGGTAAGTCGCCGCAGCTGGTGTTAGCCGACGCCGATCTCACGCTGGCCGCCAACGGCGTGGCGGCGGGGATTTTTCCGCCGGCTGGCCAGAGCTGCATCGCCGGCTCACGGCTGCTGTTGCACAGCAGCGTGCACGACGAGGTGCTCGAGAAGCTGCTGCAGATCGTCGACGGTGCGGTGCTTGGCGCTCCCGCGGATCCTGGCACGCACATAGGACCGATCGCCAACCGTCCACAGTTCGAGCGAATCCTGGCCGACATCGAAAGCGCAAAAGTCGAAGGGGCCAGCCTGTTGTGCGGGGGCAGGGCAGTCAGTCCACCCGGTGCCCCGCACGGCTGGTTCATCGAGCCGACGGT
The DNA here is from genome assembly GCA_024644045.1 of Chromatiales bacterium. Classification (GTDB taxonomy): domain Bacteria; phylum Pseudomonadota; class Gammaproteobacteria; order JAHELT01; family JAHELT01; genus JAHELT01. The sequence goes on along the minus strand of JAHELT010000006.1, from coordinate 64,568 downwards.
GTTCACGCAGGTGACACCGTGCATGCGTCTGGCCCGGAAAGAAGTGTTCGGCCCTGTGCTCGCGGTGCTGCGCTTCGACGACGACACCGAGGCCGTGCAACTGGCGAACGATTCCGAGTTCGGGCTGGCGGCCGGTATCTGGACACGCGACGCGGCGCGCGCCGTGTCAATGGCCGAGCGAATCAACGCCGGCACCGTCTACATCAACAACTATTTCAATGCGACCACCCAGTCTCCGGTAGGCGGTTTCAGGCAATCGGGCTATGGCCGCGAAAACGGTATCGAGGGCATGCGGGCGTTCACCCAAACCAAGTCGGTATGGCTGTCGACCGATCCCAGACAGGGCAATCCCTTTGCCGCCTGAGCGTCTAGGCAATACCGCCTCGCCGTCTCGCGCAAGTCCGGCCCGGGCGGACAAACTTCTCACTTTGTTAAGTCCAGCAGATCTGTCCTGCGGCGACTGCGCTAAGCTGAGCGCTGCGCGCTCGCGCGTGCCTGGCGAAGAAGAAGGGGGAACAAATGGATGTGGGTCTGGTTGGCGCTGGTGTTCTGAGCGGTATTCTCGGAGCCCATCTCGTGACCACCCTGCGGGATCGTCTCAGCGCCGGCACCTGGATGGATTCCATCGTCGGCGCACTGGGCGGCGCCGTCTGCGGGCAGGTGGCGGTGCTGGCCAGCGTTGCCTGGGACGATACTACCGCCGGCTTTGCCGTCGGCCGTATCGCGCTGGTCGTCCTGGCCGCGATCCTGGGTGGCGCGGGTCTGTTGACCCTGGTCGGGCTCGTGTGGTCGCGCAAGCATGAAGAGGCGCAACGCGAAGTTCCGAGACAGGAGCGTCGCGCTGCGCACTCGGATCGCCGCAAAGGCGAGCGGCGGGTGGAGCCGCGTGACTGATCAGTGCATGGGTGTGCGGTGACGCGTCGGACCAGGCTGTCTGCTCGACGGCGCGCGGGGCGGCAACCAGCACAACGTCGGAATTTTATACGCAGGTGTGCGCAAAAGAACGGAGTAAGCGTCCCGCGCGAGCATTGCTGCAAACGTTTACCGCAAAGATCCGGCATGGTATGTGCGTGTTTGAGGGACAGAGGATGGCTGGTCACGAAGTGAAAGATCGATGGAAAATCTGAATACGACGGCGACTCACGGCCTGGAAGCTTTGCAATCCCCCCTGGGCCTTGCGGTGCTGCTGCTCATCGCGCTGATGATACTCTCGTGTGTGCTGCTCACCATACTGGTGGTTTCGCTGGGGGCCTCGCAGCGCTCACTGGTCTCGCGTGCGGAGACGGCCAACAAGCTGTTGCTGCAGATCCGCGAGCGCCTGATGATGGTAGACAGCCAGTTGCCGGCGCCGCGCAGAAGGGTGATCAGCGAACCACCAAAACCACCACCTCGCCGTCAACCCAAACGCGCAACACGCACTGGTAACAAGACGGATATGTTCGAGAGCGTCGAGCCCAAACGCGCAAGTCGCGCTGGCGACAAAACGGACGTATTGGAGAGCGTCGAGCCCAAACGCGCAAGTCGCGCCGGCGACAAAACGGACGTATTCGAGAGCATCGACATTTAGTCTGTCCCGCGGGCCGTTTGCCGTTCGCGTGCAGTCCGGCGACCGCTGCTGCGGTTAGCGATTGTTGTTGCGTGCAACGCCGGTGCGCCGGGCAGGCATTCACCGTGTCAACACGCGTTTCACCGCAAGCTGGTTCGCCGCCAGCACGGCGAGCAGAATCACGATCCCGGCCAGCCCTTCGAATCCGCGCAGCACATCCAGTTGCCAGGCGAGCGCGAGCAGCAAGACCGCGTACACGACACTCAGCAACCTGGTCATGACGGCAATGGCGGGGAAGGGGGTCAACCAGGCGGCACCCAACAGCGACAGGCCCGCGAGTGCGTATACTATCGCCGACAGCCCGATCAGCGCGAGGCCGCCGGAGCTCGATACCAGCAGCACGCCGTGGCCGAAGAACAAGCCGTTCAGGACGACGCCGAGGAGCGTCCAGCTGATCGTCGATGACAGATCCTGTTTGGTCAAGGCACCCGTTCCCTTCGCAAACCGAGTGAACGGCGCTAACCCTATGCTCAAATCGCACTGCGGACAATGCGCGCCTCGCCGGCGCGCGAGCCTGCGGGTTGTTTTGAGTTCTCTACACACTGGCATTACGATAGAGCGCACCCGGCGAGCGGCTGAAGCCCATGGCACTGACGAAAGCTGAAATAACGCGCTACCACGAGGACGGGCTCGTGATACCGTCGGATTACCGCGTGCCCGGGCCGATGCTCGAGCGGATGCGTGCCGCGTACGACCGCTTGCTAGCGGCGAACCGGGACAACCCCGACTTCTCGCCCGATTTCATTCTCGGGCCGCATCTGGATACCGCCGGGACCTACGGGGTCGAGGGCGATCCCGAATGGCTGGAGTTCGCCTTGATCCCGGAAATCCTGGACATGGTGGAGCAGGTGGCAGGGCCTGACCTGGTGCTCTGGGGCGTGACCATCTTCGGCAAACCCGCCAAAGTGGGTAAGGCGACGCCCTGGCACCAGGACGGCGACTACTACCCGATCGAGCCGCTCGAGACCTGCAGTGTATGGATTGCGCTGGACGGATCGACGGTAGAGCAGGGGTGCATGCGCTTCGTTCCCGGATCGCACAAACCGCGACGGCTCTATTCACACCACTGGGAACATCGCGACGACTACACGCTGGCGCAGGTCATCGACGACGACCAGGTCGATCTGGCGAGCGGCCGGGACATCCTGCTCGAGCCGGGCCAGATCTCACTGCACGATATTTACCTGGTGCACGGCTCGGGCGTCAATCGCTCGGACCGGCGGCGCGTGGGTCTGGTTCTGCGCATCATGCCCGGCAGCAGTTTCTACAACCACGACTCGGGTAAGCTCAAGGAAGAGGCCGGTTCGCCGCACGGTTATTCGAATCGCGCACTGTTCCTGTTGCGCGGCGGGGACCGAACCGGCCGCAACGATTTCACTCGGGGACACTGATCCGAAGGCGTTTCACATGACGGGGGTCGGTTTACGTCGCACGCCGGAGACTGCGTTGCCTGCTATCGCACCCAGTAAAACGCCGCCGCCGATGAGGGTGAACACGCTCGCCGTCTCGCCGAGCACGATCCATACCCACAACGGTCCCAGCAGCACCTCGGTCATCGACAGCAGCGTAAGCTCCACCGCCGGTACCGATTTCGAGCCGATCGTGTAGACGAACAGGCCGGCACCCAGCTGAAACACGCCCATCGCCAGTGCGATTGCGATGTCGCGCGCCGGGAGCATCAGCGTATGGTCGTAAGCCAGGCAGACCGTTCCAGCCACCGCAACCGCGAATATCCCGGACAGCAGCACCGCAGGCAACATGTCCTCCAGCTTGCGCCAGCGCAGCGCAATGGTGAAGGCGGCGAAGCCCAGGGCCGCGGCGATCGCCGCCAGATTCCCGGCCGCGTGACCGAGCGAAATGCCTTCGGCCACCATGATCGCTATCCCGAGCGACGCCGAGGCCATGGCAAACCAGGTCGCGGTGCGCACGCGTTCGCCGAGCAACGCGCGGCCCATCAGCGCGGCAAAGAACGGGGCCGATGCAAACAGAAACATCGCGTTGGCGACGCTGGTTGCCTGGATTGCGTAAATGCCGCCGGCGAACGCGAACACCAGTCCCAGCCCGCCGAGCACGCCCGCGATACCGGCCGTGCGGATGACCGACAGCGCCTTGCCACGGGAGCGCACGCTGATGATGAAAAACAGAAAAGGCACCAGCGCGCAGGATCGGTAGAACAGAATCTGCCAGACGTTGGCCTGTTCCATGAAACGGATGCCCAACCCCATGGTCGACCAGCACAAGCCTGCCAGCAGCACCAGCATCAGCCCGCGGCGGTAGGCGTGCGCCTCGGCGGCACGCAGGCCGTGTCGAGCGAGCGCGTCGGTCACGTGCCCGGGTTCATGCTGCGGGCGACGGCGCGCTGAGCGAGTACGTTGACGAGATGTGCACGGTACGCGGCGGTCGCGTGCGGATCCTCGTTCAACTGTTGCGGGTCGATCGAGATCGGTGCGATGCTGTCCGCGCTGAAGCGCCTGGCCAGCGCGCGTTCCATTTCCGCTACCCGGTGCACGCACGGCGCCACCGCGACGCGCAGCTGATCGTCGAACGAGGCCACGAACACGCCGACGATGGCGTAGCGCGATACCGGGTTGCAGAACTTAACGTAGGCGGCTCGTTCGGGCACGTTGAAGCGGCAGCCAATGATCAACTCGCCGTCCTGCAGCGCCGTCTCGAGCATGCCCAGGAAGCGCTGATTTCGCGCCGATCCGTGATCACCGTCCCCCGCACGGACTGGTGTCGCAGCCCACGTGGGTGCCGGTGAGCTTCAAGCTATCGCGCAGGAAATCCACGAGCAGGGTGCGCGCCTCGACCTCCGCGGTCACCCGCGCTCCGTTGACTGTCAGTGCCAGGGGGTAGATCGCGCCGGCGCCTAGACGTCGAGCGCGTCGAACCGCGCGCTGAACCTTGAGAAAAAATCGTCCGAGAGCTTTCTCGTTGTGGAAGCGACCAGGCGCGCACCGAGTTGCGCCAGCTTGCCGCCCACCGTGAAGCGGGCCGTGTACACGAGCAGCGTACCGCCTGCCTGCGGCGTCAGCTGGACGTGCGCGCGGCCTTTGCCGAACCCGGCAACCCCGCCTTTACCTTCACCGGCCAGCACGTAAGAGCTCGGTGGCACACTGTCCTCGATGCTCAGTCTGCTCTTGAACCGGGTCTTGACCGGGCCGTACTTCGCCGTGATCTCGCATTCGAAATGCTGTTCGTCGACCCGGCGCAACGCTTCGCAACCGGGGATGCAGGCCTGCAGTACGTGCGGGTCGTTGAGGTCGCGCCAGATACGCTCGGGCGAGGCGTCGATCTGGTGCTGTCCTTGAATGTCCATGTCGATCTTGGTGCGACGCTTTCGAGTGAAGCGCATGATACGGCAAATGTCGCGCGTCCGGTACGCTGTGCGACCGAGACGGGGTGCTGAGCCGGGAACGCAGACCGGCTTCGCCGCGGCGGAACTGATGTCGAGGGAGTGGAGCGCCTGCCCGGCGCCGGTGTTGATCAGGCGACCGCTTCGGAGCCCGGTACTTCGATGCGCAGGCCCCGGTCCATGTACGCCTTGAGGCTGATGCCGAAGCTGCCGTCGGGATGGGTCTGCTTGATCACGTACTTGTTGCCGGCAAAATCGGAAGCATCCCAGCGCAGGTCGATAACGCGCTCAGTGCACGCCTGCTTCTGCGGGTCGCGCACCACGATGATCCTCGGTTGCAGCTTGCGTGAAGGGTGCACGGACAGGACGATGCCGACCTCGCCGTTGCTGAGCTCCACGATGCTGCCCGCCGGATAGACGCCGACGAACTCGATAAACGTTTCGGCCAGCTTGGTATCGAACTGCGAGCCGCGATTCTCGAACAGAATCGTCAACGCTTCGAAAGGCGATCGCGCCTTGTGGTACACGCGGGTGCTGGTCATCGCGTCGTAGGCGTCCGCCAGTGCGACAATTTTCGCGTATTGGGGTATGTGCTCTTTGGGCAGTCCGCGCGGGTAGCCCTGCCCATCCAGCCGTTCGTGGTGGCTGAATGCAACGTCCAGCGCGGGCATCGCGATGCCGTTACTCGCCAGCAATATCTGGCGGCCGTGCGTAGTGTGCTTGCGCATGACGGCGAGCTCCGTTTTCGTGAACTTACCTTCCTTGTTGAGCACCGAGTCCGGCACGCGAATCTTGCCGACGTCATGCAGCAATCCGCAGAACGCCAGCTCGTCGATCTGGTTGCGCGGCATCCTCAGGTGCCGCGCGAAGGCGGCCGTCAGGATGCTTACGTTCATCGAATGCTCCGCCGTGTACTCGTCTTTGTTCTTGATCTGACTGAGCAACATCAGCGCGTTCGGGTTGCGCAGCACGCTGTTCACGGTTTCGGTGACCGTTTCGCGGACTGCGTGTCCGTCGAGTTCCTTGCCGAGCTCTATTTCATGGAACAGGCGCTTGACCATATCCTTGGTGGTATCGCGAATGCCGTTTGCCGCCTCCAGCTCCTCTTCCACCGGGACGGCGTAGGTATCGGGGAGAGGGGCATTCTTGTTGGTGCTCTTGCGGACATCCACCAGCACGTAGTTGCACAGCGCCTGCAGCTCGTCGATCTGGTCCTTGGACTCGATCTCGAAGCCCTGATACAGGAACGGTGATTGCAACCACGGGATGTCCAAGCCACTGACGTACATGCCTTTTTCGAGTCCGCTGACCGGAATCTCGACGGTTGTCACCGAGGTTGTAACGACCTTTTGCACCTGACCGACTCTAACTTGTGGGCACTTCTTCAATTATTCGCAAGATACGCACCAGACCATGGCAGAATTTCGGCGATTTCGCATGTTTCCGTGCAATTAAAGTGAAATTCATCACATTATATGCCACCCCCGGCTCGGCCAGACCAGCCGCCGTCGGCGACAGGCCCGGCGGCACGCTGCCCAAGCCCCGGCGCCCGTCGACGATCGACGCACAGCACTTTGCAACGGCGTGCTTCAGCACGGCGCCAGGACGCTGCGCTGACCCGAAAAATGGCATACCCGTTATGGTATTCGCAACGTCCGTCGCAGACGATGTCGAGTTTCTTTACAGATGGGCCTCACCGGTGCTCGGGGCCCGTGCGGCAACGCCAGCGCGAGTGACCAGCGGGCGGGCGCTGTTTCGCAAGAAGCCTCGGTGATCGATCAGATGGCAGTACTGCTCTCGTTGCGGCTGATGTTCGGTGCACAACAGGCGGCCGTACCTGACCGCGCCCGTGCGCGGCCAGGGTGGGTATCACGAACCGCCGTGAACCGGCGAAGAAAAACTGAGTGAGGCGCAAAGGCATGGCCACAGGCAGCTGTTTGTGCGGCACCGTGCGCTGACCGTTTCGAAGATACGCTGCCGGTTTTTCCAGACGGCCCGCCAGACTGAAGGCGGCGCGCTCAGGCAGCGACAAACCCCAGCGCTTTGTCAACGACGTTGCGCAACGGCTGACCTGTGCGATAGCGCTGCAGGTTGTCGATGAACAAGTCCGCCATGTCGCGTTTGTGGTCGAGGTAATCACCCGACATGTGCGGTGATACGATCACGTTGGGCATTTCCCACAATGGGCTGGATTCCGGCAGCGGCTCGCTCGCAAACACGTCGAGCGCCGCCCCGGCCAGCGTGCCGTTGCCAAGGGCAGCACAGAGTGCGCGCTCGTCGATGATGTCGCCGCGCGCCAGATTGATGAGTCGGGCGCCCTGCATCGCTTGAAATTCACGCGCGCCGAGCATTCCTCGGGACTGCGCGGTGCTGGGCACCACTACCACCACGTAGTCCGCGGCCGGTAAGGCGTCGAGCAGCTCGCCGCTCGCGTAGATCCTCTCGAAAACCGGATCCTGCGTACGCCGGCTGCGCCCGACACCGCTCACCCGCAGCCCCGCAGCGGCCAGCAGGCGCGCCACTTCGCGCCCGATGCTGCCAACGCCGATGATCAGCGCACGCTTCCCGTGCACACTTTCGGTCAACCGGTGGCGCCAGGTTTTGCCTGCCTGCAGTCGAAGGGTTTGCGGAAACGACTTGGCCATGGCCAGCATCAAGCCTAGCGTGTACTCGGCCATCGCCCGGTCGAACACGCCGCGCATGTTCGTCAGCACGACGTCGCTTCTCACCAGGTCCGGAAACAACACGGCGTCGACACCCGCGCCGGACCACTGCACCCACTTCAAGCGGGTAGCCTGCGGCCACACCTCGCGCAAATCGGCGGCGCGAAAATTCCAGCCCAGCAGGATCTCGGTATCCGTAATCGCCGCGCGCAACGCGTGCTCGTCGCCGGCGAACCGCAGCTCGACATCGGCGGACACGCGTTCGATGCCCGGCACCTCCGCGGCGTCCGCCGCGCCCTGGATCAAAACGACGGGCTGACTGGACATGCATTGGGCCCGCGGCGCGACTACCAGCGGTTGCGCAGCTCGCGCAGCTTCAGAAACACGGTCTTCGCATCCGGTTGCTCCGGCAGGTCCGGAAACGCCTCGTGCAGGCGGGCGATCACCGAGGGGCTGTGCAGGCGAAAGAAGGTGTTGATTTCCTTCTCCAGGGCGAGGGTGGATACCAGGGCCGCATCCGGGTCCTGGTCGCTCACTTCCTGCAGCAGCTCGGCCGCCCGGCGGTTGTCGGGCTCGCGATCCAGCGTGAACTGCAGATTGTTGCCGATGTAATCGTGTCCCGGATAAATGCGGGTCGTGTCGGGCAGCCGGGCGAGCTGCCCGGCGAAGGTGTCGTAGAGCTCTTCGGGATGGCCGCCGTTGTGGCAGTTGCCGGCGCCGGCGTTGAACAGCGTGTCGCCGCAAAACAGTGCCGGCGTATCCGTATGTGAGAGCAGGCAGATGTGGCTCATGGTGTGCCCGGGCGTGTCCAGGCTCTCCAGCTCGACGGTCTTTCCGACGCTGACCACGTCGCCGGCGCTCAAGCCGCGATCCACGTTCGGTATCTTGTCCCGGGCGTTTACGTGTGCCAGCAGCCGGGCACCGGTGGCGGCGATCATCGCCCGGTTGCCGCCGGTGTGATCGCCGTGCTCGTGCGTGTTCAGGATCTGGGTGATCTGCCACCCGTGCTGTTTCGCGCGCGCCAGGCATTTCTTGTGGTCCAGCGGGTCAACCGCCAGCGCTTCGCCGGTCTGCGGGCAGGTGATGAGGTAGTTGAAGTTGCGGTAGGCGTTGGCGGTCCAGATCTGTTCGACGATCACTTCCCGTCTCCAGCAGCGGATGGTAAACCCCGATTCTAGCGGTCGCCTGCGATGCCGTCACTGTGTCCGCCATCAGCAGTGCGGATTGGCGTATCATGCGCCACGATGACCGAGTACGCAGTATTGCGCATGGGCGATCCGCAACTGCACCGCGTGGCGGAGCCGGTTACCCGGTTCGACGACCCCGCGTTACCGGCCCTGATCGAGCAAATGTTTGCCATCATGCGGGTAGAGCGCGGCGTCGGGCTCGCGGCGCCGCAGATCGGAGTTTCGCTGCGCGTGGTGGTGTTCGCTTACGCGTCTCGCGCCGACTTCCCGGATTGCGAGACGTTGCCGCCCACGGTGTTGATCAACCCGCTGGTCGAGGCGGTCGGTGAGGAATACCAAGAGGCCTGGGAAGGTTGCCTGAGTGTCCCCGACATGCGCGGCCTGGTGCCGCGCTTGCGCCGGATTCGCTATCAGGCGCGCGACGCAGCCGGTACGCCGTTCGAGCGTAATGCGCACGGTTTCCATGCGCGCGTGGTGCAGCATGAGTGCGATCATCTGGACGGTATTCTTTATCCGCAGCGCATCAGGGACCTGCGTACCTTCGGTTTCCTCGAAGAGCTTGCCGGCAGCGGCCGCCTGACGCACGGTGCTTTACCCTGCGAAGACCGCTACTGACCCACGTTCGCCGCCGGCGCTTGAGCGAATGACGACAATCCCGCGCGTGCTGTTGCTCGGTGGAAACAGCGTGCTTTGCACCAGCATACTGGAAACGCTGCACGCGGCGGGCGTGGATCTCGCCGGGGTCGTTCTGCATGGCTACGCGGGTGCACCGCCACCGCGCGTCACACCGCTCGCGGTGCGCGCGCGCCCTCGACCCGCGGGCACAGCGCGCATCGCCGAGGCGTTGTCGATTCCAGTGCTCTACGTGAACGCGTTAGCCGATCCCGAAACCGAACGCCGTCTCGGCGCATTCCACGCCGACGTCCTGCTGAGCGTGTGTTTTCCGCGACGCGTGCCCGGCCGGCTGCGTGGGCTGCCGGTAACGGCCTGTCTGAACCTGCACCCTTCGCTGCTGCCCGCCTACCGGGGCCCGGCGCCGATCTTCTGGCAACGCCGCGCCGCCGAGGCGCACACCGGCGTCACACTGCACGCGCTCAGCGCACAACTGGACGGAGGGCCGGTGCTGGCGCAGACCGAAACGCCGCTGCCCGATGGCGCGACGCACAAACAGATTGCCGGTCAGCTCGGTCTGGCCGGCGCGGCGCTGCTGCTGCTGACGCTGCCGCGACTCCTTGCCGGTGAAGCCCGCTACACACAACAGGTGGAGGCTCTCGCCAGCTATCAACCGTTGCCGCAGGCGGCTGACTTCGCACTGGATGTGGGGTGGCCGGTGCGCCGCGCATTCAATTTCATGCGTGCGACCGAGCACTGGTGCAACCCGTATCCGGTCGAGCTCGGCGGACGCGTGTACCTGCTGGCCCGCGCACTCGGGTTCAGCGACGCGCATGCTGAACGCGCGGGTTCGCGAAGCGGCGAAGTGATCGAGGTTCCGTTCCGGGACGGCACGCTGTTCGCTGAGTCCGCACCTGTTTCCTGAGGCCGTTGCCGGCCACCGGGCCTGCCGTTCGCAGCGAGACACGGAGCCCGCGGTTGCGCCTGCTGCGGGCTGTAGCCCGCAAGTTGCACGAAAGCGGTCACGAGTCCGCTGCGTTTCGCAAACAAATCAAACCGTTACGCAGGCACTTGTGCTTTATTGCCAAGCTGCAGTTTGTCCCTGTTCACTTTCAGGAAAAATCTGGCGTCGCCATCCGACGTCGATAGTGGCGAACGATCCCGCTTGCGCAATAGTCCGACTATTTCTCTGCACGCGATCGTCCAGTCTACTCAGCCAGATTCTTCCTGAGAAGGCGACTGAATTGTCTGGAACAATTTGAACAGCCATTGGCTGGCCCGCAGGGCGCAGGGATGCCCGGAGCTATCCTTCATGCAGTATGCGGGCTAGGCCGTGCGCGCGTGCCAGCGCTCGCCGGCTCGCCGCGCACGCCCATCGTCCTCCAGCTTGATCAAATGCGCAAGCAGCGAGCGGGCAGCCACGCCGTGCATATGCTCGGGCACGTCCCGGTACACGAAAGGCACCAGCGCAACGGCCGAGCTGCCGGGGTTGTCCCGCAACGCCGCGGCAACCTTGGCCTCGCGTTGCAGGCGATGCTCGATCAACCAGTCAACCGCGGCGTACGGCTCGTGGATCAGTTCGCCGTGACCCGGAGCGAGCGCCGCCAGACGCAGCGTTTTCAGCCGGTCCAGTGACACGAGGTAGTCGCGCATGTTTCCGTCCGGCGGGTTGATGACCACCGTGGAGCCGTTCATGATGTGATCGCCCGTGAGCAGCCAGTCATGGTCCTCCAGCAGGTAGCACAGATGGTTGGAGGCGTGGCCGGGTGTGTGGATCGCGCGCAGCGGGCACTCGCCGAGGGTCAGCGCTTCGTCGTCGTTCAGCACGCGGTGGGGCTTGAAACCCGCATCCTGACTGGCACCGGCAGGTGCGGGCCGGCCGAGCAGCTGAGCACCGGTGCGCGATGCAAGCGCCATCGCGGCGGGTGAATGATCGATGTGCGTGTGGGTGACCAGGATCCAGGAGATCTCACCCGGTGCCGCAGTGAGTATCGCCTCGACGTGCGCGTCGTTTGCGGGCCCCGGATCGACGACCGCGACACGCTCCTTACCCAGCAGGTAAGTGTTGGTGCCAGGCCCGGTCATCGGCCCCGGATTGGGGGCCAGCACGCGGCGCACGCCGGGCGCGAGTTCGACCGCCTGGCCCGGCACGAGCGCGGCGTTCACGCGCCGTCCCCGTCCGGGTAGCCGGGATCGCCCGGCAGCACGACGCGCCTTTCCCCGTCGATCTCGATGGTTTCCGGGCGAATGCGCTCGATGCCTTCACTCGACCGCGTGCGCGCCCAAGCGAGCAGCTCGCTCAGGGAGGTGTGCGCGGCGATGTAGCGGAGGTTCCTGCGCGTAGGGAAAGGTACCTTCATGGCGCCGCTGTCGGCCATCGCCAGCGCCTCGCTGGCGCTCAGCCAGCGGCCGTCGGTGAGTTCCCCCGCGTTGTGCACGGCGCTCTGTTCAACCGGCATAGCGGCGACGAAAAAGCGGGTGGAGAACCGTCTTGCGAGCTGCAGCGGGGTTTCCCAGTGCCCGATGTAGTGCAGCGTATCGCAGGCCAGATGCAGGCCGTGCTCCCCGAGCAGCGTCGACCATGCGAGGGTGTTGTCGAGCAGATGGCTGCGTAATTCGGCACGCTGTGCAGGGTGTCGCGCAAAGGCCCACCCGCGGTCTGCGTCGCGTGCGAGAAGCACGCCCGATTCCTCGAACAGCTCGCGCAGCGCGGCGCTGAAGTAGTCGAGGCCGTTGTCCGCGAGCTTGAGCAGGCGGTTCGCTCCAGCGGCGTCGATGCCGCGACAGAAGTGGTGCGCGGCGCGATCGTCCTCGTCGAGCACGCCACCGGGGAATGCGTAACTCTCGCCAAAGGCCGTGCTGCCGTGGCGCTGGACCATGAACAACTGCGGTTCGGGCTGCGCTGAGCGCGCGAGCACGACGGTCGCCGAGGGGCGCGCGGGCGCGGGCGTGGCAGCGTGATCCTCCGTCACCGGGACAGGACACTAGTCATCAACGACGCGCAGCCTGCCTTTGATGACCTTGCGCGTGGGTGTGAGGGGCATTTCGGCGACAATCTGCAGTCGTTCGGGGAGTTTGATCTTGCCGATGCCGCACTCCAGTAAATAGGCGCACAGGTCATCCAGGGTGATTTCGTGGCCCGGATTGAGCACAGCAAAACAGCAGGCCCGCTCGCCGAGCACCGGATCGGCAAACGGCACGATCGCCGATTGCTGGATAGCGGGGTGAGCATCCAGCAGCGTTTCGACGTCGCGCGGGTTGTACTTCACGCCGCCGCGGTTGATCAGGTCTTTCAGCCGCCCGCTGATGATCACGTTGTCGCGCTGGTCCAGGCTGGCGATGTCGCCCGTTCTGAACCAGCCATCGTCGGTGAATGCGCTCTGGTCGGCGGCCTCGTTGCGCAGGTAGCCGGGAAACAGCAACGCGCCGCGCAGCTGCAGCTCGCCCTCTTCACCACTGGCGCGGGCCGCGCCGTTTTCGTCGACCACCCGCACCTCGGTGCCGGGCGAAGGGCGGCCCGCGCTGCGCGCTGCAAGCTCGGGCGGATCACCGGGACGCGTGTAGGTGCCGGCCTGGGTCTCGGTCATGCCCCAAAGCTGGGTGAGCGTCGCCCGCGGCAGCCGCGCGCCGAGCTGCTCGATCAGGCGCGCCGGCACGGCGTTGCCGGACAGGACGATCATGCGCAGCGAATCGATCGCGTGTGCGTCGAACGCGCCGCTGTGCAAGCAAGCGATGAGCTGCGCCGGCGCCGCGAACAGCACGCTGGGCCGCGAGCCGGCGATCAGCGCTGCGAGCGCCGGCGGCGTGAACGCGGGCAGCAGCAGGGTCGTGGCGCCGGTGCACAGTGCCAGGTGCAGGCTGTACAGACCGTACAGATGGCCGAACGGCGGCGCCGACAGGATCACGTCCTCGCCGCTCAGCGCGTGTGCCTCCACGCCGGCGGCGGCATTGGACAGCACAGTGTGCGAGTTGTGCGGCACCCCTTTCGGGGCTGCCGTGGTGCCCGACGTGTAGAGCAGCAGCAGCGGATCGGCCGCCACCGGCAGCGGCGGCAGTGGTCCTGCGTTACCGCTGAGCAGCTCATTCAGCGCGTGGGTGCCCGCAGGCGCCCGCCCGGCGACGATGATCTGCTGCAGGTCCGGCAGCGCGTCGTTCGCCTGCAACGCCAGGGCCGTTTCGGGTGGTTTGAAATCGCCCGTCGCGTCGAGGCACACGAACGCGCGGCTGCGCGAGTGCGCCAGCAGCGTCTCCAGCTCAGCAGCACGGTGCGGCATGTACAACGTGGACATGACGGCGCCGAGGCGGGCAATGGCCAGGTACACCACCACGTAAGCGGGGACGTTGGGCAGCTGCACCGTCACCACTTCGCCAGGTGCGATGCCGATCCGGTACAACGCACTGGCGAGGTGCTCGACGCGCGCCTGCAACTGCGCGTAGCTGACCGTTTCCTCGGCGCTCAGCAGCGCCGCTTTGTCCGGCGTCGCCGTGGCATGCTGTTCCAGCCAGGCGCTGAGCGTCTGGTTGGACCACCAGCCCGCCTGCACGTAACGTGCTGTCAACTCGTCGTCGAAGTGCAGCGACTCACGCAGTGCCAGCGCCGCTTCCGAGTAGGCGAAGCGGTCCTCGTGTGGCACGAAACGCTCTTCGCGGTGGCGGCGCCCGCCGCCCAGCTCGAGCAGGCGCTGGAAATTGTTGACGCGCATGCGCCGGTTCTCTGCGAAGTTCCGGATCCAGGTGACCTGCGCCGGTGTGAGGCCGATCCTGCCCGCGATCTGCGCATCGGACATGCCGAGCGCTTCGCGCTGTGCGTCTACCGCGTCGAGCTCGAGGCGTCGGATCGGATCGCCGCGCCGTGTCTGCAGATTGTTGCTGAGCTTGAAGACCACATCGGCGTAAGCGTGCAGCATGGCATCGGTGACGCCCAGCTGCGCGCGCGATAATCCCGCGGTCACGGCTGCTCGTCGCCCGCCTGCCGTTCGGCGGCCTCGAGACGCAGGATCGGATCGGCCTGCGGTGCCTGCGTGGCGATCGGACAGACGCGCATGCACTCGAAGCATTGCGCAAGGAGGCCGCCCGAGCCGACTGACATCTTGTACCAGAACAGCTTGTTGTCGGGATCCAACAGCACGTCGTCTGCATCATCGGCGTGTGCGGCGCGCGAGAGCATCATGGGCAGGGCCTCGTACTGCTCCGACAGGTCCGCGCAGGCGGCCATATCGTAGTGCATCTCGACCTGGTTGCCCTGCTCGTCGATGGTACCGCTCAAGCACTGCACCGGACAGAACTTCATGCACGGTGTGCGCCCGACCTTGCGGTACATTTTCACGCACGACGGCGCCGGGCACGGATTCTCCGCGAGCGGCGCGTCGGGGGGCAGCTTGAGTTCGGTGAACACCGAGGCGAAGTACATGTAACCGAACTCCGGGTGCAGCAGAATGTCACCGGCCAGCGAGCGCGCGCCGATTCCTGCCACCTCGGCGTGGAGTTTCAGGCTCTGCAGCGGAACGCGTGTGCCGAACGCGTTGTCCACGTCCGGCGGGCAATAGATCGACGGCACCCCGAAGCGGCCCTCGATGAAAAACGCGCAGCCGTACGCGATGGTGTAGGCGCGCGACTCGGTGCTTCCGAAATAGCCCATGGCTTTGGCCGGCACCGTCCAGGCCCCGCGGGTCTGACCGCCCACGCCCAGCGAGATCACCGATTTGACTTTCGGCATCAGGTCCGACGGCCGGTGCCCGGGCGGCGCGACCCGGTCGAGCACCGCCACGTCGGCGACGCCGGCCGCCAGGGCCCCTTTGCGTTTGCAGTAGGCGAGAATCTGCTGTTTCGCATCCGCCGGATCGATTGCTCTGTTGCGTGACATCCGTCTCCCCCGCTTTCCGGTGGATGATACGCCCCCCACCGGCACGCCGTCATTAACGGGCGGCGTGCCGGTGTTTCTACGCGCCACGGTCGCGGTTAAGCTAGCGCGCTCCGTCGAGCGCCTGCTTATGCCGGTAACGGCCGTGCGGCGGGTTTACGCGCAAGTGCGCACGCGAGGACGCCACATTCACTTGGAAACCTGGATCGTCATTACCGTTGCGGCGGCTTTTTTTCAGAATCTGCGCTCTGCGCTGCAGCGCCACCTCAAGGGCCGCCTGTCGACGGCCGGGGCTGCCTATGTCCGATTCGCCTATGCGCTGCCCTGGGCGCTGCTCTATGTGTACGGGCTGCACGCATGGGGCGACATCCCGCTGCCCGTTCTCAACGCGGCTTTCCTGGTTTACTGCCTGCTTGGGAGTGTGGCGCAGATTCTGTTCACGGTGTTTCTGCTGTGGATGTTCTCGTTTCGTAATTTCACCGTCGGCACGACCTTTTCCAAGCTCGAAGTGGTGCAGGTTGCGTTGCTTGGTGCCGTGATACTCGGCGACCGTCTGTCCGCCGTTGCGGTTTGCGCCATCGCGGTCAGCGCGCTCGGGGTGATCGCGCTGTCCATCGGGCAAACCAGGACCGGCATACGCTCCCTGTTCGCCGGGCTGCTGGATAAGCCCACGCTGATCGGCATGGCGTGCGCTGCCTTTCTCGGCGGCTCGGTGGTGTTCTTCCGCGGCGCCGCGCTGTCGCTCGGGCACGACAGCGTCGCAATGGCCGCCGGGTACGCGCTGGCGGTGAGCCTGGTCATGCAAACCCTGCTGATGGGACTTTACCTGGGCTTGCGCGAAGCGGGCGAGCTGTCGCGCGTGGTGCGCGAGTGGCGCTGGGCCGGCATGGTGGGGGTTGCGGGCGTGCTGGCTTCAGTCGGCTGGTTCACCGCATTCACGCTGCAGAATGCGGCCTACGTGCGCGCGCTCGGTCAGATCGAGCTGGTGTTCACGTTCATCGCCTCGACGCTGGTGTTTCGCGAACGCGTCGACTGGCGCGAAACCCTGGGAATCGTGCTGGTGGCCGCGGGAATCGTGCTGCTGATCCTGTACGGCTGACCCGCCGCGCGGATTCGATTTGACCTGCCGCGCTGCAGGTTTCAGACTTGCGCGCCATGGCAACTGCATTGATCACCGGCGGCAACCGGGGCATAGGTCTCGAGCTCTGCCGCCACACCCAGGCCCGCGGCGATGACGTGATCGCCGTCTGCCGCCGGTCTTCGAGCGAGCTGGATGCCCTGGGCGTGCAGGTAGAGAGCGGCGTGGACGTGAGCGACGAGACGTCCGTGGCGACACTGGCAGAGCGCCTGTCGGGCCGCTCCATCGATCTACTTGTCAACAACGCCGGCGTATTGCGGCGGGAGTCGTTGCCCGCACCGGACTTCGCCTCCATCCGTGAGCAGTTCGAGGTGAACGCCCTCGGCCCGCTGCGCGTGACCGCGGCGCTGGCGCCGCTGCTCAGCGGCACCGCGAAGGTCGCGCTCGTGACCAGCCGCATGGGGTCGATCACCGACAACACCTCGGGTGGCATGTACGGCTACCGTATGTCCAAGGCTGCATTGAACATCGCCGGCGTGTCGCTGGCGCATGATCTGCGGGCCCGCGGTGTGGCCGTGATTCTGCTGCACCCCGGCTACGTGGCAACCGAGATGACCGGGCGTTCCGGGAGCGTGCAGCCGGCGGACGCGGCGGCCGGACTGCTGGCGCGCATCGACGCGCTGACCCTGGAGACCTCCGGCGAGTTCCGGCATGCGAACGGCGAGCTGCTGCCCTGGTGAGCGTGGGCGCGCCGTTCGATTCCCAAGTCACGTTTTGCTACAGCCGGGACCTCGAGGCCACAGCGCAGTTTTATGAGCGCGTGCTCGGTCTGGCGCTGTCGCTGGACCAGGGCACCTGCCGCATCTACCGGGTCGCGCCCACGGCGCATCTGGGGTTCTGCGCACGTCAGGATGCGCCGCGCCCGGACGGGGTGATACTCACGCTGGTCAGTGACACGGTCGACACCTGGTACGAGCAGCTCAGCGCGCGCGGCGCCGTTTTCGAGCAACCGCCCGCGTACAATCCCCGATACAACATCTACCACTGCTTTCTGCGCGATCCCAACGGTTACCTGATCGAAATCCAGCGCTTCGATGACCCGGGATGGCGCGCTTGAGTGTCGCGCGTCTGGAGCAGCGGCTCCGCAACGGCGAACTGGTCGTGCTGGACGGCGCCGTCGGCACCGAGCTGGAACGGCGCGGCGCGCCCATGCACAGCGACCTCTGGTGCGGCGAGACGCTGGAGACGCACCCGCAGCTGATCATTGACGTCCACCGGAGCTACATCGAGGCGGGGGCCGACGTCATCACCACAAACAGCTACGCGGTACCGCCGCACACCCTGGCGCATGTCGGGATGCAGCACAAGACGGTGCCGTGGAACCGGCGTTCGGCGGAGCTCGCGCTGGCCGCGCGCGAGCAGTTCGCCGACGGGCGGCCTGTCTGGATCGCGGGGTCGGTGTCGACGTTTGGCACCTGGCGCAATCTCGATCCGCGCGAGGTTGCGCCGGGCATCGCCCGGCAGGCAAGGATCCTGGTAGAGAGCGGGGTCGATCTCATCCTGCTGGAGACCCTGGCCTCGCAACCCGAGCTGGTGCTCGCGGCGGTTCGCGATATTTCCGGCCTGAGCGTGCCCGTGTGGATTGCAGTGAGCTGTCTGCAGGATCGCGAGAGCGGTGCGCTGCTGCATGGCGTGGAAGAGAGCCAGCAGCACAGCTGCACGCAACGCCGCTTCGTGCCGTTCGCCGACATCGTGCGCCAGGCGACGGCGCTCGGCGGTTCCGCGCTGCTGATGATGCACTCCGATCTGAACGTGGCGGGTGCCGCGGTACGCGCTATGCGCGAGCATTATGACGGCCCGGTCGGGGTGTACCCCAACGCGGGATACTGGGAACGTCCGAGCTGGGCGTTTGTCGACCAGATACCGCCGCACGATTATGCGCGCG
This sequence comes from Chromatiales bacterium, assembly GCA_024644045.1. GTDB lineage: Bacteria > Pseudomonadota > Gammaproteobacteria > JAHELT01 > JAHELT01 > JAHELT01. The sequence goes on along the minus strand of JAHELT010000006.1, from coordinate 46,262 downwards.
CGGCGCAGGGCTGGATTCGCGACGGCGCGCAGATCGTGGGCGGGTGCTGCGGTATCGGCCCCGAGCACATTCGCGCTCTGCGCGACGTTGCATTGCCCGAATCGGCATGAGCGGCAACCGGGCAGCGGGCTTCGTCCCCGGCGAGCCGTTACTGAGCGCAGACGATCCGCATCCGGTGGAGGTGCTGCGCCCGCAGGGCCGGTCGGTATTCGTCCTCACCTGCGAGCACGCCGGGCGCCTGCTTCCGCGCCGGCTCGGGTCGCTGGGCCTGGCGGAGAACGAGCTGCAGCGGCACATTGCCTGGGACATCGGCGCCGCGGCGGTCGCCACCCGCCTCGCCGAGGCGCTCGATGCCTGTCTTTTCCTGCAGCGCTATTCGCGCCTGGTGGTCGACTGCAATCGCGCGACGCACGCCGACGATTTCATCACCGCGCTGTCCGAGGCCACGCGGGTGCCCGGCAATCTCAGCGTCACGCGCGAGGAGGTCGATGCCCGCACGCACGAGGTCTACCATCCGTACCACAGTGCCATTCGCGAAGCGCTGGACGGGCGTGACCGGGTGCAATGCAAGACAGTCCTGGTGTCAGTGCACAGCTGTACGCCGGTGTTTCACGGCGAGCACCGGCCCTGGCACGTCGGCGTGCTGTACGAGCACGATGCCCGCTACGCCACGGCGTTGCTCGATGTTTTGAACGATGCCGCGCACGGCGGCGGTGATATCCTGGTCGGCGACAACCGGCCGTACCGCCTGGACTCGCGGCGGGACTACGCGGTGCCGGTGCACGGTCAGGCGCGCGGCTACCTGCATGTGGAGCTGGAGATTCGCCAGGACCTGATCGAAGACGCGCAGGGACAGGCACAGTGGGCCGAGCGCCTGGCGCGCATCCTGCCGCTCGCGCTGCAGCGCTTGGTGGAAGACGAGTGATACCCGGCTGCTCCGGGGCATGCAACTGCGGGAATCGGGTTTGCGTGATCGCGGTCAGACCAGCCAGCTGTCGTTTTGCACCGGCATCGATTGCGCCGGGGGTTGTGTCGGCCCGATTGTCCGCACGTGCGATGCGGATTTCAGTCGACTTCCATCAGGCCGCTGAGGACTGTGTGCGTTGAATGAACGCGGCGCCGGCGGGCAGCGCGAGTACTGCGACAAAGATACATAGCGCGGCCGCGGTGAGCACCGCAAACAGCGCGTTGAATCCCCAGCCGGCGTGCAGCCAGGCAATCATCGGGACGGCCGAGGCCATTACCGAGAAGGTTACCAGCGAACGCAGCGCGTACGCGCGGGCTCGCCAGCCGCTGCGCGTGACCCGGCCGACCAGCACGTCATTGATCGGGATCTGTCCGAACACCATCAACATGAAAGCGATGGCGACGATCAACGCCGCTGCGCCGTGACTGTTCAGCATCACGCCGAGGAAGATCGCCTGCAGCAGCGCTATGCCCGCGAACACCGTACGCAGCGAGAAACGGTCTATCAGGTAGCCGACCAGCAGCTGCGCGAAGGCCGCTGACGCAAACACCCAGAACGCATACCAGCCCACCAGCGTGGCCGTGCCGGCCAGCGTGCCGAGGCGCTCGTCGAAAATCTTGGGAAGGGCGAACGTCGTGCTCTGGAAGATCAGGCCACCCAGGGCGGTGGTCAAGAAAATGACCACGAACACGCGCAGGAGCGTGCGCCGCCCTGTGGCGGCCAGCGGCGCGGGAGCCGCGGCGTGACCGGCGTCGACCCGAAGACGCGGCGTGCGGTACGTGAACACCACGTAGGCCAGTCCGATCGCGACGGCGATCGCGCCGGGCACGGCGAAGGCGCTTCGCCAACCGTAATGATCGATCAGAAACCCGGTGCACAGGGCCGCGCTGGCCACGCCGAGGTTACCGAAGACGCCGTTGACCGCGACGGGTAATCCGGTCTTCTCCCGGTTGTGCACGACCATCGCCAGTCCGACCGGATGATAGATCGCTGCGAAAACGCCGATCAGCGTGAGGCCAACCCCGATCTGCAGCGGCGTCTCGGCCATCGCGCTGAGCATCGCGCAGGTCCCGACGCCCACAAAGAAAATGCTCAGCATGCCCTCCCGGCTCCACCGGTCAGCCAGCCAGCCCGCCGGGATCGCGCAAATGCCGAACGCCACGAATCCGGGTGTCGCGTACGGGATCAGCTGCGCATAGCTCATGTCCCATTCACCGCTCAGGCGCAGCGCGGCCACGCTCGCAAATATCAACACGAAGAAATGATCCAGGAAGTGGCCCAGGTTCAGAAACAGAAAGCGGATGCCGTCGCGTGTCATGGTCTCAGCGTCTGAACCGGAAGCTAGGCACCCTGGTCGATTGACGGGTCGCGAGTGAGCAGCCGCGCATGCTCAGCTCTCACGCAGCGCCAGGGCCGGATTCAGCGCCGCGGCACGCAGCGCCGGATGCAGGCCGAACACCAGCCCGGCGATCACCGCCGACAGCGGTCCGAGGCTCAACCCGAGCGCGGAGAAAGCCACCGCCCAGCCGGCGTACACCTGCACCAGCAGGGCGGCGGCGACGCCGAGCCCCAGCCCGACCACGCCGCCGGCGAGGCACAGCAGCGAGGCGTGACACAGGTACAGACTGATGATCCGCGCGCGCGTCGCGCCGACCGCCATCCGCAATCCGATCTCACGCGTTTGTTCGGCGACGTTGGACAGCATCACGTTCATCACGCCGATCCCCCCGACCAGCAGCGACAGGCCCGCGATCGCGCCCATGACGAGCTGGAACAGGATCTGCGTATCGCGGGCCTCGTTCAACAGCGCGTAGGGCACCACCACGCGGTAGTTGGTCACGTCGCGGCGTGCATCGCCGAGGATCACGGTGAGATTCTCCGCCACGCCGGGCACCTGCGCCGACGCGTCGCTACGCAGGCGCACCAGCATGCCGTCGACACGGTCCCTGGCGCCGCGGCGTGGAATCGGTGCGGTCCTGAAGGGCGCGATCAACGCGTTGTCAAAGTCCAGCGCCGAGAGTCCGGTGCCCTCGGTGAGCAGGCGGCCCTTGGGGCGCAGCACGCCGACGACGCTGCACAATTGATTGCCCGCGCGCACTGGCATAGCGATGCTTGCAGCCAGGGTCACGGCCAGACGCGCGCCGAGCACGCAAACCCGGCGTTGCCGCGCGTCGTCGCTCGGCAGCAGCAGACGCCCCGCGGCCGCCTCGAGCGCCTCTGCGGCAAGCCAGTCGGCCGAAGCGCCGACAACTGTGACCAGCGCGCGCCGGCTGGCGGCGGCTACCAGCTGCTCGTCGTTGCGCACGAAATACCCGAGCGTGCCGCGAGTCCCCAGCCAGGCGCTGATGCGTTCGGCATCGGCAACGCTCAGACTCAGCGACAGGTTGGCGACGTCGATACCTGCATAGGCGTTCAGGGGCGGTGCGCTTTCTACCCGCACCGTGTCGATGCCCAGGCTCGAGATACGCTGCAGCGCGACCTGTTTGGCGCCTTCGCCGATCGACAGCATGGCGATCAGAGCGACTACGCCGATGGCGATGCCCAGCGCGCTCAGCGAGGAGCGGACCGGGCGCCGGCGCAGGCTGGACCAGGCGTCGCGACTGTCAAGCAGGATCTCAAACGGTTTTGGCATACGCGAACTTGTCGAGGTTCAGGCGCCGTGTGGCGAAGCGCATGGCTTCTGCGTCGTGCGTGGCCATGATGACGCACTTTCCGGCCACCGATTCCTGGCGCAGCAGCGACAGCACCCGATGCGCGTTGTCGGCGTCCAGCGACCCGGTGGGCTCGTCGGCAAACAGCACCCGCGGCCGGTTGATCAGCGCCCGTGCGAACACCACCCGCTGCAGCTCACCCGACGACAGCATATGCGGAAAATGGGTTGCGTGAGAAGCAAGACCGACGTACTCGAGCAGCCCGCTGACACGTTCGCTGATCGCCGCATTGCCGTGCAGGCCGCCGTAGCTGCAGGGCAGGGCGACGTTCTCGGCGACGGTCTTGTAGGGCAGCAGGTGCGGCGTTTGAAAAATGAAGCCGAACGCGGCGTTACGCAACGCGGCGGCCCGCGCGTCGCTGAATCCGCTCAACGGTTGATCTTCGAAACGCACCTCGCCGCCGGTCGGGCGGTCGAGTCCGCTCAGCAGGTTGAGCAGGGTGGATTTACCCGACCCCGACGGGCCGGTCAGCGCCAGCAGCTCCCCGGCGTCGACCGCCACCGAGGTGGGGGCGAGCGCGGTGATCGATTTTCCCGCGAACGTGAACTCGCGGCGCAGATTGTCGCCCTGCAGCAACACTACTGTGCGCGGACCGAGATGCGCTCGCCCGCGCTCAATCCGCTCTCGACCTCGACGAGTTGCGTGCCGACGGCGCCCAGGGTCACCCGGGTCGGAACCCTTCGCTCACCGTCCTGGAGCTGCACCCAGGCGTGGCCGTCGCGGTACTCGATTGCGCTGACCGGCACGGCGAGCACGTCGTCGAGCGTGCGGTAGGTGATGCGGATGTTCGCCGACATGCCGACGCGAAGGTCGGGCGAGGGATCGTGAATGCGCACCTCGGCGTAGTAGCGCTGCACGGAGTCATCGGCGCGCTCGGCCAGCGAACCGATGTTGCGCAGCGTGCCCGTGAAACGCTGCCCCGGGAGCGCATCGAACTCCACCTCCGCCGCCATGCCTACGGCAAGGCGCGCAATGTCCACCTCACGCACCTGCAGGTCTATCTTCAGCTCGCTGGTGTCGGGTATTTCCATGAACGTCTGACCGATCCAGATGGCATCGCCGGTCTGAGCTTTACGGCGGTCGCGCTGCTGCGGCAACTCGACATGGAACAGTGTCCCGGCGAGCGGCGCACGCACGTCGCAGTGCTCCAGGTTCCTGCGGGCTTTGGCGAGTTGCGTTTCGGCAATCCGCAGATCGCGGCGGTACTTGAGCAGCTCGTTTTCCCAGCGTTTCAGCTCCAGTCCCGCGACGCGGCGCACGCGCGCCACTTCGGTCTGCGCCGCGTCAACCAGCAATTCGGCTTCGCGCGTAAGGCGCGGTTGCTCGTAGCGGTCGAAGTTCTCGAGCTCGGCGCGGGCCAGCGCAAGGCTTTCGCTCGCCTGTTGCGTCGTATCCGCGACCTTGTCGCGTTCGCGCTGGCTCACGTGGCCCTGGGCCAGCAATTCGTCAAAGTCGGCGAGCTCGGCGGTCGCAATGCGCAGGTTGCGTTCCGCCTGCTCGATACCCACGACGCGCTTGCGGCGTTCCAGTGCCCCGGTGCCTTCGCGCAGGTCCTGGGATTTGATCGACGCGATTTCGAGCTTGCGGTTGGCGGCCTCGAGCTTGGCGGCATTGTCTTCGCGTTGCAGCTGCATGGCCTTTTCGGTCCCGGCCAGACGCGTGCGCGCGTCGGTCACCGCAAGCTCGGCCGTCACCAGTGCATCGTTGAAGGGTTTGGTGTCGAAACGCGCGACGATCTCGCCGCGCTTTACGGCCTGTCCTTCTTCGTGCATCCACACCAGCTTCGCCTGGTTGCTCGAGATCTCGGATTTGACCGGGATCACGCGCGCGGGCCTGACCGTGCCACGCTCGTTGATCTGCAGCGCAAAACTATGCCGCTGCACCGTGAGTGTGCCGAGCACGGCTGGCGGAGCGCTCTGTGCCCAGTAGCTGGCGGCGGCGAACGCGGCCATGGCAAGCAGCAGCGAAACGAGTATCGCGGGCATCAGCCAGCGCCTGGGGGGAACGGAGGTGCGTTCCGGTCTGGTCTGCGTTGCGTGGCCGTTCAGCATGGCCGTCAGCTCACCGGGCGTCCGGCACGACGATCGCCGCTCGCAGCCAGTTCTCGTCCAGCAGACCGAAAACGTGTCCGACCCGGGCGACGGTATTGTTGTAGGCGATCAAACTGCTGACGACGTCCAGCTCCGCGCTGGAAAACGCCGCCTCACTGTCCAGCACGTCGGCATTGCTCGACAGCCCGCGGGCAAACCGGATCTCGGCGAGTTGCAGCGCCTGCTCCGCCTGAGCCAGCTGCTGCAAACCGATCTGATAGCGACGCTCACCGGCTGACAGGTCGGCCAGGATCTCGCGCGCTTCGCGCTGAATCTGCCGCTTCAGGGCGCGTCCGGTACGTGCCACGCGAACCCGGCTACGGCGTTGACGTTGCAGTGTGTTCTGTTCCTCGCCGCGTTGCAGCGCAGTTTTGTACTGCAGCAGCAGCGACCATTCTGTCTCATCGAGCTGCGTCGAATCGCTGTAGGTGTCACCGAAGCCTTCCTGTTCGAGCTGCACGCTCAGCGACAGATCCGCGCTCAGGTTGCGTTGCGCATGAAAGGTACGCAGCTCGGCAATCTGCGTATCGAGCAGGTGCATCTGCCAGTCGACGCGCGTATTGAGCACGTTCTCCTGCCAGTCTTCGGGAATCAACGGCGTCCAGCGCTGTATGTCCAGCGCCGGCTGATAGCGGCCGACTTCGTCCAGCGCCATCAGCTCGTCCATGCGCTCGCGCTCGCGCGCGGTGGTGCGTTGCTGATCTTTGAAAGCGTTCTGCGCGGCGAGCCTGGCCAGCTCGGCACGGTAGACGTCGACTTTCGAGGTCAGCCCGGCACGGTGGCGGGCCTGCGCCGCTTCGGCATGCCGTTCGGCCCGCTCCAGCGCCTGGGCGGAGCGTTCCACCAGCAGCTCCGCGAGCAGCGAGGCGTGGTAGCGTTGCACCGCCTCGAGCACCAGATCCTGCCGCCGGCGCTGGGCATCGAGCGCCTGTTTCTCGCTTTCCAGCTCGGCGACCGTCAGCCCGAAGCGGTTGTAGGATCGACCCCAGCTGCGCAGCAGTCCCTGCGAGACGCGCACGAACGCGCGCGTATTGAACGGATTGACCACGGCAAAGGTGTCGGAAGAAACTTCCCGGCTTTCCAGGCCCATACCGATTTCGGTGCCGAACTCGTTCTTGCGCAGCGCCTCGACACCGACGCTGCGCGAGTCCGAGGCGGCGCCGACGCTGAAGTTGACCAGCGGCGTCACGCGCGTCTCGAACGCCAGTTCGGCGAGATCCACGTCCAGCTGCCGGTTGACCAGATCGTCATCGATATCGCGCACCTGGTCGCTGAGCTGCACGACCAGCTGCAGGTAGCGCTGCAGGCTGATCGGGTCGGGTGCCTGGGCGGCATCGCCCGGGGGAACGCTGGCTGCCAGGGCCGTAATGAGCAAACCGGTTATCCGCTTCATACCGCCAACCTGCAAGCTTCGCACCAACGATGCTGCCCGACCCCATGCGTTACCTGTTGTTTTCAGGCACATTACAACGAATGACCGTGCGGTGGTAGGGTGAACTGTACCGGCACGCGCCGGTCTATGGATGTCACCGGGTGTCGAGTTCAATGCAATGCGATTTCTGCGTGTAGCCGCCGTTTCCGCGCTGGTGCTGTGCCAGATGCTGACCCAGCCGGCGCTCGCCGCGCCGGCCGCAAAGCTGTGGGAACGATGGAGCGCGCACGACGCAACGTCGGCGGCAACCGTCGATCACACGCCCTGGGACGCTTTTCTGGCGAGGTATGTGCGCCGAGACGAAAACGGAATCAATCGCCTCGCCTATGCGGCAGTCAGTGACGCGGACCTGGCAGCACTGTCAGATTACATCGCCTCGCTCGAGGCGGTTTCGGTCAGTGAGCTGAACCGCGCCCAGCAGCTCGCGTACTGGATCAATCTCTACAACGCCGCGACCGTCAAGGTGGTGCTCGACCATTATCCGGTGACCAGCATCCGCGACATAAAGTCCGGCTTCTTCTCCGCCGGCCCGTGGGGCAAAGAACTGGTGCGGGTGGAGTCCGAGGCGCTCACGCTGGACGATATCGAGCACCGGATCCTGCGTCCGATCTGGCGCGATCCGCGCATTCACTACGCCGTGAACTGCGCCGCGATAGGCTGTCCGAATCTGCAGGCCAGGGCGTTCACCGCGGATGCCGCGGGACGCATGCTCGAGACGGCGGCACGGGATTTCGTCAACCATGAACGCGGTGCCACGTTCGAAACCAACAAGCTGGTGGTGTCGAGTATCTATGCATGGTTCAAGGAAGACTTCGGTGACACCGACCGCGGTGTGATTGAGCATCTCAAACGTTATGCCACCGGCGCGCTGGCGGAGAAACTGAGCGGCGCCACACGGATCGACGACGACCGATACGACTGGCGACTCAACGACGCCGGCTGACGTGCGCCGCGCAGGCTAACCATCCCGCCAGCGGTAGTACGCAACCGATGGCGCCAGGAACCACGGGTTGCCCGCGTAGAGCGGTCGTGTCTGAAACGTGACGCCGTCGAAACCGGTGGAGCCGGCGGTGGAGCCGAGCAGCTTCTCTCCGACCCGCATTCCCAGGTAGCTGGCCATGGCGACACCGGAACCGCAATAGCCCATGGCGTAGTACACTCCGGCGTGCTTACCGATGTGTGGCAGCGTGTCGAACGTGTAGGCCACAAATCCCATCCACGAATGGCTGAGCGGTTGATCGGCCAGCTCCGGAAACAACCGGACCAGCTCGGCCCGCAGCCTCGGCGCGCTTTTCGATGGATCGATTTCCTGATGCGACACGCGGCCGCCGAACACGATTCGTCGCCCGTCCGGCGACGGCCGGTAATAGTAGACGACTTTACGTGTGTCGCTGACCACGCGACCTTTGGGCATCAGGCGCTGCATCAGCTCATGCGGAAGAGGTCCGGTAGCGATTACGTAGCTCCCGATCGGAATCACCCGCCGGCGCTGCCACGGTGTCAGCGTTCCGGTGTAGCCGTTGGTGGCGATTATGAGATCGCGCGCGCGCACATCGCCGTGCGCCGTGCGCACGATGACCCCGTCACCGTCGCGGTTGATGCCGGTGGCGGGGCAATGTCCGATAACCTCGGCGCCGGCCTGTTCGACACGCTGCAGTAATCCCCGGTGGTAGCGCGCCGGGTGAAGTGCCGCGTGCCGGGGGTAGACGACCCCGCCGTAGTACGCATCGGTGCCGAGCTCCGCGCGTTGCTCGGCGCGCGGGACCACATAGGCGTCGGCTCGGAACTCCGGCGGCGGCGCTTCGACGCTGCGCGCCAGCGCTTCGAATTGACGCGGGTGGTGGGCGGCGTGGAACCGGCCGACCGTGGCGAAATCGCAATCGATGTTCTCACAGGCGATGAATTCGCCCAGCCACGCCAGCGCGCCGTGTCCGTCGCGCAGGATGTGCCGGGCGGTTTGCCTGCCGTGACGCTTCGTCAGCTCGGCGAACGACGGTTTGACGCTGGTGCCGATCTGACCGCCGTTACGTGTGCTGCAGCCCCAGCCTGCCGCCTCGCTGTCGACGACGACCGTATGCCGCCCCGCGCGCACCGTGCGCAGCGCCGCGTGCAGGCCGGTGTAGCCGGCGCCGACCACCAGCACATCGGCACGCGACGGCGGCTGCCGTGCGACAGTGCACGGCGACGGTACGTCATCCCACCAGTACGGCGTGGTTTTGATGCCGTCAGCCGCCGCCGCTGCCCATCCAGTCCAGCGTTGCCTGACGGCTCTCGTCGGTGACCTGCTTGACCGCCGGGTGTGCGTATACGGTTTTGCGCCATTCGCTCAGCCGGGGGCCGTACGTGCTCTCCCGGCCGAAAGACGGCAACAGGATGTCCGCCAGCGTGAAGGTTGCCGGGAACGCGCAGTCGGCGATACTCAGCGTTTCGCTGACCAGGTAGGGCTGCGGATCAATCAGCGAATCCATCTGCTTCAGCCGGGCCTGGTAGTCGTCCAGGTGCGCGTTGAGCTCGGCCTCGTCGCGGGTGGACGGATCGACGTGGGCGAAGGTAGCGCGCAGGTGCGGCTCCAGCCATAGATCGTGAAACCGCGTCATGAACCGCTGTCGTGCGCGCTGCGCGGCGCTTCCCGTCAACAGCGGCACCTGCGGGTACCTCTCCTCGAGGTACTCGATGATGGTCTCCGACTCGCTGATCGCGAGCTCGCCATCCACGAATCCCGGGATCTTCCCGAGCGGAATTATTTTCATGTACTCCGGCGAGCTGTACCCGCCCGGCGGCGGCACCATCTCGTAGTCGATACCCTTCGCGGCCAGGGCGATACGGACTTTCGCGCTGTAGGTGCTGACGGGAATAGCATATAGAATCATTGCGGCTCTCCAGAGGGCGCCACGAAAGCTAGCGGAACGGCATCACGTACTTGAGGAAATACTCCTGCGCGAGCTGCTCTGCCGCCTGACGTTCCGTCTCGGACATCTTCAGGGCCAGCCGATTACGGTTGCTGTCGCAAACCGTGTAGCCTTTCTGCGCCGACAGTGCGATGCGGAAGGAAACCGCACCGGTGGCGGGCCGCGCAGCGCTGGTCTGTTTCGCCCCTTTGGCCCCGGCGAGCGCGAACCACACGTAGGCCATCTTTCGGTCCTGCGGCACACCGAGCCCCTTTTCGTACGAGGTGGCAAGACTGAACTGAGCGGCCTGGTGCCCGCGCTGCGCCGCCTTGCGGTTCCAGTACGCCGACTTGGTCGGATCCAGGTCCATGCCCTGGCCCTTGCCGTACATCAGGGCGAGACTGTACTGCGCCGCCGCGTGCCCCTGACCGGCAGCGCGGGTAAACCAGTGCGCCGCTTTTTCGAAATCACGACTCACACCGTCGCCGTCCTGGTAGCGCAATGCCAGATTGAACTGCGCGTCGGCGTTGTCAGGTTTGGACGGTGCTTCGTTAGCTGTACTCATGGTGTTCCTGGATACGACTGATGGACCGCGTGCAGCTGTGCATACCTTCAGTACACGACCACTGAGCGAATACTCTCGCCGGCGTGCATCAGGTCGAAAGCCTGATTGATGTTCTCGAGCTCGAGCTTGTGCGTGATCATCGGATCGATTTGAATGCGGCCGTCCATGTACCAGTCGACGATCCTCGGCACATCGGTGCGCCCGCGTGCGCCGCCGAACGCGGTGCCGCGCCAGGAACGTCCTGTGACGAGCTGAAACGGCCGCGTCGAGATTTCCTGCCCGGCGCCGGCCACCCCGATGATGATACTTTCCCCCCAGCCTTTGTGCGCGCACTCCAGTGCGGTACGCATCACATCCACGTTGCCGATGCACTCGAAGGAGTAGTCCGCGCCGCCGCCGGTCAGCTCAACCAGATGGGCGACCAGATCGCCGCTCACTTCCCGGGGGTTGACGAAGTGCGTCATGCCGAATTTACGGCCCCAGTCCTCTTTTGCCGCATTGGTGTCGACGCCGACGATCATGTTGGCGCCCACCAGGCGTGCGCCCTGGATCACGTTGAGGCCGATGCCGCCCAGTCCGAACACCACCACGTTCGAGCCCGGCTCCACCTTGGCCGTGTTGACCACGGCGCCGATGCCCGTGGTGACACCGCAGCCGATGTAGCAGATGGTTTCGAACGGAGCGTCCTTGCGCACTTTTGCGACGGCGATTTCCGGCAGCACGGTGTGGTTGGCAAACGTCGAGGTGCCCATGTAATGGAACAGCGGGTCCCCCTTGTGCGAGAACCGGCTGGTACCGTCCGGCATCAGCCCCTGGCCCTGCGTGGCGCGAATCGCCTGGCACAGGTTGGTCTTCGGGTTCAGGCAGTACTCACACACCCGGCATTCCGGCGTGTAGAGCGGAATCACGTGGTCACCTGGCTGCACCGACGTCACCGCGTCACCGACTTCCAGCACCACGCCGGCGCCCTCATGGCCCAGAACCGCGGGAAACAAGCCTTCGGGATCCGCGCCGGACCGGGTGAACTCGTCCGTGTGACAGATGCCGGTGGCCTTGATCTCGACCAGCACCTCGCCGGCCTGGGGGCCCTGCAGGTCCACATCGATGATTTCAAGCGGTTTACCGGCCTCGAAGGCCACGGCGGCGCGTGTTTTCATTCATTCCCCTCCCGATCGTTGGCGGTGATCGTCGCATTGCGCGCAAATCCGGCATTATACAGAGCGGTGTGACCGGCGCATCCGCGGCCGAGTTACCGTGTGGGATCCGTGCTGATCTGCACGAGCTGCTTGCCCAGGTTGTCGCCGTGGAGCAGCGACAGCAATGCCTGCGGCGCGCGCGCCAGGCCGGAGTCGATCGTTTCGTGGTACCTGATGCGGCCGCTCTTCACGGGTGCCGCCACGGCCTCGATGAATGCACCGAAGCGATCGTAGTGATCGGTGATAATGAACCCGCGCACCTGCAGGCGCTGCACGAGAATGGTGCGCCACACGCGCGGCAACCGGTCGGGGCCCTCGGTGTGGTCTTGCCCGGGCGCGCCGGCGTCATACCAGGCGATCATCCCGCAAACCGGAATGCGTGCGCCGACGTTCATCAGCGGCAGTACCGCGTGCAGGGTGTCGCCACCCACGTTTTCGTAGTAGATGTCGACACCGTCGGGGCAGGCCTCGGCGAGCCGTTCGCCCAGGTTCGCGGTGCGGCGATCCAGGCACGCGTCGAGCCCCAGTTCCCGAGTCGCGAAGGCGCACTTCTTTGCGCCGCCGGCGACCCCGATCACGTGCAGGCCGTTCAGCCGGCCCAGCTGTGCCGCCATCGATCCCACGGCGCCGGTGGCTGCAGACACGACCAGCGTTTCTCCACGCTGCGCGCCGGCGATCTCCAGCAAGCCGATATAGGCGGTAAACCCCGGCATCCCCAGCACCCCAAGCGCGGTTGACAGTGGCGCCTCGCGGGGATCCAGTTTGCGCACCCCGGCTCCATCGTGCGTGGCATGGCTGGCCCAGCCGAACATGCCGGTGACGAAGTCCCCTTCGGAGAATCCGGGGTTACGCGATTCGAGTACCTGCCCGACGCAACCGCCCTGCATGACCGCGCCGACCGCGACCGGAGGCCGGTAGGACCTGGCTGCGTCCAGCAGGCCGCGCATGTACGGGTCCACGGACAGGTAGATGACGCGCACCAGTATCTCGCCGTCACCGGGCGATGCCACCGGGAAGGTCTCGAGGCGGAAATGCTCGGTGCCGGCGCGTGCCTGCGGCCTTGCTGCGAGCACGATGCGTTGACCGGTTTCGCTCATCGGGCGGCTCCGTGACGGGACGCATGAGGGTCAGGCGATTATCGGCCCCACCGGTGCGTCACCGCAATCGCGCCCGGGGACGTCGGCCGGTTGTTCGCTCGACGGCCGCTCGCTATAGTCGCCCGAACCAACCCGGATGCGCACCGATGTCCGATGTTCACGCGGCTTTGCTGGCCGAGGCCGAATCGCTGCTCCCTCGCGCCGTTACCCTGCGCCGCGCGATTCACCGCCACCCCGAACTCGGCAACGACCTGCCGAGAACCCGGGCTGCGGTGCTCGCGGCGCTGGCGCCCCTGAATCTGGACGTACGGCTGTCGCAATCGACCAGCGGCGTCGTCGCCTTGCTTGCGGGCGGCGCGCCCGGCCGCAGCATTCTGTTGCGCGGCGACATGGATGCGCTGCCGATGCCGGAGAACACCGAGCTCGACTTCGCCTCCGAGATCGACGGCCGCATGCACGCCTGCGGGCACGATTCACACACCGCCATGCTGGCCACCGCCGCGAAGCTCCTGAGCGCACGGCGCGCGCAACTGCGTGGCAAGGTGATCTTCATGTTCCAGCCCGGGGAGGAAGGACCGGGCGGCGCGCAGCCGATGCTGGAGGAGGGCCTGTTCGAAGGCGACGCCGAGCCCGACGCCGCGTTCGCACTGCATATCTACCCGAATCTCGCGAGCGGGACCGTCGCCTGCCGTCCCGGCGCGTTCCTGGCGGCGGCAGACACCGTGTCGGTCACGATCAGGGGACGCGGTGGGCACGGCTCGATGCCGTACGATGCAAACGATCCGGTGCCGGTATTGTGCGAGCTGGTGCAGGCTTTTCAGACTTTCGTGACCCGCCGCTTCCGGCCTTTCGACCCGGTTGTGCTCACGGTAGGCACGATCGCTGCGGGCACGGTGAGCAACGTCATACCCGAACACGCGTCGCTGCAGGCCACCGTGCGGTCGTTTTCCGATTCGGCGCGCAGCGCCGCACACGCGGGGATCCGCCGCCTGGCGACGCAGCTCGCCGCCGCTTACGACATGCAGGCCGAGGTGGTCATCGAGATCGGTTATCCGGCCACCTACAACGACGCGCAATTCGTCGAGTTCGTGCGCCGTACGACCGGCAGGCTGCTGGGTGACGATGCCTATCACGACATGCCGGAGCCGCTGATGGGTGCGGAGGATTTTTCGCTGGTGCTGCAACGCATGCCGGGTGCAATGGCGTTTCTGGGGGTGGCACCCGAGGGCGTGGATCCGGTGACGGCGCCGCCCTGTCATTCCAACCGCATGCTGCTCGACGAGGCGGCGATGGCGCCGGGCATTGCGCTGCACGCGGCGGTTGCTTACGACTACCTGTGTGACGCGAACTGAAGCAGGCCCGCGTCCCGCGCCCGCCAGCGTGCGGCGCAACGGAGCAGGCGCGGCGTTCCGCGCGCGCCTGATCGCCGCGGCCCTGCTCCTGCCGACGCCGTGGCCGGCAGCGGCGGAAGGCCTGTTCGACCGCCCGGAAGGGCAGGGCGTGGCAAGCCTGGTAGTGCCGGGCAGCGGGCAGTTTCTGCAATCCAGAAAGGGTGAAGGTGCCGCGTACCTGGGGGCATTCACGGCGTCCGTGCTGGCCGCGGTGCACTACCGCAACCGCGACGATTTCCTCGACTCCGACCAGAAGTTCGACGACGACCGCGAGATCCTGTTTTACAATGAAACCACCTTGCGGGCCGACATTTTTAGCCTGGCGGCAACCGACATCGCGCTCTACTCGGGGTACGCGGCTTACCGCGACGCCCGTGCCGCACGCGACAACGAGGGCTACAGCACGCCGGCACCGCACGAAGAGCTGGGCGACCTGGCGCTGGCGCCGTTTCAACTCGAGTACCTGCGCCGCCCGACCACGTTCATTCCCCTGCTGCTCGCGGGCGTCGTGCTCGCCCAGACCGACGCCGGCGACACCGACGACGGCCTGTATGAAATCCGTTACGCCGATGACGTGAACGAGACAGAGCTGCGCCTGTTCTACACGCTCGGCATCGGCATGGGCCCGGCGGTTACCGAGGAGGCGTTTTTCCGCGGTTTCCTGAACAATCACTTCAGCCACCAGTACGGGCGCTGGGGCGGTCTGGCGCTCTCGTCAGGGTTGTTCGCGCTGGGGCATATCGGCCAGGGGAACCAGGCCGATGCGCTGACTGCCGGGGTGTTCGGCGCCTACGTCGGCCTGCTGCAGCAGCACAACGCCTACGCCATCGGCGAGGGCGTGGCCATTCACTTCTGGAGCAACTTCCTGGCGGGCCTCACGGCGTTGCGTCACGGTGGCTCGGCCGCGAATCTGCTCACGTTCGCCTACACCTTCTAGCGAACTCTCAGCCCCGGTGGTTCGGGCGCGCCGTTCAAGGACGGCGTTACGCTGCCGCCAAGGTAAGCGCTCGCCGCCGGTTCGTCGCGGCCAAGGCGCGGCCCGATCATGCAGGAACAGCAGTACATAGATCACTTCCGAATCGAACGCACCCTCGGCAGCGGTGCGCAGGGCATCGTCTACCTCGGGGTCGACGAACGTCTGGAACGCCGGGTTGCGATCAAGACGTTGAAAGACAACGCCGCCGGCGCCCTTGACCAGCAGGCGCTCGCACGCGAGGCGAAAGCGGTCAGCGGGTTGCAGCACCGGAACATCGTGGCCCTCTACGACATAGGTACCTGGAAGGGCAACAGCTACCTGGTTTTCGAGCACGTGGACGGTGACACTCTGCACGCCCGCATCAGGCAGGGCGCCATGCCGGTGCATGCCGCGCTGACCGCGGCCTGCGATATTCTGGACGGGCTTGCGCACGCGCATCGGGCGGGCATCGTGCACCGCGACATCAAGCCTTCGAACATCGCCTTCGACGCGCAGGGCAGCGCCCGGTTGATGGACTTCGGCATCGCCCGGCTGGCGCCGGGCGAAACGCCGGCCGACCCCGGAGCCGGCACACGCTGCTACCTCGCCCCGGAGATTATTGCCGGCGGGGACGCGACGCCGCTCAGCGACGTCTACGCCGTGGGCGTGGTGCTGTTCGAGATGCTCACGGGCCGGCTTCCCGCTGCGAGCGACGCGGCCGCGGCGCCCGGTGACAGCGCGGGTGGCGGTGCGCAGTGCGCCCCGCCTTCGTCGCTGCGCCCGGAGCTGGATGCGACGCTGGACGGCATCGTGCTGCGCGCGCTGGCCGAGCGACCGGCGGACCGCTTCGCCGCCGCCGCCGAGATGAGCGCCTCGATCCGGGCATTTCTCGATGAACCACAACCGGCGCAGCCGGACGCCGGGCACCCGCCGGCATTCGGCTACCTGTTGCGCAAGCTGCAGCGGAACAAGGACTTCCCGGCGTTCGCCGAGCACATTTCGGAGATCAACCAGCTTACCTCCCCCGACAGCGATACGACGATCGTCGAACTGACCAACGCGATCCTGAAAGACTACTCGCTGACCCACAAGCTGCTGCGCCTGGTGAACTCATCGATGTACTGTCAGTTCGGCGGCAAGGTGACCACCGTTTCGCGCGCGATCACGATCATCGGCTTCGAGAACGTGCGTATGCTCGCCGTGGGACTGCTGCTGTTCGACCATGTGCGAAAACGCCCCAAGGCGCGCGAGTACGTGGAGGCGAATCTGTGGTCGTTCGTGTGCGCCGGCGTGGCCCGCGGCCTGGCGCCGCGAAACGTCGATCGCGAGCAGACCTTCATCGCAGCGCTCCTGGCACGCTTCGGCAAGCTGCTGACAATCTACTACCTGCCCGACGAGTACGACGAGATCTGCTGCCTGATGCAGCACAAGGGTGTGGATCAGAACGCTGCGAGCCGTATCGTGATGGGCCTCGGCATGGACACGCTCGGCCGCCAGGTCGCCGAGCACCTGCATTTCCCCGCGCTGCTGGTGGAGTCGATGCGCCCGCCCGAGGAGGAGAAACCGAAAGCGCCGCGCGACTCCGAGCAGGCGTCCGTGCAGATCGCCTGTTTTGCCGCACAACTCGTTGATA
Organism: Chromatiales bacterium; assembly: GCA_024644045.1. Lineage (GTDB taxonomy): Bacteria > Pseudomonadota > Gammaproteobacteria > JAHELT01 > JAHELT01 > JAHELT01. The sequence goes on along the minus strand of JAHELT010000006.1, from coordinate 29,337 downwards.
TCTACCAGGGCCCCGACAGCGAGCGCGAGGCGGCACTGCACGGGTTGCTGCAACGCTACCGGGAGGTATTCGACCTCGAGGAAGCAGCCGTTCGCACGCTGGTGGATGACGGCTTGCGTGGGGCGCTGGACCTGATCGAGGTCCCGGTACAATGGCGACGGGACATCGAAGCGAAACTGCGCCCGGTACCCGCCGAGCCGGCTGACGATGCGCCGTCGCCCGGTGCTGAGGCCGAAGAAGCCGCGGCCGAGAATACGCGCGAATCGCGCAGCGACGGGCTCCTGCTGGGCATCAACGAGATAACCAACATGCTGGTTGCCGGGGAGGCGCTGAATGACGTGCTCGGCACGATCCTGGAAATCGCCTACCGGGTGCTCGAGGTGCAGCGGGTCGTCATGTTCGTCAACGACATGCGCGCGCACAAAGTGGCAGCGCGCTTCGGCATGGGTGCGGTGGACGAGGGGTTGTTGAAGAAACTGCAGTTTTCGCTCAGCGAGCGCAACCCCGTGCACCACGCCGTGGAGCGCGGCCAGGATTTGCTGATCGCCGAGTCGCTGACCGTGCGCGACCGGATGCCGGACTGGTACCGCAAGCATGCGCGTGCGGCCTCCTGCGCGCTGTTGCCCATCCGCCTCAACGAAAAGCTGATCGGCATGATCTACGCCGATGCCGAAGAAGCGCACGGCATCGATGCCGAGGCGTTCCGGCATCTCAAGACGCTGCGCAACCAGGCCGCCCTGGCCGTACGGGCGCAGCGCGCGCGCTGATCCCGCGGCCGGCGCGGGCGCGCCAGCGGTTCGCCCGGCGGCGATGTTGCTCGCTGCGGATCGCGGTGTAAGATACCGAGCCGCCTGCGTATACGCGTTGTCTCACCCTGAGGAGGCTGCAGCCCCGCCGCGCCGCCGATCACCGGGGTTTGACGGGATGCGCCCTCCGCGACGCGTCGGCGGACGCCCGATTCACCCGGAAGCAGCAGGCATGGCCAGGTTTCGCAAGCTCTTGATCGCCAATCGCGGCGAGATCGCGATCCGTGTCATGCGCGCGGCCAGCGAGCTCGGCATTCGAACCGTCGCCATTTTCGCCGAAGAAGACAAGCTGGCGCTGCATCGCTTCAAAGCCGACGAGGCCTACCGGGTCGGTCGCGGCCTGGGTCCGGTCAAGGCCTACCTGTCCATCGACGAGGTGCTGCGCGTCGCGCGGGCCAGCGGCGTGGACGCCATTCATCCGGGTTACGGCTTTCTGTCCGAGAATCCCGATTTCGCCGAAGCCTGCGAAGCGGCCGGCGTGGTGTTCGTGGGACCCGGTGCACCCACGATGCGGCTGCTCGGCGACAAGGTATCCGCCCGCGCGGTCGCGGTTGCGGCGGGTGTGCCGGTGATGCCGGCCAGCGGCGTGCTGGGTGAGGCGGAAGACGAGCTGTTGACCACTGCCGCGGCGATCGGCTATCCGCTGATGCTGAAAGCGGTCTGGGGCGGTGGCGGCCGCGGCATGCGCGTGATCAACGCCGTGGACGAGCTGGTGCGTGAAGTGGCGGCTGGGCGCCGCGAAGCGGAAGCCGCCTTCGGCAACGGCGCGGTGTACCTGGAAAAGCTCGTGCAGCGGGCGCGGCATGTGGAGGTGCAGATACTGGGCGATGCGCACGGCCGTATCGTGCATCTGTACGAGCGCGACTGCTCGGTGCAACGGCGCAATCAGAAAGTCGTGGAGCGTGCCCCCGCACCCTACCTGAATGCGGCGCAGCGTGAAGAGCTCTGCGCGCTGGCCGTGCGGCTGGCGCACGAGGCGGACTACCGGAACGCGGGCACGGTCGAGTTTCTGATGGACGCCGATACGGGCGCGTTCTACTTCATCGAAGTCAATCCGCGTATCCAGGTCGAGCACACGGTCACCGAGCAGGTCACCGGGATCGATATCGTCAAGGCGCAGCTGCGCATCGCTCAGGGTGCCTGGATCGGCGACACCAAGGCTTCCGGGGTGCCCGCGCAGGAGCAGATCACGCTGCGCGGACACGCGCTCCAGTGCCGCATCACGAGCGAGGATCCACACAACAACTTCATTCCCGACTACGGCCGGATCACGGCCTATCGAGGCGCCACCGGCTTCGGCATACGCCTCGACGGCGGCACCGCGTACTCCGGGGCGGTGATCACCCGCTACTACGATTCGCTGCTGGAGAAGGTCACCGCCTGGGCACCGGATTGCGAAGAGGCGATTGCGCGCATGAGCCGCGCGCTGCGGGAGTTCCGGATCCGCGGGGTGGCCACCAATCTGGTGTTCGTCGAAAATCTCATCAACCACCCGGTGTTTCGCGAGGCTTCCTACACCACGCGCTTCATCGATGAGCACCCCGCGCTGTTCGACTTCAAGGCTCGCAAAGACCGCGCGACCAAGCTGCTCAACTACATCGCCGATGTGACGGTTAACGGTCACCCGGATGTCGCCGGCCGGGCCATGCCGCCGGTGTGGGCGCCGCAGCCCGCGGCGCCGCGCATCGACGACGCGCAGACACCCGAGCCCGGCACGCGGGAGTTGCTGCTGCAGCGCGGACCACGCGGCTTTGCGGACTGGATGCTGGCGCAACCCCAGGTGCTGATCACCGATACGACCATGCGTGATGCGCACCAGTCGCTGCTCGCCACGCGCCTGCGCACCTATGACATGGTCGGGGTTGCCGATGCCTATGCGCACCGGCTGCCGCAGCTGCTGTCGCTGGAGTGCTGGGGCGGCGCGACCTTCGACGTGGCGATGCGCTTTCTCAACGAGTGCCCCTGGCAGAGGCTGCACGAACTGCGCCGGCGCGTCCCCAACATTCTCCTGCAGATGCTGTTGCGCGGATCGAACGGTGTCGGCTACACCAACTACCCGGACAACGTGGTACGCAAGTTCACGCTGCAGGCGGCCGACGCCGGGATCGACCTGTTCCGGGTGTTCGACTCACTGAACTGGGTGGAGAACATGCGCGTGGCGATCGACGCGGTGATCGAAAGCGGCCGCGTGTGCGAGGCTGCGATCTGCTACACCGGCAACATGCTCGATGCGGGGCGCAGCAAGTACGACCTCGACTACTACCTCGGCATGGCGCGGGACCTCGCGGCCGCGGGTACGCATATCCTCGGTGTCAAAGACATGGCAGGGTTGTTGAAGCCGGTTGCGGCGCGCCTGCTCATCAAAGCGCTGAAGGAAGAAACCGGTCTGCCGGTGCACCTGCACACGCACGATACCAGCGGCGCGGCGGCGGCCACCGTGCTGGCCGCGGTGGAAGCCGGGGTGGATGCGATCGACCTGGCGATGGACAGTCTGTCGGGCCTCACCTCGCAGCCGAACATGGGTTCGGTGGTCGAGGCGTTGCGCGACACCGACCGCGACAGCGGTCTCGATCCGGCGGTTATCCGTGCGTTCTCGGACTACTGGGAAGCCGTGCGCCTGCAGTACGCGGCCTTCGAACCGGACCTCAAGTCCGGCGCGTCCGAGGTCTACCTGCACGAAATGCCGGGCGGGCAGTTCACCAACCTGAAGGAGCAGGCGCGCGCGCTGGGCCTGACGGAGCGCTGGCACGAGGTGGCGCGCGCGTACGCCGACGTCAACCAGATGTTCGGCGATATCATCAAGGTCACGCCGTCTTCGAAAATCGTGGGCGACATGGCGCTGTCGATGGTATCGGCGGGGTTGAGCTGCAGCGAGGTCCTTGACCCGCAACGCGAGATCGCCTTTCCGGAATCGGTGATCAGCTTCTTCCGGGGCGAGATCGGCCAACCGCCGGGCGGCTTTCCGGCGGCGCTCCAGCGCAAGGTGCTGAAGGGCCAGGAGCCGCTTCACGAGCGTCCCGGCGCCAGCATGCCGCCGCTCGACCTGACGGCGGCGGGGCACGAAGCCGCCGCCGCTGCCGGCCGTGAGCTGAGTGAACCGGAGTTGAACAGCTATCTGATGTACCCGAAGGTGTTCGTCGACTACGCGAAGCACAGTGCCCGGCACGGGCCGGTGGAGGTGCTGCCCACCCCTGCGTTCTTCTACGGCATGCAGCCGCGCGAGGAAATCGCTATCGAGCTCGAGCCCGGCAAGACGCTGATCATACGCTGTCAGGCGATCGGCGAGACCAATGAGCAGGGCGAGGTGCGTGTGTTCTTTGAACTGAACGGCCAACCGCGCTCGGTAAAAGTCCGCGATCGCAGCGCGGCACAGACCGTCGAGCAGCACCCGAAGGCGGACCCGGCCAATCCCGATCACGTGGCCGCGCCCATGCCCGGCATGGTGTCCACGGTCGCCGTGCGCGAGGGTCAGGCGGTGCGCAGCGGGGATGTGCTGCTGACCATCGAGGCGATGAAGATGGAGACCTCGATCTTGGCCGAGCGCGACGCCACCGTTGCCCGCATACATGCACCGGTCGGTGCTCAGATCGACGCCAAGGACCTGCTGCTGGAGTTCCGGGATTGACTGATACACCGTCCACCCGCCTCGCCGTCGACATCGGCGGCACGTTCACCGACGCGGTGCTCGAGAAAGAAGGGCGGTTCCACGGCACCAAGGTGCTGACCACGCACGGCGCGCCCGCGGAAGGCTTCATGCAGGCCGTCTCGCGTGTGCTGCAGGAAACCGGCACGCCACCCGCGGCGGTAACCCTCATCATTCACGGTACCACCCTGGCCACTAACGCGCTGCTCGAGCGCAAAGGCGCCAGGACCGCGCTGCTGGTTACCGAAGGCCATCGCGACGCCCTGGAAATGGCCTACGAGAACCGTTTCGACCAGTACGATATCCAGGCGGACCGGCTCGCGCCGCTGGTGCCGCGCGCGCTCCGGCTGCCGGTTGGCGAGCGGCTGAGCTACCGCGGGGAGGTGCTGCAGCCGCTGGACGAGGCGTCGGTCGTGGCCGCCGCCCGGGTGCTCGGTGCGGCCGGGGTGGTCAGCGTCGCGGTCGGGCTGTTGCACGCCTATGCCAACCCGGCTCACGAACAGCGCGTGCGCGAGATCCTCGCCCGGCACCTTCCCGGGGTGAGCGTGTCCCTGTCGAGCGAGGTGTGTCCGGAGATCCGCGAGTACGAACGCCAGTCCACCACCGCGGCCAGCGCTTACGTGCAGCCGTTGATCGCCGGCTATCTGAGCGACGTGCGCGGGCGCCTGAATGCCGCCGGTCTGCGCTGTCCCTGCATGCTGATGACCTCGGGCGGCAATCTGGTGACCATCGATACGGCCACCCGGTATCCGATCCGGCTGGTGGAATCGGGTCCCGCCGGGGGCGCGGTGCTGGCTGCGCGCCTGGCGCGCGAGCTGGACGAGGCGTCGGTGCTGTCGTTCGACATGGGCGGTACCACGGCCAAGATCTGCCTGATCGACGACGGGGAGCCGCTCCTGTCACGCACCTTCGAGGTGGATCGCGCGCACCGCTTCATGAAGGGGAGCGGGATGCCGGTGAAGATTCCGGTGGTCGAGATGGTGGAAATCGGTGCCGGCGGCGGTTCGATCGCGCGTGTGGACGCGCTGCGCCGCATTCAGGTGGGTCCGGAGAGCGCCGGCTCGGAGCCCGGCCCGGCGAGCTACGGCCGCGGTGGCACGCGGTGCACGATCACCGATGCCAACCTGATTCTGGGACGTCTCGATGCGCAGGGTTTTGCCGGCGGCAGCATGCGCCTGGATCCGGCGGCAGCGGACGCCGCCGTGCGGCGCGACGTCGGTGAGCCGCTGGGGCTGTCCCGGCTGGCTGCCGCGCGCGGTGTGATCGAGATCGTCGACGAGAACATGGCCAATGCCGCGCGGGTGCATGCGGTGGAGCGGGGCGCGGAAATCGCCGCCCGCACCCTGATCGCCTTCGGCGGGGCGGCGCCGCTGCACGCCGCGCGCCTGGCCGACAAGCTGGGCATCGACCGGATCGTGGTTCCGACCAACGCGGGCGTCGGTTCGGCGGTCGGTTTCCTGCTCGCACCGATCGCTTACGAGGTGGTGCGCAGCCGGTATCAGCGGCTGTCGCAGCTCGACACCGCCGGGCTTGCCGCGCTGTTCGACGAGATGCTCGCCGAGGCGCAATCCGTGGTCGAACTGGGCGCACCCGGGAGCCCGGTCAGCGCACAGCGCCATGCTTATGCCCGTTACGTCGGGCAGGGCCACGAGATCAAGATTGCACTCGCCGGCAGCGCCATCACCGAGGCGCTGGGCGACACGCTGCGTGCGGCGTTCGAGCAGGAGTACGAGCGCCAGTATGCGCGCAGCGTGCCGGGCCTGGATGTCGAAGTGCTGACGTGGTCGGTGATTGCGGCCGCGCAGCGCGACGAGGATGCGGCGCCCGCCCGCCCGGCCGGGCCGAGGTCCCACCCGGTGGCCGGCGAGGGGCGCATCCGCGTCCACTTTCCCGGCCGCGAGACGGCGCTGGACGCGGACATATTCACGCGTGACAGCCTGACCGCGGGCGCCAGCCTCACCGGTCCGGCGGTGATCCGGGAAATCCAGACCACCACCGTGGTGCCGCCGGGCTTCTCGCTCGGTGTCAACGCGCAGGGCGATCTGGTGCTGCAGCGTTGCGAGGACTATCACGCGGTGAGCGCGGGCGGCGAAATCCGCAACCAGGTCATCTGGGACCGCCTGATCGCGATCGTCGAAGAGCAGGCGCAGGCGCTGATCCGAACGGCATTCTCGACCACGGTGCGCGAAGCGGGCGACCTGTCGGCGGGCGTGTTCGATCTCTCGGGGCGCATGCTGGCACAGGCCGTTACCGGCACACCCGGCCACGTGAACGCGATGGCCGCCTCGGTCGGGTTCTTCCTGGACAAGACCCCGCCGTCCGCGATGCGCGAGGGCGACGTCTACGTCACCAACGACCCCTGGCTGGGCACCGGTCACCTGTTCGACTTCACGGTGGTGACGCCGGTGTTCAGGCAGGGCAGTCCGATCGCGCTGTTCGCCTCCACGGTGCACGTGGTCGATATCGGCGGTGCCGGTTTCGGCCCCGACGCCGGACAGGTTTACGAGGAAGGCCTGTGCATTCCGATCCTGCCGCTGTTCGAGGGCGGCGTGGTGAATCAGAGTGTGGTCGACATCGTGCGAGCCAACGTGCGCGAGCCCGTGCAGGTCATCGGCGATCTGTACTCGCTGACCACCAGCAACGCGGTGGGCGGCAGGCGCCTGCTCGAGATGCTGGAAGAGTTCGGCCTCAACGGTATCGAGAGCGTCGGCGACCACATCATCGATACCTCGCGCGAAGCGATGCTGGCCGAGATCGGCAAGCTCCCGCCGGGCGAGTACGGCAACGAAATGACCGTGGACGGCTACGACCACCCGGTGCACCTCGTGGCGCGGATGCGCATCGGGCCGCACGGCATCGAGGTCGATTTCGCGGGTACCAGCGCGATGTCCGCCTACGGCATCAACGTGCCGATCACCTACACCCAGGCGTACGCGTCTTTCGGCATCCGCTGCCTGGTCGGCAACCGCATCCCGAACAACAGCGGGTCGCTGGCGCCGATACGGATCCACGCGCCGAGCGGCTCGATTCTGAACGCGCCCAGACCTGCGGCCGTGACCGTGCGCCACGTCATCGGCCAGATGCTGCCTGACGTGGTGCTGGGCTGTCTGGATCGAGCCGTGCCGGGCTGCGCGCCGGCCGAAGGCAGCTCCAGCCTGTGGAACCCGATGCTGTCCGGCGGACACGGCATCGTCGGTGAGCACGACTACGGCGATGCCACGCCGTTCTCGGTGACCATTTTCCACTCCGGCGGCACCGGCGCACGTCCCGGTAAGCCCGGCCTGTCGGCGACCGCGTTTCCCTCGGGTGTGCGCAACACGCCGGTGGAAATCACCGAATCGATCGCGCCGTTGATTTTCCGCCGCAAGGAGTTCCGCGAAGCCTCCGGGGGGCGTGGCGCCTTCGCAGGCGGTGACGGACAGGTGATCGAGATCGAGCACGTTGAGGGCGCTCCGTTCGCCGTGTTCGCGCTGTTCGACCGCATCGACTACCCGGCGCGTGGGCGCAACGGCGGCGGCGACGGCGCGCCCGGCGGCATCCGGCTCGCTGACGGCACGCGGCTGAAGGGTAAGGGCAAGCAGATCGTTCCGGCGGGCCAGCGCCTGATTCTTGAGCTGCCGGGCGGCGGTGGGCTCGGGCAGCCGTAGGCCGGCCGCGCGCCCGGTCACGCCTCGAGATGGCGCGTCGATCGATACCAGGCGGTCAGCAGGCCTTCCCGCCCGATGAGCAGAGAGATCACGTAAAAGCCCCCGAGACTGAGCACGATGCAGGGCCCGGAAGGCAGATCGGCATGGTAGGAGAGCAGCAGCCCCGCCCAGCCGCCGGCCAGGCCCAGCCCGACCGCGACGGCGATCAGGGTATTGATGTCGCGGGCCCAGAACCGCGCACCGGCCGCCGGCAGGATCATGACCCCGATCGACATCAGTGTGCCGAGCGCGTGAAATCCACCCACCAGGTTCAACACCACGAGCAGCAGGAACGCGTGATGCGCGACCGGGCTGAGGCGGCTCACCGAGCGCAGGAAAGTCGGCTCCAGGCACTCCAGAACCAACGCTCTGTACAGTGCCGCCAGCGCGATCAGGGTAGCCGAGGCGATGCCGGCAAGCAGCAGGATCGCGTCGTCGTTGAGCGCGAGCACGGTGCCGAACAGCAGGTGCATGAGATCGACGTTGGTGCCTCGGGTGGACACGATGAGCACGCCCAGCGCCAGCGATATCAGATAGAACGCGGCGAGGCTCGCGTCTTCACGCAGCACCGTGCTGCGCGCGACGAACCCTGATACGACTGCCACCGCCAGCCCGGCCGCGGCGCCGCCCAGGGTCATTGCCGGTAACGACAGGCCGGCGAACAGAAAGCCGACAGCCGCGCCCGGCAGGATCGCATGCGCCATGGCGTCGCCGGTCAGGCTCATCCGCCGCAGCATCAGGAACACCCCCACCGGCGTCGCGCTCAGCGACAGCGCCAGGCAGCCGACCAGCGCCCGCCGCATGAAGGAGAATTCGATGAACGGCGCGAACAGAAGCTCGCCAATCACGCGGCTTCCGAGGTCCGTCGGTGGCAGGCATGCGCGTGCTCGTCGAACGCTTCGTTGAGTTGCCGGGCGCGCAGCATGTTGGCGGGCTGCAGCGCTTCGTGCGTGGGACCGAAGGCGATCAGCTCTCGCGACAGCAGCAGCGTTTCCGGAAAATGCTGCCGCACCTGCTCGAGGTCGTGCAGCACCGCGAGCACGGTGCGTTGCTCGTCGTGCCACTGCCGGATCACGCCGAGCAGATCTCGCGCGGTATCCGCGTCGACGGAGGTCAGCGGCTCATCCAGCAGAATCACCGGCGAGTCGCGCAGCCCGACCCGCGCGAAGAGCGCGCGCTGCAGCTGCCCGCCGGACAGTGACCCGATGGTGCGCCGCGCAAACTGGCCCAGCCCCACCGCATCGAGCGCCGCGTTGATGCGCTTGCGCTGCGCCCGACTCACTCCCCCGAGCGAGCCGGTCTCGCGCCACAGCCCGAAGCTCACCAGATCGAACACCGAGATGGGAAAGCCGCGGTCGATCTCGACGATCTGCGGCAGATAAGCGAAGTCGCTGCGGGCGCACCCGTGCACACGGATCTCGCCGGCGAGCGGCGACAGGGCCCCGGCCACGCCCTTCAGCAGGGTCGATTTACCGGCACCGTTCGGCCCCACCACGGCAACCAGCGCGCCCTGCGCAATCCTCGCCTGGAGGTGATGCACGGCCGGATGACTGTCGTAGCCGAGGGTAAGGTCAACGAACTCCAGCGCAACCTCGGTTAGCGCGGCAGCCGCCGCCGGTTGGGCGGGGATCATCAGTGCAGCGCCCAGAAAACGCTCGCCCAGAGCAGTGCCAGCAGTGCAGCCACCATGCCCAGCCGCATTACGGCGCTTTGCCCCAGCAGGGAGCGGGGCGCGTAGTCGACTTCGGCTGAGTCCCGGACGTCCAGGTGGCGACTCCGATGGCAGTGTGCCAGAAATGTTATGTTATAAAATTATAAACCGAACTGGGAAGGCCCGCACCGGCGCGCTAGCGGCCGGCGCGCTGGCAGTTCGGGCAAAGACCGCTGACCTCGACGGTGTGCTCCTGGATCTCAAAGCCTTCGGCCACCGCGGTGCGCTGGATGGCGCTGCGGATGCGCGGATCGTCGAGTTCCGCAGCGGTACCGCAGCACCGGCACAGCAGGAACTGCCCGGTGCCCGGGTGCCCGGGCTGGCTGCAGCCGATGAACGCGTTGAGCGAGGCGAGACGGTGCACCAGCCCGTGCTCGGTGAGGAACTCGAGCGCCCGGTAAACGGTCGGCGGCGCGGGCGAACGGCCGTCGGCGGCGAGGACTTCGAGGATCGCGTAAGCGCCGAGCGGCCGGTGGCTACGCCAGACGATTTCCAGCACCCGCGAACGCAGCGCGGTCAAACGCGCGCCGCGCGCGGTGCACACCTCGGCCGCTTCAGCCATGGCCTCGGCAATACAGCGCTCGTGATCGTGAGCTTCCCCGGGGAACCGGCGCCGGGCTTGCGGCGCCCGGTCAGTCATCGCCGGGCGCTGATGGCCGCTGCTTCATAGCGGGTTAGCATAACATCGACCGCCGGCAGCGTCAGATCCCGCCGCGAGACCCCGCGGCGCCCGCCGCCGAGCCGATGTCGATGCATGTACAATTGCGCGCTCGCGGCGAGCATGCCGTACAAGTGCGTTCAAAGGAACACAGCGCTCATGGGTCGATTCTCAAGGCCGGTGCGGCACAACCGCCGCGAGGCATCGTCAGTGCGGCATGCCGGCGGGTAACGGCTGGCTGTTCCCCGATCCGCCGCGCGACTTCCCGCTGCGGCGCGCGCTGCGTGCCTTGTTGCGTGCGCTGCACATACTGGCTGGCGGAGTGCTGCTCGGCGGTTATGTGTTTACCGCACCGGCCGACGCGCTGGAGCTGTGGTGGATTGCGACCGTCGTATCCGGTGGCCTGCTGCTCGCCACCGACCTGCATGCCAGCTGCGCGCTGCTGCTGGAGGTGCGCGGCGTGATAGTGGCAGGCAAGCTGCTGCTGCTACTGCTGGTGCCGCTGGCGGGCGCCTACGCGACGGTGGTGCTGAGCGCGGTGCTGATGATCGGCGCCATCGGCAGCCACATGCCCGGCCGTTACCGCCACCGGCTGCTGTTTCTGCGCGATCGCCTGACGGCGGACAGGCGTCGCGGGTGACGCCGGGTCAGAATCCCTCCGTGGACTGGAACAGGCCGACCTTGAGGTCTTTGGCAGTGTAGATCTGCTTGCCGTCGACCAGCACACGGCCGTCGGCGATGCCCAGCACCAGGCGCTGGGTGAGCATGCGCTTGACGTCGACGTAGTACGTGACCTTCTGCGCACCCGGCAGGATCTGGCCGCTGAACTTCACTTCGCCGCAGCCGAGCGCCCGGCCGCGGCCCGGGTTCCCCCGCCAGCCGAGGTAGAACCCCACCAGTTGCCACATCGCGTCCAGGCCCAGGCAGCCCGGCATCACCGGATCGCCGCGGAAATGGCACGCGAAGAACCACAGCGTGGGGTCGATATCCAGCTCGGCGACCATCTCGCCGCGCCCGTGCGCGCCGCCTTCGGCGCTGATATGAACGATGCGATCCATCATCAGCATGTTGGGGGCCGGCAGTTGTGCGTTGCCCGTGCCGAACAGCTCGCCGCGGCTGCAGCGGAGCAGATCCTCCTTGTCGAACGAACTTGGGAAGGGGCTCTCGGGCATCAGGTTTCGACCTGTCTCGCGGGCAATTTTGCGACGCAGCCCGGAAAAATACAGGGTTCGTGGTCGTCGCATCAAGGAGTTTCCAGCTTCGCATGCCGTGGGGCGGAACCGCACGCCGGGCTGGGGCGCCGCTCGACTCGCGCCAAGTTTTCTTCGGCGCAGCGCGAAACGCCGGGAATGACCGATCCCACCAGCCCGGCCGGTGGGGGCGTTGGCGCGCAGGCGCTGTGGGTGATAGCGGTGACGTCTGCGTCGGCTGGAGTTCATGCATATTTCCGGCATGTAACGTTAAGTGTCTGAATCCATTAGGCAGATCAAATTTACAAGCCACCACCAGTTGAGCTATGGTCTCACCAGACCGGCGATTGAGAGACAAGGCGCCGCTCGGAGAGGCTAGGGAACTACCGACGGCAAGCTTAAATATTTCGAATAATTACATGAAGTTGCGCTACGTTCGCAACTCGGGCGCGCGGTACAGAGGCGAGACAAGGCTAGGACAGCAACCATCCAGGCGGCAAACTCCGGCAGGACATACCTGGCTCAAATGGTTGTAGCAACAGAAACAGATCCTACCTGGCAGAGCGGGGACGAACTCGAGCGGGAGGTGGCTCTGCACGTGCGCCAACGCAGTACGGGCACGTTGTTCGTGCGCACGGTCGACAACCACTGGGGTTGCTTCGTGTTCAGACATGGCGACATCGTCTCTGTCATGTGCCGGGGCGTGCGGGGCATCAAAGGCCTGTTACATCTGCGCAGCATTTCGCAGTGCACCTACCGGTTCGATGCCGAGGCGCTGCTCGGGGAAGACGTCGGCGACCTGCCCACCACCGAGGAGATTCTGGAGCAGCTCGGCGGCGGTGCCATAGAGACCCTGCAACGCCCGATCGGGCTATCCGCGGCGGAACTCAAGAAAACGGTTATCGACGCGGCGGTCGCGATCCTCGGTCCGATCGGCGCGCTGGTGAGCGAAGAGCAGTTCGCGCGAGCCGGGATGTTGTCGGGCATGGACGATGTGGAGCAACTGCTGCGCGCAGTCGCCCGCGAGATCGACGATCCCGACGAGGCCCAGGCGTTCCGCGAGCAGGTCATGGTGTCGGCTACGCCGCGGAGCGGGACCACTTCCGGGACACGCACAGCCATCCCGGAAGGTTCCGCCGAGTACAACAAACTGCGCAACGTACTCGAGTCGGAAGCCGCCGAGTTTCTCGGTCCGATGGGACCGCTGCTGTGCGCCGAATACTTCGAAAAACACTCGGTGGGCGACAACGTCACCGATATCGGCATGATCATCAATGCCCTGGCGGACGAAATAGACGACGTCAAGCTCAGCGACCAGTTCAGGAACAGAATCGCCGAACGCCTGGAACCGAAGTAGCCGTGCGGTTCCCGCAAAGGGATTTATCATGAACAAACGCTCCTTCACCAAGAGCCTGCACGGCAAGCTGACGCTGCAGACGCTGGTCGTGGGGCTGGTACCGGTGATCATCGTCGGTCTGATCGCCTACCAGAGCCTTGCCGAACTGACCAAGACGGCCGACGAACGCCTCGAGCAGAGCCGCCTCGAGCTCTCGCGCGACGTCGTCGGAATGAACCTGTCGGCCACGGCACGTCGCCTGGCGCAGCAGATCGACGTGTTCATGCGCGAGCGGATTCTCGATGCGATAGTCTGGGCGAAAGCGCCCACCGTGGTCGACGCGGCGAAAGGCGCCGCGCTGGAGCACGCCGAACGCGGATTGGCGGGCTTGACCATCGGCGACGTCGAGGCCCAGTTCAAGACGGTGAAGAATCTCGACCTGTTTCCCAGAGCCAACGGTTTTCTCAAGCAGCAGATTGCGTTGTCCCCCCACTTCGGGGAGGTGTTTTTCACCGACGCGAACGGTTTTAACGTTGCGCTGACGAACCCGACCTCGGACTTCGTGCAGCGTGACGAGACCTGGTGGCGGCAGACCTGGAACAACGGGCTGCATATCGGCAGCGTGGAATTCGACGAGTCTGCAGGCATCTGGTCGGTCGATGTTTCCGTGCGGATCGACGATTCGGCGACGAATACGCCGCTCGGCGTGATGAAGGCGGTGCTGGGCGTGAGCCTGATTCAGGAGGTGGCCACCGCGCATGCCTCGGAAATCAACGGCGGCCGGGTCACGGTTGCCACGCGTGAAGGCCTGCTGCTCGCCGAAACCGCCTCGCAGCACTCGCGCGACCGGATCATGCACGACTCGGTGAATCTGCGCAGCACCGGGGACGCCGCGATCCGTGAGGCGTTCGCCAGCGGCGACAGGGGCTACGTGCTCGGCGAGCAGCGCGTGCTCGGGTACGCCAAGCTCGGCCAGGCGAGCTACGACAATCTGGTGCCGAACTTCCGCGGCTTCGATTGGGTCGTGCTGGTGGAGCAACCCACGAACGTCGCGTTCGCCCCGATCCAGGGGCTGGCGAGCGTGCAGCAGGGGCTCGAGTCCTCCAAGCAGATCATCGTCGTGGTGCTGCTCGCGGCCGTGGTGTTCGTGGCGCTCATCTCGATGGCGCTGGCCAACGTAATGTCCAGAAAGATCACGGTCCCGCTGTTCAAATTACGCGAACTGGCGGAGCGCGTGAGCAAAGGCGACACCTCGAAGACCATCGAGGTCAAATCGGACGACGAGATCAAGGATCTGGCGATCGCGTTCGAGCGGATGCGCAAGAGCATCTCGATCGCGATGCGCAAGATTCGCGAGAACCGTACCAAGTCCGCCGCCTGACCCTGCCGTGGTTCTCCGGAGATGCGCGCGTACGGCCGGTGACCGATCAACCCGGGTTTGTCGCGGCGCTACCCGTCGTGGCGCTGAGTGCAAGCGCCGCTCTGCGCCGGCCGACCGCAACGGAACGCAGCGCGCGGGTTGGCCGGAATAACCATTACGCCGCAGGGACTCTGCTATGCGCGACTCGCTGATAGATTCCACGCCGTCGGCCTACCCGTACCCGCTGCTGATCCGGCATTTGCTGCGCTCGCCGCTGGCGATCACGCCGGAGCACGAGATCGTGCACGGCACGTCGCACCGTTACACCTACACTACCCTGCACGAGCGGATTTACCGGCTTGGAGGGGCGTTGCGGAACCTTGGTGTCAGACAGGGTGAAACCGTCGCGGTCATGGACTGGGACAGCCACCGGTACCTCGAGTGCTTTTTTGCGGTGCCCATGCTCGGTGCCGTTCTGCACACCATCAACGTGAGACTGTCGCCGGAGCAGATCGCCTACACCATCAATCATGCCGAGGACGATGTGCTGCTGGTGCACAGCGACTTTCTGCCGCTGCTTGCTGAGATCGAGCAGCGCCTGGAACGGCCGCTGCGCTATGTCCTGTTGCAGGACGCCCCCGTGCCGGCGGACGTCCCCGAAGGCACGCAGGGCGAATACGAAGCGCTGCTCGCAGCGGCGGGCGTGGATTTCGCGTTCAGCGACTTCGACGAGAACACGCGCGCCACGACCTTTTATACCACCGGGACCACGGGTCTGCCGAAGGCCGTGTACTACAGTCACCGTCAGATCGTGCTGCACACACTGGCATCGATGGCAGCCACCGGTGTGGTGGCCGGGCACGGTCGCTTTCATCGAGACGACGTTTACATGCCGATCACGCCCATGTTCCACGTGCACGCCTGGGGATATCCTTACGTGGCCACGCTGATGGGCGTCAAGCAGGTGTATCCGGGCCGTTACACACCGGACGTTCTGCTGGCCCTGCTGCGTGACGAAGGCGTCACCTTTTCGCACTGCGTGCCGACCATACTGCACATGCTGTTGCACGCGCCGCAGGCGGCGGAGACCGATTTCAGCCGCTGGAAGGTGGTGATCGGCGGCTCGGCGCTGCCGCGCGGCCTGGCGCGAAAAGCCATGGCACTGGGGATCGACATCTATGCCGGCTACGGGATGTCCGAGAGCTGCCCGGTGCTCGCCCTCGCGCATCTCGACGGGGCCATGCTGAACGCCGATGCGGAAACGCAGCTCGACACGCGGATCAAGACCGGCCGCCCGCTGCCACTGGTCGATCTGCGGGTGGTCGACGAGCAGCTGCGCGACAGCGACGGCGAGGGTGAGGTGGTGGTACGTGCACCCTGGTTGACGCAGGGGTATTTCAAGGATCCGGAACGCTCCGAGCAGCTGTGGCAGGGCGGCTGGCTGCACACCGGCGACATCGGGCACCTGGACGGGCAGGGCTACCTGCAGGTCACCGATCGCCTCAAGGACGTCATCAAATCCGGCGGCGAGTGGATCTCGTCGCTGCAGCTGGAAGACCTGGCCTCGCAGCTGCCCGGGGTCAGCGAAGTGGCCGCGATCGGTCTGCCCGATGCCAAATGGGGCGAGCGCCCGGCGTTGTTGATCGTGCCGGCCGACGGCGCCGAGCTCGACGAGGCCGGCGTGAAAGCGCATTTCAGTGTACACGCCGATCGCGGGGAGATCGCTGCCTGGGCAGTGCCGGAGCGCGTGCTGTTCGTCGAGGCGTTGGAGAAAACCAGCGTCGGCAAGCTGAACAAGAAGCTGTTGCGCGAAAAGTACGCGTGAGGGCGCCGCCGGCGTTTCCGGTATCAGAGCTGCCGTGACCGTAAAATGGGCCTGCCGCGGCTGGTCGGTTGTCCCGGTTGAGTGTAGATTACGCGTCGGGCGCGTGCGCTGCGACTGGCGCGGGGCAGGCGCTTCACGGCTCCGGACAGTAACCTGGCGCGGAAATGCTCCGCGCCGCTCTTGCGGGTGACGCACTGATGGCGATGAAGTACTACGAGAACGTGCTCGACCTGGTCGGCAACACGCCGCTGGTGAAACTCAACCGGGTGGTCGAGCCGGGCATGGCCGAGGTCTACGCGAAGCTCGACACCCTGAACCCCACGGGGTCGATCAAAGACCGCATCGCGATCAATATGGTCAGGCGTGCCGAGGAGCAGGGCCTGCTGAAACCCGGGGCGACGCTGGTCGAAAGCACCTCGGGCAACACCGGTCTCGGGCTGGCGATGGCGGGCGCGGTGCGCGGTTACAAGTGCGTATGCACGATGCCGGACAAGATGAGCCAGGAAAAGATCGACATGCTCAAGGCCTACGGGGCCGAGGTGGTGGTGACCCGGACCGACCTGGCGCACGATCACCCGGACAGCTACGTCGAAGTGGCCAAGCGCATTGCGCGCGAGACGCCGGGTGGCTTCTACACTGACCAGTACTCCAATCCGGCCAACCCGGAAGCCCACTACCTGACCACCGGTCCGGAGATCTGGGAGGACACCGACGGGCAGATCGACAGCCTGGTGGGTGGGATCGGCACCGGCGGGACGATCTCCGGAGCCGGCAAGTACCTCAAGGAGAAAGCGGCAGAAGCGGGGCGCGAGGTGTTCATTTCCTGCCCCGATCCCGAAGGCAGCATTTATCACGACGAGTTCTACAAGGGCGAGTCGGGTGAGCCGTCCATCTACCGCGTGGAAGGCATCGGCCACGACTTCATGGTGGACACGCTGGACTTTACGGTGATCGACGAGGTGACGCTGGTCTCCGACCGCGATTCCTTTCTGATGGCGAGGCGGCTGGCGCGCGAAGAAGGTATTTTCTCGGGCGGCTCGGCCGGAACCGCGATCGTCGGCGCGCTGCAGGTGGCGCGCCGGCTCGGACCCGGGAAGATCGTGGTGGTGATCATTCCCGACACGGGCGTGCGCTACCTGAGCAAGCTGTACAACGAGGACTGGATGAAGGACATGGGCTACATCGGCCCGGCCCAGCGCCTGGGAACGGTCAGGGAGGTGCTGGAGTTCAAGCACGGCGCCGTCGAGTTCGCCGAGCCCGAAGAAACGCTGGGCCATATCGCGCAGCGCATGTCGCGTCAGGGCATCTCGCAGATGCCGGTGCAGGGAAACGGCGAGCGGGCGCTGATGATTCACGAACTCGACATTCTGCAGGGTCTGGTGCAGGGCACCTGTACCAAGGACGATTCGGCCATGGCCGTTGCCAAAACGATGGAAGGCGAAGTCCACCTGGACGATCCGCTGACCAAAGTGCAGAACGTGTTCGACGCCAACAACGTTGCGGTGGTCATGGACGAGGGCGACATCATCGGTATCATCAGCAAGATCGACGTCGTGGAGTTCCTGGCGCAACGAACCTAGCAGCGCCCGCTCGGAAGGGGTAGCGGACCCGGGCAGATGAACCGGCCCGGCCCTGCATGCAGCACAAACGGCCCGCCACTGTGCGGGAAACGTCGGGTCATTCGGATCATCCTGTATTCTTGGAGGCATGCGCACCCAGATAGCGATCATCGGATCCGGCCCCGCCGGGCTGCTGCTCGGCCAGCTGCTGCATCTCGAGGGCATCGAGAGCGTCATTCTCGAGCGGCGCTCGCGCAAACACGTGCTGAGCCGGATACGCGCCGGCGTGCTGGAGCAGGGAACGGTCGATCTGCTGTGCGGCGCCGGCGTCGGCGAGCGGCTGCGTGACCAGGGCCAGGTGCACGACGGTTTCGAGATCGCGTTCTGCGGGCTGCGCAAGCGTATCGACCTGCGCGGCTGCACCGGTTCCGGGGTGACGATCTACGGACAGACCGAGGTGACGGGCGATCTCATGGACGCACGCGATGCGGCGGGCGGTGCGCTGATCGACGAAGTCTCGGACGTGCGCATCGGAGCGCTGCAGACGCGGCAGCCGTTTGTCGAGTACACCAGGGCGGGGGACACGCAGCGGATCCAGTGCGACTTCATCGCCGGGTGCGATGGCTACCACGGGGTCAGCCGCAGCGCGATTCCGCGGGACGTGTTGCGTGAGTATGAGCGCGAGTATCCGTTCGGCTGGCTGGGCGTGCTGGCCGAGACGCCGCCGGTCGGCAACGAGTTGATCTACGTGCACCACGAACGCGGCTTCGCACTGTGCAGCATGCGCTCGTCCAGCTTGAGTCGTTATTACATCCAGTGCGCCAGCGACGAAGTGGTTAAGCGCTGGTCCGACGAGCGCTTCTGGGACGAGCTGCGCGCGCGGTTGCCGCCGGCCACCGCTCGCTCGCTGGTGACCGGACCGTCGATCGAGAAAAGTATCGCGCCGCTGCGCAGCTTCGTCGCCGAGCCGATGCAGCACGGCCGGCTGTTTCTGGCGGGGGATGCCGCCCACATCGTGCCGCCTACCGGTGCTAAAGGACTCAACCTGGCGGTGTCCGACATTTACTACCTGTCGCGCGCGCTGCTTGCACACTATCGCGACGCTGACGACGCGCGGCTGCAGGCCTACTCAGAAGACTGCCTGCGCCGCGTGTGGAAAGCGGAACGGTTCTCCTGGTGGATGACGTCCCTGCTGCACCGGTTCCCGCAGGCCGGCGCGTTCGGCGAGCGCATTCAGCAGGCCGAGCTGGACTACCTGTTCAGCTCGCGTGCGGCCAGCGTGTCGCTCGCGGAGAACTATATCGGGTTGCCTTTCTGAGTGCCCTCACGCGGCTGCTTTGAGGGACAGCATTTCACGCGCCTGCTCAGGCGTCGCCGCCGCGCGGCCCAGGGCTGCGCAGATTTCCACCGCGCGCTCGACCATGTCGGCGTTGCTCTTCGCAAGACGTTCCCTGGACACGCGCACGCCGTCTTCCAGGCCCACCCGGATGTGGCCGCCCAGCTCCGCGCACCATTGGGCGACTTCGAACTGGTGCCGGCCGACGCCGGCCGCGACCCAGGTGGCGTCCGGCATGACGTCGTGCAGTTCAGCCACCAGGAACTCGAGCAGGTGGCGTTTGGCCGGCAGCGCGTTCTTGATGCCCATGACGAACTGCACGTGCAGGGGCGCCTTGACCAGGCCCCGGTCCAGCAGGTCTCTGGCGTTGTACAGCATCGCCAGATCGAACACCTCGATCTCGGGTTTGACGTCGAACTCGAGCATGGCCTGCGCCAGCTCGTCCACCAGCGGCGGTGCGTTGTCGTAGATCACCGTCGCGAAGTTGACCGAGCCGGTGGCGAGGGACGCCATGTCAGGGCGCAGGTGCAGCGGCTTGCCACGCTCGGCAGAGTCACGGCCGCGGCCGCCGGTGGAGAACTGCACAATCATCCCGGGGCAGTGCCTGCGTATGCCTTCCTGCACCTGCGCGAACAGGCCCGGGTCCGACGATGACGTCTCGTCGGGATTGCGGACGTGCACGTGCACCAGCGTGGATCCCGCCTCGAAGGCTTCATGCGTCGACTCGATCTGCTCGCTGGGCGTGATCGGCACCGCCGGGTTCATCGATTTTCTGGTTTGCGACCCGGTGATGGCGCAGGTGATTACCACGGGCTTACTCAAGGTCTCGTCCTCCACGGTGTGGTCCCAGCAAAGTGTACACGCTGTGCGGCCTTTGCGGTCGCGCTAGCCCGCCTATTGCATGAAGGCGGTTCCGAGCGTGCGCGTTTGTCAGTCGAATCAGACTGTTGAGCATCTGTTTGAGCAATATTGCCGAGGGACGCTTGGTACCTGTTCACTTTCAGGAAAAAATCCGGCGTTGCAGATGGAACGATCCCCTTTGCACCCTGGTCCGGCTATGCTTGCGCAGGCGATAGTCCGATCTGCTCAGCCACATTGTCCCCGAGAATCGATTGAATTGTCTGGAACAATTTGAACAGCGAGTCGCTGGCCCGCAGGGCGCAGGGATGCCCGGAGTTATCCTTCGTGCAATATGCAGGCTAGCGTCCCGCCGCCGCGGGTGCGGCCACGAAGTCATCGAAGTCGATCAGCTGCGGGTCGTGAGCGCAGGCGCGCATGAAGCGCAGCAGGTCCTGGCTGTTCAGCGTCGTGGTGAGCGAATTGTCGCAGGGGTGAAAGTGAACCGTCGCAAAGCGTAGCAGCCCGGTATCCATGATCGCGCTGACCTGATTGCCGTGGTCGTTGATCACCGCGAGCGGCGTCACGGCGCCAGGCGCCACGCCGAGATAGTCCATCAGGCGCTGCGCACTGGCGAACGAAACCCGCCCGGCCCCGATATGCGCGCCGAGTGCCTTGAGGTCTACCTGTCGGTCTTCATGCAGCGTGACCAGCCACATGCGCCCCTTCTTGTTGCGCAGGAAAAGATTCTTCGAGTACCCGCCGTGCGGGTCGTGCCGGTGCGCCTTGGAATCGGCCACCGTGCGCAGCGGCGCGTGCTGCACGGTTCGATGACGCACACCGAGCTCACTCAGTCTGTCGAGAACCGATTCGGCGCTGGCCGGCGGTGCGCCGTTCGCGAGTCTTGGTTCGATCGTTTCCACGCGTGATGGCCCGCAGTTACTGTGCGGCGCGCATGGTAACAGAGGCTCGGCCGGTGCGGTGCCTGCGGCCGGACGCGCGCTGCGGGTTCTCTACGCCGGCGATCGGGTTCCGGCGGCGCGCACCGACCGGCGTTGCGGCATCCGGGCGGCGCTACGCAGCCCGGCACTACGCGCGCCGGTGGTTGACGTCACAGGCCGCGCAGTGTGCCTGCGGCGGCTTATTCGGCATGGTCGGCCAGGGCAGGGTCGACGCGGCGCTAGAGCTGGAGCAGCAGCGCGAGGCTCAATGCAAACAGCAGCGCGGTGAGTAACACCTTTCGATAAGACGCCTCCATCAACTTCTCCCAGATATGGATTTTGCTGATGCGAGCGCAAGTTCCGTACCATAACCCTGCGGGCTCCGCGTCGCGCCCTGCGCCGTGAGCTGACTATGCGGGCAGGGCGGAGACTGACGACAGCATGACAGCCCGCGAGGATCCCCCGACGGGCGCTACCAGCGTTTTGCGCGTCAACGTAACCGTCCACACCGCTGAACCAGGGAGCGACCTTGACGAAGGGATCCGGCGCGCCGGACGGTGTTCAGATCCGGCTGGGCAGCACCTCTAGAACCAGCGCCCTGATCCGCGCCGCCGATTCGGCGTGGTAGCCCCACACCGGGAAGTGAAACTCACCGGAGGCTGTTTTCGATTTGCCGTTGCGCTGGTCGAAGAAGTGCAGGTTGATGGACGCCGTCTCGGCGGCGATCGAGACGCGCGCCAGAAGCACCGCGTCGACGCCCAGCCGCTTGGCGATCGCGCGTGCGCCTTTCTCGCTGAGCGTGGCTTCGGAGAACAGGCCCTGCTGTTTTACCCAGACCTGGTTCAAGTCACCGCGGCTGATGCCGCTGGCCGTGAGCTGCTTGGTGCCGCGGGCGGCATCGAAATCGCGGTAATGGGAATGCGTCAAACGTACGCTCTTGCCGCGCGCCTGCAGCGCCTGCTGCAGGCCACCGAATATCGACTGCTCGTAGTTGTCCGTGCCGCGCAGCGTCCACGGCAGAATCGCCAGTGTGTAGGGCTGCTTGGCGCTTGCTTCGGTCTTTGCCTGCTGCACACTGGCGAGTGCGGCTTTGGCGGCGTCGTTGCCCGCATCGAGCTGCAGCGCTGAGCGGTAGGCGTCCTCGGCTTTGCTCCAGCGCCTGGCTCTCAGATGCTGCTGTCCCTGGGCCAGCAGCCGGTCGACGCGCTGCTCGAGTTGCGCGGCGGCGAGCGATTTCTCCGCCCTCGCCAGACCGTCTTTGGCGCGCTGGTTATCGCCGTCGAGCTTCAGCGCGGCCTGGAACGCGTTCTGTGCCTTGGCGTAGCGCTTCGCCTTCAGTTGCCGTTCGCCTTCGGTCAGGGATTTTTCGACGCGCTGGACGCGCTGGTCCTGCGCCTGAGCGCTCTGGCGCGCGCGTAACTGGGCTCTGGCATTCTGCATGCCCTTCGCGGCTGCGGCATCGCCCGGGTCGAGCGCGAGCGCCTGTTCGTAGCGGTTGATCGCCTTCTCGAAGTCGTTTGCCGCGGCGAACGCGGCCGCCTCGTTGAGCAAAGCCACGGCACGCTGTTGCTTCTTCTGCGCCTGCAGCTTCCGCTCGGTGTCTTCGATGCCGCTCGCCGCCGCCGCGTTGGCGCTGTCCAGTGCGAGCACCTCACGGAAGCGGCCGATCGCGTCCTGGTACTCGCCGTCCGCCGACAGCTGCTTTGCTTCGCCGAGCAATGCTTCGACCCGCTGCACGCCTTCGCGCTCGGCGATTTTCTGCTCCGCCGCCTGTATCCCGGCCTGGGCCTTCGCGTTGGACCCGTCGAGATCGGTGACCTGACGGTAGGCGGCCGCCGCGGCGTCGAAATTCTGCTGGCCGAGCAGCCGGTCGGCTTCGCCCAGGAGCTTTGCGATACGCGTTTCCTTCTCCTTGCGCTCGAGGGCGGCGCGCATCTTCGCCTGGCCTTGCTTCGCGCCGCGGATGCCGGTATCCGCCGCGACGTTGTTGGGGTCGAGCTTCTGCACGCTCTGGAACCTGGCGATCGCCTCGGCGAAGCGTTGTTCCCCGACCAGCCGGTCCGCCTCCCCCAGCAGTGTGACGACACGCGCCTCGTTGCGGATCCGGGTCTCGGCGGCGGCCAGCTTCTCCTCGGCCAGGCGTACCTCCAGCGCCTGCGGATTGATGCGCGCGGCACCGCGGATCTGGGCCCGTGCCGTGGTCAGGTCGCGTTCGTTGATCGCGCGGTTGGCCGCCGTGATGTGAAGCTCGAGCAGGGTTGCGATGCTGCGTTGCGCTTTGGCGTTGGCCGCATCCAGCTGCAGGACGCGGCGGTAGTAGTCCAATGCGCTCTGGCCCTCCGGCGTGGTGAGACGGCCGGCGTTGGTGGCGTCCTTTGCCGCGCGCAGCAGCTCGTCGATCGGTTGTGCCGCCGCGACCGGGCCCGCCGGCGGTACCTCAGCCACGGGCTGCGCCGCTTCGCGCTGCGCTGTTTCCGGTTGCCTCTGCACGAACCACAGCGCAACCGCCCCGGCAATCAGGGCGACCGCGGCGGTCAGACCGATCCACAACCCGGTGCGGCGCGGCGCGGCCGCAGCCTTGGCGGGCTGCGCCGCCGGCGGCGGTTCCGGTTCGGTGAGGACGGCGGTGCGCTCGGTGCGTGCCTGCTGCACCGGGCCGAACGTCTGCGGATCGCCGAGATCGATTATCTCGTCGGCCCCGCCGGTCTGCGGCAGCGTGGGTTGCGCTACAGTCGGTGCGGCACCGGCGTCCGAGGGCTGGCGTGGCGGCGCGAGGCGCTCCGGCTCCGGCGGCACCGGTGCGGTGCCGTGCAGCATGCCGAGCCAGCTCAGCGCCGTCTGCGGACGATCCTCCCCGTTGAAACGCAGCGCGCAATCGATCGCGTCGAGGAAGTGCTCCGAGTACTCGCCGGCCTTCAGGTCCGCCAGCGGCAGGTACGGGTCGGTTGCGTGGTTGGCGCGCGCCATGACACGCTTGATGGCCTCAATCGGTGCCTTGCCGGCAATCGCCCGGTAAACGGTTGCGCCCATGCCATACACGTCGGTCCACGGGCCCTGTTTGCCTTCCCCGTCGTGGTACTGCTCGAAGGGCGCATAGCCGGGCGTCACCAGGCTGGTGAGCGTGCGCGTGTGTCCGCTCATGGCGTGCCGGGCCGAGCCGAAGTCCAGCAGCACAGGGGAGCCGTCGCTGCGGATGAAAATGTTGTCGGGCTTGATGTCGCGGTGAATGAACCCGGCTTCGTGCACCTTGCCCAGCCCGTCGAGAATGGGGTCGAGCAATGCGAGCAGCGCTTTCTCGCCGCGCAGTTTACCGGTTTTGATCAGCTGCGCCAGACTCTGCCCTTCCTCGTACTCCATGACCATGTACGCGGTGTTGTTCTGCTCGAAGAAGCTCTGCACGCGCACGATGTTGGGGTGTTTGAACCTGGCCAGCGTCTTGGCTTCTTTCAGAAAGCGGTCCAGCCCCCAGCGGTACATCTTGTCGTGGTCTTCGGAAATCGGCTGCACGGTGGTGTCGTCGACGCGTACTGCGAGCTCGTTGGGCAGGTACTCCTTGATCGCGACCCGCTGCTCCAGATTGGTGTCCTCGGCGAGATAGGTGATCCCGAAGCCGCCCTGCCCGAGGATGCTCTCGATGCGGTACCAGTGCAGCCGGTCGCCCTTCGGCAGTGCTTTGTGATGAAAGTCAGGGTTCACGGCCGTGTTGCGGCAGGGTGAGGGTTGAGCTTGAGCGGCGCGCCGGTTTTTGCCGCCTCAGCGGCAACTGAAATGGACCCACGTCGACGGGTCGGCATCGGTGACTTTCTGCCCGAGGCAGAACACCCCATCCCCGTGCAGGATGAATTCTTCGCGGCGCAGGTACACGTCCTCCTTGTCGCCGATGCGCACGTAGGTGCCATTGGTGCTGGTGTCGACCAGCACGTACTTCCCGCGCCGGAAAACACAATGCGCGTGGCGTCGGGAGGCCAGATCGGTATCGATCACCACGTCGCAGTGGGCGTCGCGCCCGAACGAAAGCGAGCCCTCACCGGCGTCGATCGCGTGGCTGGCATCGGCGAACCTGACCGTCAGGCTGCCATCCTTCACCTGACCGCGAGCCATCAGCTTGGTGGCCATCCGGGTGACTTCCTCGTCGGAATCCCACAGCACCTCGTAGATCGCGATCTCGTCGCGCTTGCCCTTCACCTTAGCGATATCGAACGGGCGGGTGGCCGAGGCGAGCTGCGGCGACAGTTCGGCCACCGTTGTCTGGGTGGTGATGATCTGACCGCCGCGGGCGACGCTTGCCATGCGCGCGGCGAGGTTGACCGCATCGCCGAACACATCGCCCTCGTCCTCGATCACGGCGCCGTAGTGCAGGCCGGTCCGGATGCTGGGGCGCGACTGCTGGCCGGTGCTCGAGCTTTGCACGATTTCCTGCATGACCCGGGCTGCGCTGACGGCCGCATCAGCCGTTGGAAACCGGCACATCAGTTCATCGCCGATCGTCTTGATGACCGTGCCGCCCTGTTTCTGGGTCACGTCCGCCAGCTGCGCGAGGCACGTGCTGACAACGCGTTTTGCCTCGGCGTCGCCGAGCTGTTCGTAAAGCTGGGTGCTGCCGGCGACATCGCTGAACATCACCGCACATCTGGTTTGCGAGGTCGTATTCATAACCCGGCGCGGATTATCGCATACCTTGGCCAGGCGCCGGTAAGCGGCCGTCCGCCAGCGGCCGGGTTGAGGAGCGTGTCCGCGTCAGTTGTCTTTGCGGGTGCCGTAAGTGTCTTGCAGCGCACCCGGCAGCGACGGCTCGTCCCGGCTGACGTGCATCGTACGCCACTGGGTTTTCGGCTTGTTGCCCCAGGCATGCAGGTTGGTTTGCAGCTGCAGGGTGCGGATGCGCGAGTAGGTCTCGGCGTCGGTGCGCCGCAGGTACTCGGAGCATTCGATCAGAATGCGTTTTGCCTCGTCCTTCGATTTGGTGGGCAGCGCCAGCTTGTTGCGCAGGAACTCGTCGTCCGCTTTGCTCCAGGGCTTGCCGTCGTTGGAGACGGGCGCGTCGTCGCGCTCGGGCGAATTCTGCCGGCGTATCTCGCGGTTGACCAGGCGCAGCGCTATCTTGAGCTCCTCGCGGTCGTCCTGATCGTAAAGCTCGAACAGATAGTCCCTCGCGGTTTTGAGGTTGTTTACGACTTTTTCGCTCATGACTCCGGTCACTGACGGTCCTCTGCTGATCGATGTTCGGTCCGGCGTTAGCTTACCACTTCGGGTTCGCGGGACGGGTTACCGCCCATCGGCGAACCGGGCACGCCTGTACGGTTGTAAAGCTTGACGACGCCCCTCGCCGGACGCTGTGCGTTATTCACCAAGTATTGGCGAAATCTTACCTTTGTCGTCCGTCGGATCGGAAAGCAGTTGTCGTAATGTGACGCGCGTCACAGGTCGTGCGCCCGCAGCCGGGGCCCCCGTCAGCACGCTTCGCGCGGCCACGGGGCCGTTGGCATACTAACTGCAGCCCCACACTCAACCCAGTCGATCAGGGAACCGGGACATGCAGCTAGAAGCATTGTGGACCGTCGAGTACGCGACCAATCACGGCGACTTCGGCACCGGTGTGGCGGTGCTCGTCGACGGCCATGTTTACGGCGGCGATACCAACTACTGCTACGAAGGTACGTACCAGCGGACCGGCGACGAGCTCATCGCACGGGTGAACCTGTGCCTGCACAACGGCGAACCGGCGCCCGCGATGTCGGCGGACGATTCGGGGGTTGCCGTGTGCATGCGCGGGCGGCTGCTCGACAACAAGCTGGAGATGACCGGGGTGCTCGAGCAGGAGCCCGGCACCAAGCTTTTCATTCACATGCACCGCAAATCCGGCGTGCCCACCGCCCAGCAGCTGAAGCCCTCCGCGGGCAACGGCGGCGGGGAAACGTCCGCCTACCTGATCGACGAATCGACGGAGCGACTGCCGCTTTTCTGAGCAGTGCTCGCCGGCGCCCGGGGCCGCGCGGTTAAAGTAGGCATCGTCCCTGCCGCTGTTAGTGACTATTCGCGGGGCCGCGAGCCGCCGCAGCGTTCTCGCGCCGGGCCGCAGGGGAAGTCATGCCAGATTGTAATCCGACGCTGCTGGTCGTCGACGACGAGCCGCTCAATCAGGAAATCATTTCCGAATATCTCCTCGACAGCGCCTACAGCCTGAAGACAGCGGACGACGGGGCGAGCGCCTGGTCGATGCTGGAAGCGCATCCGGAAATGTTCGACGCCGTGCTGCTGGACCGCATGATGCCGAACATGGATGGCATCGAAGTCATCGAGCGCATGAAAGCCCACCCCGAGCTGAGCCGCGTGCCGGTGATCATGCAGACCGCGGCGGCAGCGAAAGACGATGTGGTGAGCGGCCTGCGAGCGGGCGCCTACTACTACCTCACCAAGCCCTTCGATGAGGAAGTGCTGCGCTCCATCGTGGACGCCGCGGTGGAGGACTACCGGCGCAATCGCGCGCTGGTGTCCCAGGTGCAGGGCCAGGACGGCGTGCTTCAGCTCATGCAGGGTGCGGAATTCTCGGTGCGCACGCTCGACGATGCACGCAGCCTGGCGGCCTTCGTTGCCAATGCCTGCCCGCAGCCCGAGCGCGTGGTCATGGGCTTCTCGGAGCTGCTGGTGAACGCGGTGGAACACGGCAACCTGGAGATCACCTACGCGGAGAAATCACGCCTGAACAGTACCGGGGAGTGGGAGCAGGAGGTGCATTGCCGCCTGGCCGATCCGCGCTACGCGGACAAGCGCGTTCGGGTGACGCTGGCGCGCGCCGACGACAAGCTGCTGGTGCGCATAGTCGATCAGGGCCGGGGCTTCGACTGGCAACCCTTTCTGGAGATGGACCCGGCGCGCGCGTTCGACAGCCACGGCCGCGGAATCGCCATGGCGCGGATGCTGAGCTTCGACCGGATCGAGTACCTGGGTGCCGGTAATCAGGTCGAGGTGCAGATCAACCTGTCGGCTGAATGACCAGCGCCGCCGCAACGCGGCGGTCTTCCGACAACAACACGTTGTAGGTGCGGCAAGCGGCCGCCGTGTGCATAACCTCCAGCCCTATGCCCCTTCCACTCAACGCCGCCTGCAGCGCAAGCGGCGGGAACACGTGCTCTGCGCCGGTTCCCAGCACCAGGATCTCGGGCTGCTGCTGCAGCGCGTCGTCGAGCTGCGCAAGGCTGAGTTCGCGGGCGCTCGCCACGGGCCATTCCAGCAGCAGCTCCGCGGTGAGGATCACGCTGTGCGCGTACTCCCGCTCGCCGATCCGCACCGCACCCTCGCGGTAGGCCGCGATGTAATGGGCGCCGCGCCCCCCATCGAGCGTAAACTTCATGCGCACTACTGCCAGTGAACCGCCAGACAGTATAATCGCACGCTTTTCTTAAATCCGATTGCCCCGCGGTGGCACGGCAGGCACTGTGGCCGGGCGGCGTACCAGTCGCCGCCGCGCGTGATGCGTGTCAGGGACAATCTCGACGGGGTATAACGTTGGAACCGGTCAGGATAGGGTTGTTGGGGCTGGGCACCGTGGGAGGCGGCACTGTCACGGTCCTGCGGCGAAACGCGGCCGAAATCGCGCGTCGCGCGGGACGCGGCATCGTGGTTACGCACGCGGCGCGGAACCGCGAGCGCGCACTGGCGCTGGGTCTCACCGAGGCGCGCATCAGCGCGGACCCGTGGGACGTGGTGCGCGACCCGGAGGTGGCGGTCGTCGTCGAGCTGATCGGCGGCGAGGATCCGGCCCTCGATCTGATCATGTCGGCGATCGGGCAGGGCAAGCATGTCGTGACGGCAAACAAGGCGCTGATCGCCCTGCACGGCAACCAGGTGTTCGCAGCCGCCCGCGAGCACGGCGTCATGGTCGCATTCGAGGCCGCGGTAGCCGGCGGCATTCCAATCATCAAAGCCATTCGCGAGGGTCTGGCCGGCAACGATATCGAGTGGCTGGCGGGTATTATCAACGGCACCAGCAACTACATACTCACGGCGATGCACGACCATGGGCGCGAGTTCGCGGACGTGCTCCGGGAAGCGCAGCGCCTCGGGTATGCGGAAGCCGATCCGTCGTTCGACGTGGAGGGCGTCGATGCCGCGCACAAACTCACGATTCTGGCCTCCATCGCCTTCGGGGTGCCGCTGCAGTTCGACCGCGTCTACACCGAGGGCATCGGCGGCGTGACCCCGGAAGACATCGGCTATGCCGCCGAGCTGGGCTACCGGATCAAGCACCTGGGCATTGCCCGGCGAACACACGGCGCCGTGGAGCTGCGCGTGCACCCGGCGCTGATCCCTCGACGGCGGCTGCTGGCCAATGTCGACGGTGTCATGAACGCGGTGCTCGTCAAGGCGGATGCGGTAGGGCAGACGCTGTACTACGGCGCGGGCGCCGGTGCCGAGCCGACGGCATCCTCGGTGGTAGCCGACCTGGTGG
>JAHELT010000072.1 GCA_024644045.1 Chromatiales bacterium | reverse complement strand
AAACGCGCCCTTGGTTCCGGCAAGCTGCTGCTCGAAAATCGCTTCGACTAGCGGGTCGCCCTCGCCTGCCAGCGGAATCCAGAGGTGTACCGAGGGACTGACCAGAACGGGCTGTTCCCAAGCAGAGATCAACAGCGGAAATGTCTCCTGCCAGCCCGCGTCGTGCATGCGTGTGAGCAGGTACTGACGCAGGTCGCGAAGCGGCCGGCCGGCCAGGGACGCCGATTCGAGCAGCAGGTTGCCCTTGCCGCTTGCGCTGTCCGGTAACTTGATGACCAGCGATGCGTGATCCCGTGCAAGTCGCGCGGTCCGGGCAGCGAGCATGGATGAGCCTGAAACCGGCCAGACACTCGGCCCCGCCTGCTGGCCTAGAAGTCGATCGACGCACCGGCTGAACCAGATCTTGTCGTTGACCCGTCGTGTGAGCCTCGGCGGCGGGGCGCAAACGTGTATCGGAGTACCTGCGCGCGTCGCCAGTGCACCGGCCAGCGCCCATACGCCACCGCTGCCCATGTAGGGAACGATGGTCGTGCCTCCATGCTCCCTGGCGTCTACAGCGAGCGCTTCGAGCAACACGGTATCGAACGCGCAGCGGCTCGCCAGCGAGGCCATCCGCGCCTGCGGGGCCGGCTGCAGGATTGTCGCGTGTCCGAGCGCCAGCGTCTCGGCGCAATAGCGCTCGAAGGCGGGACTGCGCTGTCCGCCTATCAACACCGTGTCGCCGGGTCGCGCGAGCAGGAGCATGCGATAACTGTAGGCCCGGTTGCCGAGAACCTCGAACAGTCTGATGGTAAAGTGATCCTCGATGAACACACACGGCCCGGGGGCAAAACCCGAGTACACCTGCTGGCCGAAAACGCGTATCGTCACGAGCTGCGGATCGGATTCCAGTATCGTGCGGGCAAGTCGTGCCGCCCGTTCACGGGCAGCGGGTCGAAGATCGACAGGCAGATGCCCGGCGATAGGAAACGGTGCGCTCGTGCGCTGTGTCCGATTTGCCGTCACCGTGAGTATCGGCTGTGAGAATCGTCTTCAAGTGGAGTCAACGCGCATGAATCGTTCTGCATCAACGACTGACGCCACTGCGCCCGTGCCATCCTCTGACCGATGCGCCGATGCTGTGGGAAAGTCCGCTTGATCAGGAAGAGCGGCCGTGCGTTGCGATCGGCGAGGCCCGGTGGAGCCCTCTGGGTGCTCAAATGGCTCCTGGTCCTGGTGCTGGTTGGCCTGATCGCGTTCTCCGCAGTTACCTGGCACGCCATGCGCAGTTCCTCGCCTTCAATGCCGACCCAGCAGGCGCCTGAGGCTTCCTAGACTGCGGGTGTTGATCACATCGGTGCGCTCCAGCCAGCCGCGGCGAGCCTGGTGTATACCGAGCTCCATGAAGTCCAGGTCGGTGGCGCGGTGCGCGTCGGTGGAGACGGCCACCTTCACACCGATCTCTTTGGCGAGCATGCACAGCGTATCGGAAAGGTCCAGGCGCTGGGGCTGGGCGTTCACCTCGAGAAAGCAACCGCGTTCTCTGGCCGCCTGCATTATGCGCTCGAGATCGATCTCGTAGGGCGCGCGTTCGCCCAGCAGGCGGCCGGTGGGATGCGCCAGAACGTTGAAGCACGGCAGGTCCATTGCACGGAGAACCCGTTCGGTCTGCTTGTGGCGTGACAGCTCGAATCTGTGGTGAATGGCACACACGGTGAGGTCCAGCGCGGCAAGCACGTCGTTTGGCAGGTCCAGCGTTCCGTCCTCGAGGATGTCCACTTCGGCACCCTTGAGAACAACCATGCCGTCGAGCTTCTCGTTGAGACGATCAATCGCGGCGATCTGCCGCCTGAGGCGTCGCACGTTGAGCCCGTGCGCGACGGTCAGGCGCTTGCTGTGGTCTGTGACCGCCACGTACTCGTAGCCGCGCGCCTGGGCGGCTTTGGCCAGATCTCCGAGCGTTTGCATACCGTCGCTCGCAGTGGTGTGGCAATGCAGGTCCCCTTTGATGTGCCGCAGCTGGATCGGGTCCGGGAGCGCGTTCGCTTCCGCCGCCTCGATCTCGCCGCGGTTTTCGCGCAGCTCCGGCTCGATGAAGGGCAGGCCGATTGCAGCGTAGACTTCGGTCTCGGTCTTTCCGGCAACGCGTTTATCGCCGCGGAACACCCCGTACTCGTTGATTTTCAAGCGCCGCCGCACGGCGATCTTCCGAACCGCGATGTTGTGCGCTTTGGAGCCGGTGAAGTACAGGAGTGCGGCACCGTAGCTCGACTCCGGCACTGCGCGGAGATCCACCTGCAGCCCGGAGCGCAGTATCACGGAGGAGCGCGTCCTACCCTGGGCTACGACACGTACGACGTCTTCGTAGGCGACGAATCGTTGCACCACCTGAGAGCCCTTGCCACTTGCGACCAGTATATCCAGATCGCCGACCGTATCGCGATGGCGCCGGTAACTGCCGGCCACGGTCACGTGGCGGACACCCTCGACGGCTCGCAGGTAGTCGACGAGCGGCTCGGCGATCTGCCGGGCGACCGACCAGCTCGTTCGTCGCTCGTCCGCGGCAACCTGTTGCAGACCTTGCGCTATCAGTTTCTCGGTCTTTTCGCCGAATCCTTCCAGTTCGCGTATACGCCCTGAACGCAGCGCGCGCTGCAGGTCCTCGACGCTGCGCACCTGAAGTGCGGCACACAGGGTTTTGACGCGTTTTGGTCCGAGGCCACGCACGTGCATGAGTCGACCCATTGCCTCGGGAATGCGCCGCTTCACATCCGCGAGCTGGCGCAGGGTTCCGGTGCTGGCGATCGCCTCGATCTTCGCGGCAATGGCTTTGCCGATTCCGGGTAGCCGGGCAAGATCCTGCCCCTCGGCCAGCAGGTCGGTCATCCGCTTGGGATTGTCGGCAATGGCCCGCGCCGCGTTACGATACGCGCGTACACGAAACGGATTTGCGCCTTCAATCTCGAGCAGATCCGCCAGTTCCTCGAACATGACGGCGATCTCGCTGTTGGTAACGCTCATGGTTTACGTGATGAAGTGGCTTCCGGCACCGCTCACAAACCTCACTCCAGCACAGCTTTCGCATCGCATGCTTGACAATGATCAATTTACCCTCGCTCGTTGTCTGGCTGACTGAAAGCAACCGGCAGGGAATCAGCGATGGTACGTGGCACGCTCAGAATCGGAACCTCGGGATATCAATACGATCATTGGCGGGGGCCGTTGTTCCCCGCTGGGCTGGCGAAGTCAAAATGGTTCGCGTACTACGCCGAGCGCTTTGACACGGTCGAGATCAACAACACGTTCTATCGACTGCCATCACGCCGCATTGTCGATCACTGGTGCCGCCAGGCACCTGCCGGATTTCTCTATGCGCTCAAGTACAGCCGTTACGGGACGCATTTGAAACATCTCAAGGATCCCGATACGCACATCGACCGGTTTACGGCACTCGCGCAAATGCTGGGTACTGCTCTGGGGCCGATTCTCGTGCAACTGCCGCCGCGATGGCGGGTTAAGCTCGCGCGACTCGCCGCGTTTCTAGATCGCGCCCCCCGAGAACACTTGTGGGCGTTCGAATTCCGCGACCGAAGCTGGTTCGACGACAGTGTTTACGCCCTGCTTCAGGAGCATAATGCTGCCATGTGCCTGCACGACATGTTTGACGATCACCCACGTGAAATGACGGCTGATTGGACGTATTTGCGCTACCACGGCCCGGCAGGCGACCACGGCGGGAGTTATTCACATCAACGTCTTGCCGCACATGCACGCCGGATCAGCACGCTACTCGACGAAGGACGTGATGTGTACGTTTACTTCAACAATGATGCAAAGGGTTACGCGGTGCAGAATGCGTGTGCCCTCAAACGCTATCTGGTCGGCCGCAGCGGCTGTGGATCATAGAAAAACATGGTCGGGTCGCAACCACCTCACCTGCAACTGCTGAGTACAGAGCGGGTTGATCCTGACCCATGCAACGTACTCTAGTAGCAATCGGCGTGATTCTTATCATCCTCGGTGTGATGTGGCCGTGGGTTCGCAAACTGGGGTTGGGCCATCTGCCGGGTGATATCCTGATAGAGCGCGGCGACTTTCGCTTCTATCTTCCAATCACCACCATGATTATCGTCAGCGTTGTCCTGACGCTGATCATCTGGTTACTACGCAGATAGGTGCAGTCTCACAGCATGCAGTACTATGAAGGCGAATCAGCGCTGGAAGTCGGATACGCGAGCAGTCAAAGGCCGACAACCGCCCTGTCGCCCGAAGTCGCGAGAACCGTGGATCCATGAGCACCGCGAACTGTTCGGCGCGCTGGTGGCACTTTGCGCACGAAGCGGATGCCGGTCTGGCTGCGAGCGGCTCCAGCGTGGCCGAGGTATTCGAGCAGATAGCGCTCGCGATGACGGCGGTGATCACCCACGAACCCATCGAAACGAAAACCTGTGTCGAAGTGCGATGCCGGGGCTCGGATCGTGAGCTGCTGCTCATCGACTGGCTGAACGAGCTGATTTTCGAGATGGCCACGCGCGGGCTGGTTTTCAGCCGCTATGAGGTCGATATCGACGGCGATCGCTTGACCGCAAAAGCGTACGGTGAGCGCGTGGACCCGGTACGCCACCGACCGGCGGTCGAGCCCAAAGGCGCCACCTACACAGCGCTGGCGGTGCGCGAAGATGCTGACGGGTGTTGGCAGGCGCGCTGTGTGGTGGACGTTTGATTATGGACTTGTCGCGTTTACAGAAGGTGTCCGATTTCGAGTGGCGCGTTCAACCGAAAGCGGCGATGCGGGTGCCGGCGGTGTTGTTCGCCGACGAAGCGCTTGCGTTGCAGATGGACGACAAGGTCTATGAGCAGATGGTCGCCGTTGCGACTCTGCCGGGTATCGTCCAGGCGTCTTACGCCATGCCCGACGCGCACTGGGGCTACGGTTTCCCGATCGGCGGCGTGGCGGCGTTCGACCCCGAGGACGGGGTTGTGTCCGCGGGCGGTGTGGGCTTCGACATCTCCTGCGGCGTGCGAACGCTGACCACCGGGTTGACGTTCGCTGATGTCGGGCCATGCAAGTCAATGCTGGCCGACGCGCTGTTCGAGGAAATACCGGCCGGGGTCGGCAGCCGGGGTGCGATAACGCTCGACGATCACGGGATGGACGCCATGCTGAGCGGTGGCGCAGGCTGGGCGGTGGAGCAGGGCTACGGCGAGGCGGCGGACCTCACGCGCACGGAGGAGGGGGGATGCATGGCTGGCGCTGACCCCGCGCAGGTATCGGCCCGGGCCAAGCAGCGCCAGCGGCGCGAAATGGGTACGTTGGGATCCGGCAATCACTACCTCGAGATCCAGCGGGTGTCAAAGATCTTCGATCAGCGCGTGGCAAACGCCTACGGCCTGGGTCAGGACGAGTTGCTCGTCACCATTCACTGCGGATCGCGTGGCCTGGGTCACCAGATCGGCACG
Organism: Chromatiales bacterium; assembly: GCA_024644045.1. Lineage (GTDB taxonomy): Bacteria > Pseudomonadota > Gammaproteobacteria > JAHELT01 > JAHELT01 > JAHELT01. The sequence goes on along the minus strand of JAHELT010000072.1, from coordinate 16,666 downwards.
GAATTTCTGCGCGAAATGGTCAATGCGAGTGCCAGCTTCGGCATCGAGCTGCCCGATCGTGAGCTCGCCTGCGCGCCAATTTGCTCCGAGCTCGGCCAGCGGTATCTGGGTGCGATGCGCGCCGGCATCAACTGTGCGCTGGCGAACCGGCAGATCGTGGCCCATCTCGCGCGCGCCGTGTTTGCACGGTTTTTCCCCGGCGCCAGCCTCGCTCTTCTGTTCGACGTTTCCCACAATACCTGTAAAGTCGAAGCGCATGAGGTCGGTGGCGTCGTGCGGCCACTCTATGTGCACCGCAAGGGTGCGACGCGGGCCTTTGGTCCGGGTCACACGGAACTCGCACCGCCGCTGAAGACCGTGGGCCAACCCGTTCTCGTTGGCGGAAGCATGGGCACCGCCTCCTATGTGCTGGCCGGTACTGCGTCGAGCGAACAACGTGCGCTTTCGTCGGCCTGTCACGGTGCCGGGCGAGCGATGAGCCGCAACGCGGCGAAGCGTCGCTGGCGCGGACGCGAGGTGGTCGATGATCTCGCTCGCCGAGGTATTCTGATCAGAAGTCCGTCGCTGCGCGGCGTCGCGGAGGAGGCGCCGGGCGCTTACAAGGACGTCACGGCGGTGGTTGATGCCGCCGACGCAGCGGGCCTGGCGCGCAAGGTAGCGTGTCTGACCCCGGTCGTTTGCATCAAAGGCTGAAGGTGCGCACCGATCGGTTCGGTTCACTCAGCCGCTTGAGGTTGGTGCTGTAAGAACGATCTCCACCCTGCGGTTACGCTGGCGGTTCTCGGCGGAATCGTTCGATGCCACGGGACGGTAGTAGGCAAACCCGGCAACCATCAGACGCTTGGGGTCGATCGCGTGATGGTGTTGGAAATAGCGCACGACGCTTGCGGCGCGCGCGCCGGACAGTTCCCAGTTGGAGAAGTAAATCTGCTTGAGCCCGGGACCGATGGGGACGTCGTCCGTGTGTCCCTCTACCCGGATCGCTTCCCGGCCGTCACTGATCACGGCGCCGATTGCGCTGAGCACCGCGGTCCCGGCAGGTAAGATCTGCGCACTGCCCGTATCGAACAGGATCTTGTCGAGCACGCGCACCGACAGGCGGTTTTTCAGCACTTCGATTTCCACGTTCTTCGCCGCGATCTCATCTTTCAGGCGTCCCCGCAGGTCCGCCTCGCGCGCCAGCAGTGTTTGCTGCTGGTCCTGCAGTTCTTCGATTTCGCGCCGCGCAAGCATCGATCCCTGTTCGCACTCAGTCAGCGTGTTGAGCGCCCTGACGAGTTCGTCCATCGTGCCTTGTCGCGCCAGCGTGCACTCTTCGAGGCGCGCGCTGGAGGTGTCGCGGAATGCATCGAAGTCACGCTGCAGTCCGGTGTAGTCCGCTTCGCACGCGTCGCGCTGCGCACGGAAAGTCCGTTGGCTTATCTCGCAACTTCGCAGCGCGGTTTCGGTATTGCTGACAGTGGGCGGAGGTGTCGCACAACCGCCAAGAAGCAGGCCGAACCCGACAGCGGACAGAAAACATTTCATGTGCTCCATCTCTCCCTCGACGTAAGAATACTTGTCGGCACAGCGTGCGACGATTCCGTTACGGATGGGACGCGCGCTTGCAGCGCCTAGCTCTGCAGGTTTTTTTCGAACCAGTCACCCGCCGCATCGACTACCCGGTCGAGCGTACCCGGCTCCTCGAACAGGTGCGAGGCGCCCGGCACGATCACCAGCTGTTTTCTGCAGGCCAGCCGTGCGTAAGCCTGCTCATTCAGTTCAATCACGTGTGAATCGGCACCGCCTACGATGAGAAGGGTCGGCGCGCGCACTTTACCGAGCATGGATTCGGCAAGGTCAGGCCGTCCACCCCGCGATACCACGGCGGCTACGTTTTCGGGTAACGCTGCCGCAGCGTGCAGTGCGGCCGCTGCGCCGGTGCTCGCTCCGAACAGGCCGATCGCCAGCGCCCGGGTCGTTTCCTCGGAGCCCGCCCAGCGGACAGTTTCCATCACACGCTCACCCAGCAACGGGATATCGAAAACGTTGGCGCGGTCCAGCGCTTCGAACTCGGTGAGGAGATCGAATTGAAGCGTCGCCAGTCTCCGCCTGTTGAGCGCTTTTGCGACATGGGCGTTGCGGGGGCTCAGGCGACTCGAGCCGCTGCCGTGGGCAAATATTACGATTCCGCGGGCATCGTCGGGAACAGCGAGGCACCCCTCGAGCCGCTTTGCCCCGATGGTGACGTCAAGCCTGTCAATCGTTACCCGCTCGCCCTTACCAGACACAACCGGTACCCTCTGCAATGCTTTACGGCCGTGATGATAGAAACGTCAACCGTGCTGCAGTTGATGGTGGTCAATACTTGCACCTGCGGTGGCGCGCGAGATGGAGAACCCAGGCTTGACTACACTGGGCCGGTTGTACCGATCCCGCTCCTCGCTGTTTCATTGATTCAAGTCAACCGGTTTTCCGCTGCGCGGGCGAAAATGAAAGTTATCATCGAAAGAGGCTACCACGATGGCAAAAACGGCAAGTGTTCCTGTCAAGAAGGAAAAAGCAACAATTACGCAACCGCATTCATGGGATCCATGGTTGGGCTTACGCGGCGAAATCGACAACGTGTTTGAGCGCTTTGCCGGGAATGGGTACATGGACGCATTCTGGGAACGGCACCCCGATGTTGATCTTTTCAACTGGGCACCGCCACTCGGCATGCGCCCGCAGGTCGATATGGCCGAAACCGACAAGGCGTATGAAATCAGCGTCGAGTTGCCGGGGATGAACGAGAAGGATATCGAGTTGATCATGCGCGACGGTGCGTTGACTATAAAAGGCGAGAAGAAAGAAGAAAAAGAGGATAAGAAGAAGGACTACCGTGTGACCGAGCGCCGCTACGGTCGATTCCAGCGCTCGTTCGCCCTGCCGCAAGGCGCCGACACCGGCAAAATTGCGGCGAAGTTCAAAAACGGGGTGCTGTCTATCACGCTGCCGAAGACCAAGGAAGCCCGGCAGCATCAGCGCAGGATCCCGATCAAAGCGTCATCCGGCTGAGAACTCGTATCGTTAGCGCGGTACATGAGAGAGCGCGACAAGAAGTTCGTTCCAGAGAGCAGGCTTTGTAAGCGCTCACCGCCAAAGCACGCGACCGATTGAGGAGTCGCCGATGGCGTTCAATCTTCGCAATCGTAATTTCGCGACGCTCATGGACTTCAGTCCGAACGAGATCCGCTTTCTTCTGGATCTCGCGAAGAGCTTGAAGATCGCCAGATACAGCGGCACGGAGCGGCCGACACTGACCGGCAAGAACATAGCGCTCATTTTCGAGAAGGCTTCGACGCGAACGCGCTGTGCCTTCGAGGTGGCCGCCTATGACCAGGGAGCCAACGTCACCTACCTGGGACCGTCGGGTTCCCACATCGGACTGAAAGAGTCGATGAAGGACACCGCGCGCGTTCTCGGTCGTCTGTACGACGGCATCGAGTACCGTGGGTTCAGTCAGGAGACGATGGACGCGCTCGCCCGGTTTGCCGGCGTACCCGTGTGGAACGGCCTCACCAACGAGTACCATCCTACCCAGGTGCTGGCTGATTTCCTCACAATGTCCGAGCATGTGGATAAGCCACTGAGGGAAGTAGCGTTCTGCTTTCTCGGGGATTGCCGTTTCAACATGGCTGACTCACTGCTGGTCGGCGCCGCCAAGCTGGGCATGGACGTCCGGCTGGCGGCGCCGGAATCTTACGAACCTAAGGCGGAGCTTCGGGCGCGTTGCGAAGAGCTCGCGAAAAGTACGGGCGGGCGCATTGAAGTGACCCCTGACGTCGAAAAGGCAGTGCAGGGCGTCGATTTCCTCTACACGGATGTATGGTTTTCCATGGGCGAGTCCGAGGACGTATGGCAAGCACGCATCGAAGCGCTGAAGCCGTACCAGGTAAACGCAAATGTCGTCCGCATGACCGGTTCATCGCATGTGAAGTTCATGCATTGTCTGCCCGCTTTTCATAACAGCGACACCGAGATCGGGGAGAAGATACTCGCAACTTACGGACTCGAGGCGATGGAGGTGACCGACGAGGTGTTCGAATCAGAACGCTCTATCGTTTTCGATCAGGCCGAGAATCGGATGCATACCATCAAGGCAGTGATGGTCGCGACTTTGGGGCGCTGACGGTGCGTGTTGTCGTCGCACTGGGCGGCAACGCCTTGTTGCGTCGCGGCGAGCCGATGACGGCCGCCGCCCAACGTGAGAATGTCCGCCGTGCGGCGGAGGCGCTGGCGCCGGTCGCCAGCGCGCACGATATCGTCATCACGCACGGCAACGGTCCGCAGGTCGGGCTGCTCGCTCTGCAAAGCGCTGCTTACACCCCGGTCGAACCCTATCCTCTGGATGTGCTCGGTGCCCAGACGGAAGGAATGATCGGCTATCTTGTCGAGCAGGAGCTCGGCAACCTTATGCCGGTGGGGCAGGCGTTCGCAACGCTGCTCACGCAAGTCGAGGTCGACACGAATGATCCTGCGTTTACCCATCCGTCAAAGCCGATCGGCCCGATATACGCCGAGGCAGAGGCCAGGCGACTGGCGAAGGCGCGCGGCTGGACGATGGCGGCGGACGGTGATCACTATCGACGCGTAGTGCCTTCGCCGCGTCCCCGGCGAATTTTCGAGGTTCGTGTGATCGAATTTCTTCTCGATCACGGCGTGATCGTCATCTGCGCGGGCGGGGGTGGAATCCCGACCGCGTGCCGCCAGGACGGCAGTCTGGTCGGCGTCGAGGCGGTTATCGACAAGGATCGTGCGAGCGCGTTGCTGGCGCACGAACTCAACGCCGATGCCTTGTTGATGTTGACCGACGTGAATGCAGTTTACACGGACTGGGAACGACCAAACGCGCGAGCAATCCGGTGCGCGCCGCCGCATGCACTGCGCGCGTACACGTTCGCGCCCGGATCCATGGGTCCGAAGATCGAGGCGGCGATCGATTTTACGGAACAATCCGGCAATGCCGCTGCGATCGGAGCCCTCGAGGAAGCTGGGGCGATTCTCGCCGGCACTGCGGGCACAATGATCGGCACTGCCGTCGATGAGCTGGCGTGGTACGACTCGAGCGTCCACGCGACGTCATAAGACCACGCTAGCTCAGGCTCAGGGGGTCGCTGCCGTACAAGAACCCGATACAGTGGATCGTGAATCCGAGCGGTACGATTACCGGGCATGCGTCCGGTCGACGCGCTGTTTTACTTGGGAACCTTTCCGACATCGCCGCAAACGCCAACGCGTGGCAGACTCGCACGGCACAAGATGATCTGGCTCAGGTCCCGGCTTCCCGCAGTGGCAATAATCGATACGCCATTTATTGCCAGTGTGGTGAAAGTGTCATGAAGCCGATTTTCACGGTGGAATTCAGCGCCAGGGCGGCCGGCGTCGAGTTCAAGGAAGAAAGTGTATCCCTGCATGGGCCCGAGGAGTTGTTCGCTTTTGTTGCGCCCGGGGGCGGTTGCGAGGCCATTCCCAACGAAGTGAACGAGATCCAGATGGTTTTTCTCCCGCCGGCCCACCGAAACCTGCAGAACCCGATTGCGGACGTGCACGCAACGCTCGAACTCGGCAGGGTGTTTTTCAACGGCCCTCTGGCAGTGATCACCCAGACCATGGAGCAGATGCTCGACAAAGCCGGACGCGGTGAACTGTCCCGGCCTTTCCTCGCGGTCATAGGAATGCCCCGCGCCGAGCGCGGCTGATCAAGCTGCGCTCGGCCAGGGGGGCGCCGGGTTCGAATGCAGGAACCGGAACGCGATTCCCGGCTGCGCGTGAGTTACCCTTGATCTGATGGTTGAGCGCGGGCTAGGCTCTGCTCATGCGCTCGAGACAGGACACGGCTTTCAGGGTGAACTGCTACGCAGGTTACCGTGGCGAGGAGGAACCGCGTGAGTTCTGCCTGGATGGACGCGCTGTAAGCGTGCTCGAAGTGCTCGAACGATGGATGGAGCCGGGTCACCGGGGTTTCAAGTGTCGTGGCTCAAACGGCAGTACGTGTATCTTGCGCCATGACGCCGCGACCGATCAGTGGAATCTTGAAGTGCTCGCGGCAGGACAGCAGCGGTAAAAAAGCGATGAATCGAAAGCAGCGTAGAATACTGGCGTTCGTGCTGATCGTGGTCGGGGTCACACTGATGTTGACAGTGCCCGACTCGAACCTCGGTCTGGTTGTGCTGGGCTGCGCGATCTTCATCGAGATCGTCGGCCTGGTTCTGCAAAAACGCGCCAGGCGCTGACGTGCGACCGGAAGTCGAGCAGGCACGGTGTGGTTGAGTCGTCCTACTCTTCGTCCGGCGTGTCGCCGAACTCTTCGAGTCCCGCTTCCAGATAGCTTGCCACCAGCGGTGTGCCGATGAGGTACTCTGCCGTACGCGGCGTCCAGCTGTCGCGCGCCGCATCCAGCGCTTGCGTCCACTCATCGGCCGAGTAGTCCTCGCGCCCGAGCCACATGAGCGCAACCAGGGTGATCTGCTGCTCGACTTCCAGCGAGTCGATGCCCTCTTTCAGCGCTTGCCACGTGGGATCGGAGGCGTGATCGGCGAGCACCTGCAACGCCCAGTCTTCCCCGGGCGCCGAGGAGTCCTCGGGGATCACCACCTCTTCCTTGGCATGAAACTGGTGCGCCATCTGTATGATTTCCCGGACATCCTGCGGATTGATCGCAAGCATATGCTTCGTACCTCGCTCCAAGACGGTACCAACATTAAGATCAATCGAAATCCGCGACGTTGATCTCGATCACCGACCCGTGCGAGTCGCGCGTATCGAGGCCAATCGTGGTATCCACGCGATTGACGCCGCTAGCATGGCGCGCCTGGCGGTAACCACGGCGTGGCTATCCGGTGACACCAAGTTGAGCCAGGTCAAGCACCGGGTTAACGATTGCTCGAAGATGGCTGCATAACTGTAGCGGTGCGAGGTGTGATGCATGGCTGTGAAAAGTCTGCTGCTGTATGTCGATAACGATCGCAATTGCCGGCATCGCATAGAATTTGCCGCGGAGGTGGCGGCGCGGCATCAGGCACACCTCGTCGGGGCCTACACGTTGCGGCGTCTCGAGTTGCCGCCGTACGCCAGGGGGCCGATCCCCGAAGGGTTGTGGGAGGTCGCCGAGCAAGCGACATCGAAGCTCGCGAGCACTGCGCAATCAACGTTCGAGGAGGTCACGGCGGGTGCCGCGATCGAAACGGAATGGCGGGTTCTGGACGGGCGGCCGAACGCGGCGCTGAGTCTGCACGGCTTCCATGCCGACCTGCTCGTGCTCGCGCAGAGCAACGCCGAAGATACCGGCTTCAACCTGGACTACCGTCCCGATGATGTGGTGCTGGGGTGCGGACGACCCGCTTTGATGGTTCCTTACGCAGGCGAGTTTGAAGCGCCGCAACGGCACGCGGTCATCGCCTGGAAAGCAGGGCGCGAGGCCGCACGCGCGGTTCAGGACGCACTGCCGCTTCTGGCGGGGGTCGAGCGCGTCAGCGTGGTGACGATCGACTCCCGTGCGGAGGAACGCGTTCCGGGCGCGGATGTTGCCCTGTACCTGGCGCGCCACGGGCTGAACGTGGAAACACATGACCTTACATCGGGCCAACTCGACGCGGGCGAGATGTTGCTCGCTTATGCGGCCGATCGAGGTTGCGACTTGCTCGTAGCGGGTGCGTATGGGCACTCGCGCTTGCGCGAAACGGTCCTCGGCGGTATGACCCGTCAGCTGCTCGAAGAGATGACCGTACCGGTGCTGTTTTCACACTGAACAGGCGAGATGGCGGTTTCGATGGCGTGGCCGGACACCTGGATCCCGGATCTGCCCACTGAGCCTCGCCGCCACCAAGCTCACGACTGCGCGAAATTCGCTATCCTGGGTTTCACCAACCGCGCATAGTCATCGTAAGCAAGTTGAATCAGTTCGCTGTGCGAGCCGGCATTGAAGGCGATCTGCGCGTCCCGACTCAGGCTCTCTTCGACGTACACGGGCATGTCGTAGAGATTACCGAACGGAGGCATCGCGCCCACCTCCACGCTCGGGAACAGCCCCTGGAACTGCTCCTCGCTGGCGAACTCGATCTGGCCGGCGCCGGCGGCACTGCGCAGCAGGTCAAGATCCACCTTGTCGGGCGCCCGCAGCACGGCCATGGCCATCCGGTCATCGAGTTTTACCATCACGGTCTTGGCCATCTCGTTACCGGGTATATGCGCCGACTCGGCTACCTGCTGAGCGGTGTAGGCAATTGAATGCCGGATGGTGACGTATCTGACCTTGTTGTCATCGAGGTATTTCGTGAGCGTCTTAACAGGCATGGTTCGCTTCTCCCGTGGCAAAGGCGATTGACCGTCCGCCGTAATCAAAGCCGGGTTGTGGTTGTTGCGGAATGGTATGAACGGTGAGTGTCACGCATCGGGCAGGATCCGCGCTTGATATACATCAACGGGTGGGCGGCGGTTTGCAGGGTACCTGTCCCTTTCGCCGAGCGGATGGCCGGGGTCAGCGTACTCCGATCGTAGCGGGCTAACGCGGTTCCTTTCCTTTCAGGAGCGCGTCCAGCTCCGCGAAAGGTTTGTGAGTGGCGCCGCTATCCTCGCCGTTGGATGCGGGCATACCGCCGCCCGCCGCCGCATCGACCAGCCGGGCGTGCTCGTTGTCGTGACAGTAGATGCACAGCAGCTCCCAGTTGCTGCCATCGGGTGGATTGTTGTCGTGGTTGTGGTCCCGGTGGTGGACCGTGAGCTCCTGGACCGTCGTGCGGTCGAACTCCCGCCTGCAGCGCCCGCAGATCCAGGGGTACATTTTCAGTGCCTGCGCCCGGTATCCCCGTTCTCTCTCGGTACGAGCGCGCTGCACGTCAGCGACCAGCCGGTCGAGCTTGTCGCTGTCGGGTTTGTGTCGTCTGTTCACCGTAGCGGCCCTGTTGCGTCGCGGTCCCCGCAATTGTACTGCAGACGCTTGCCGTTGCACGGTCCCGATGGCTGGGGCTACTATCAGCTTGCCCGCTCACCCCCGGTGATTTGCCTTAAGAGCTGTTGTGCAGCCGTTAATCCGCACGTATCAGGGTCACACGCCGCCCGCAATACGCCACGTCGTGGAGACGGCGGACGTTCTCGCCGTCACGGAGCCGGAGGTGTTCCGACTGGCCTATCGCTACTGGTACGACAGAGAGCTGGATACGGGGTGGCTGGACGAACTCTTCGCCGGTTACCTGCTGCGCGAGGAACTGCCCGGCTGGGTGCGCAACTTCTGCAGCCGTGTGCTCAATCTCGCCGATGTCGGCCAGCTCGACCCGCGTGATTTCGGCGTTGATCGGCCGCGTCCCCGATCCGGCCGCTGGCTCGATCAACAGTTCACGGCATGGCTGACGCTTGGCGCCTTCGTGGTTTATCTGCTGTTCCTGGCTTGAAAACGCGATCCGGTTCTCGGTGACTGCTCCGTCACTCCGCGCGCAGGGCTTCCACCGGATTCAGGCCGGCCGCGCGGCGCGCCGGCAGCACGCCGGCGAGCAAACCGATACATGCGGCAAGTCCCTCGGCCAGCCCGACGTAAATCCACGGCGTGTGCACCGGTAACGCGGGTACCGCCACCTCCAGCAAGGTCGCCAGCCCGACGCCGAGCGCCAGCCCGCACAGCCCGCCGATGGCGGCCAGCACCGTCGCCTCGGCCAGAAACAACCCGAGCACCTGGCCTCGCCGCGCGCCGAGCGCGCGGATGAGACCGATCTCGCCGACACGCTCGTTGACGGCGATCGTCATGATGGTCGCGATTCCAATAGCCCCGACCAGCAGCGAGATCCCACCGATCGCGGCGACCGCGAACGTCAGCACGTTCAGCACCGAGCCCAGCACGTCGAGCATCTGCTGTTGCGTGGTGAGCGTGTAGTCTTCGCGCCCGTGCCGGGCGGTGAGCACGTTCTTGATGGCTGCGACAACCTTTTCCAGCACGGCATCGTCGTCATACAGCACGTCGATCTCGAACAGCGAGTCGCGGTTGAACAGCTCCAGCCCGCGCGCGGCCGGAATATAGACCGTATCGTCCAGATCGAAGCCCAGCACCGTACCCTTCGATTCCATCACCCCGATCACCCGGTAGCGGCTGCCGCCCACGCTGATTCGCTGGCCCAGCGGGTTGCGGCCAGCGAACAGCTCGGTGCGCATTCTGCTGCCGAGCACGGCGAGGGCACGCGGCGCCGTGGGATCATCCTGCGGCAGGAACCGGCCGGAGCGGACTTGCATGTTGAACGTCTGGGGCCATTGCGCCCCGGCGCCGTAGACGGTCGCGCGCCGACTGCGGTTACCTGCATCCACTTCGGCGTTGCCCTGCACCACGGGCACGACGCCGAGCACGCCCGGCAGGCGCTTGAGCGCTTCCGCATCCGCTATGGTCAGAGGCCGTTCGGTGCCGAATACCCCCATGCTGCCACCGTGCGTGGTGACGCGGCCCGGGTTGATCGCAATCAGGTTGGTGCCGAACTGCGTGAACTCATCGAGCACGAAGCGATGCACGCCCTCGCCAATCGAGGTGAGCAGCACCACCGCGGTGATACCGACCGCAATGCCCAGCATGGTGAGGAAGCTGCGCAGCCGGTGGGCCACGAGCGAGGCGCCGGTGAGACGGGCGAAATCGCGCAACAGCATGAGCTCAGCGCCTTGACAGAGCCAGCACCGCGTCCAGGCGGGCGGCGCGGCGCGCCGGCAGCAGACTGAACAGCAGGCCCGTCGCGATCGCCACCAGCAGCGCGGTCAGCGCCGCCCAAGCGGGCGCGTAGGCCGGAATGTCCGGAAACGCTTGGCGGATTGCGAAACTCCCCAGCTCGCCCAGCGCCAGACCGGCCGCAGCCCCTAAAGCCGAGAGGACCGCGGCCTCGGCCATAAACAATGCGAGAATCTGCGGGGGCGCTGCGCCCAGCGCTTTCAGCAGGCCGATCTCGGCGGTGCGCTGCGATACGGCCACGAGCATTACGTTCATGATTAGAATGCCAGCGACCACCAGACTGATCGCCGCGATCCCGGCCACCGCAAAAGTGAGCGCGCCGAGAATGCGGTCGAACGTGGCGAGCACCGCGTCCTGGGTAATCACCGTTACGTCGCGCTCGCCCTGGTGGCGGTACTGCAGGGTGTCGAGGATAAACTGCTTGACGGGTAGGATTTCGCTGCGCGATCGCGCCTCCACCAGTATTCGAAACAACGACGGCGTGTTGAACAACTGCTGCGCCGAGGCGACCGGAATCATCACCACGTCCTGCACGTCGATCCCGATCGAGCGACCCTCGGATGCCATCACACCGATGACCCGGAAGCGGCGATCGCCGATGCGCAGCCACTCGCCGAGCGCGCGGTGCGGACCGAAGATCTCGGTGCGCACCCGGCTGCCGATCACGCACACCGGGGTGGCACGGTCGAGCTCCAAGCTCGGCAGGAACTTACCCTGAGCGAGCTCCCAATGGCGGATCGCCAGCAGCTCGCTGCTCGAGCCGAGTATCGGTACCTCACGTTGCCGGCCCTGCCAGGCGGCCATCGCCGAGCCCACGTTGATCGGTGCGATGCGCCTTACGCTGAAGCTGCGGGTGAGGGCTTGTGCGTCCGCGAGCGTCAGATCACGCGGCGTTTCGGCGAGCATGTTGCCGGGATTGAAGCCGGCCGTTTCAGAGCGCCCAGGCAGCACGATCACCAGGTTCGTGCCGAGCGAGGCGAACTCGCCCCGGACGTAGCCGCGCGCGCCTTCGCCGAGCGAGGTCAGCACCACCACGGCCGCGACGCCGATAGCCATGGCCAGCAGCATGAGCAGCGTACGACTCGGGAAGCCGCGCAGGGCCCGCCAGGCAAAACGGATTATATCTTCGGCGCGCGTGCGCATCTAACGCACCATATCGGATTCGATGCGTCCGTCACGCATCAGCACCCGCCGGCGAGCCCGTTCCCCGAGTTCAGGGTCGTGGGTGACGACGATCAGCGTGATCCCGCGCGCATTGAGCGATTCGAGCACGTCGATCACATCGCGACCCGATTTCTGATCCAGGTTTCCGGTCGGCTCATCCGCCAGCAGCACGGCCGGTTCCGTAACCGTCGCGCGCGCGATGGCGACGCGCTGGCGTTGCCCGCCGGACAGCTGATCCGGTTTGTGGTGCGCGCGGTCGCTCAGCTGAAGCGCTTCCAGCGATGCGGCGACGCGCCCCTGGCGCTGCTCGGGCGGCAACCCGGCGAGTATCAGCGGGAGCTCTACGTTTTCCCTTGCCGTGAGGCGTGGCACCAGGTGAAATGCCTGGAACACGAAACCGATCCGGCGATTGCGCGTCTCGGCCTGTTCCGCGTCGCTCAACGTCGTCACGTCTTCGTCATTCAACCGGTAGCGGCCGCGGGTGGCGCGGTCCAGCAGTCCGATGAGATTGAGCAGAGTCGACTTGCCGGAACCCGACGGCCCCATGGTGGAGACGTAGTCGCCGGCCTTCACACTCAGGGTCACGTCGTCGAGCGCGTGCACGATCTGGTCACCGACCTGAAAGTCGCGATGAATATGCTGCAGGTCAATCATTACCCGGGCTGGCGCCGACCGTGACCTGCGCGCCGGCCTCGACCCCGTCGCGATCGACCGACAGCACGAGCAGCTCGTCCTCGCTCAAACCTTCGAGCACCTCGCTGAACTGCCAGTTGCTCAGTCCGGTGCGGATCGTGCGTAGCTCGAGGAGCTGATCGCTGTCTACGACCAGCACCTTGTTCCCTTCCAGTATCGTTTCGGTGGGAACCCGCAGCGCCGACTGATTTTCGGCGAGAATCACTTCGATGTCTGCACTGTAGCCTGGCAGCATGTTGCTGCTGTCGCCGGCATCGGCGAACTCCACTTCGACGTCGACCGTGCGCGCCTGTTTTTCCAGGTCGAGCACGTAAGGTGCCACGCGCCGCACTCTGCCTGCGAACACGTGCCCTGCGAACGCGTCCAGCGAGATTTTCGCCGCCATGCTTACGCGGATCCGAGGTGCGTCCACCTCGTCGATAGGGGCGGAGACGTACAGGCAGGTGATATCGACCAGATCGACTGCGGGCGGCGTTGGGACGCCGATCGGTGAGGGCGTGACGAACTCGCCCACCTCACCGTTGATCTCGGCCACGATGCCGTCGAACGGCGCGGTGAGCTTGGTCTGCGCAAGCAGCGCGCGCACCACGTCCAGGCGGGCCTGGCTGACTTCGGACTTGGCTTCGGCGGCACGGCACGCTGCGGCCTGGGCGCGCGCTTCACCGTCGGCGCGGTCCGCGGTTTCGTCGGAGGTGAGGCGTTTCTTCTTCAGCTCGCGCAGACGCTGCGCCTCGCGTTCGGCCACTTCGGCGACCACGCACGCCTGGCGCGCCAGCGCCTCGCCGGCCCGCGCTTCGCGCCTCGCCAGGGTGACTTCGGCTCGCCGGTCCTCGTTCCAGAGCTCCATCAGGACCTGCCCGCGCTCGACGCGGTCGCCGACCTTGACCGGCAAGTTCGCGATCTGCCCGCCCAGCGATGGCGAGATCCCGGCCCGTCGGCAGGCTTTGATCGTGCCAGCGCGGGTATTGGCCACAGTGTCCTGCACCGGGCCACGTCCCACCAGGGTTACCGTCACCTCGACGGGCGTAGGACGCGCGTAGTAGACCACCAGCCCCCCGACGGCGGCGGCCGCGGCCAGCGCGTAGATGAGCACTCTCGGGAACCTGAATGCCAAGGGATGAGTACACCAGATGGATCAGCCGTAAATGTACCGGCTCGCCCGGGGGCGCGTCACTGGATATTTTCCGAAGCGCCCCGGCCTCAGTTCACTGCCAGAGGCGGGGGCTCAGAGGCCGACCAGCACGGCGATCCGATTGCATGGAAACTGCCACGCATACGGTTCGCAAACCGACAATTGATTTGCGTCAACGCCGCTCGCGCCGGGGTGTCTAAGGTCGATCCAGCGTGCCACTCCCCGCAGAGACGAAGATGACTACCGACCGCAGACTGTTGCAGCCTTCGCGCCAGCGTGGCGGTCACGGCCGCGCCGGTGCGGAGCAGGGCACCTGCAACCTGAATGCGCGCGTTGCCGCGGACCTGCGCGAGGCTGCCAAGCTGCTCGCGCTGCAGGGGGCCGATGGGTTTCGCATTCAAGCTTACCGCCGGGCTGCGGAAACGGTCGAGACGCTTCCGGAGGATATAGGTGCGCTCATCATGCGCCACGGTGTCGAGCGCTTGATCGAGCTCCCGAACATCGGCCGCGGCATCGCCGCGGCCATCGCGGAGATGGTGGGCCACGGCCGCTGGAGCCGGCTCGATCGCCTGCGCGGAGATCTGGAGCCGACCGCGCTCTTCCAGCGCATCCCGGGCATCGGACCGGGGCTTGCGGCGCGCATTCGCGACACGCTCCATCTGGATACGCTCGAAGCGCTGGAGGTGGCTGCGCATGACGGTCGGCTCGCCACCGTGCCGGGTATCGGTGCCCGGCGCGTCGAGGCAATCCGTAACGCACTGGCCTCCATGCTCGGGCGCTTGCGCCCGGCGCCGCACGAAGCGGCACACAGGCCGCCGGTGGCCGTACTTCTCGACGTGGACCACGACTACCGGCAGGCGGCCCGATCGGGACGCTTGCCGACCATCGTGCCGAAGCGCTTCAATCCAGAGGGTCGTAAGTGGCTGCCGATCATGCACACATCCAGGGAGCCGTGGCACTTCACGGCGCTTTTTTCCAACACCGCGCTTGCCCATCAATTGGGGCGCACCCGGGACTGGGTGGTGATCTATTTCTACGACACGCAACACTGGGAGGGGCAGTGCACGATCGTGACCGAGCGCAGGGGGCCGCTCGCGGGGCGGCGGGTGATCCGCGGCCGCGAAACCGAGTGTCTGCGCCACTACACCGAAGTCAACGGCGCCAGTTAATGGTTGATTCGATCGGGGCGCTGCGTTCGCTGTCGCGTCCGTGGCGAGCTGCAGAACGCTCAAGGTAATCGGCGTCATCGACAAGGATCATGCGAGTGTTCGCCGGCTTGCGATTTGGACGCCGATATTCCCTGGAGGTGTTTCCTGTATGATGGCGTGAGACAACAAGAGCGGCGATCCACCAACCGGGGAGCTCAGTCGAAATGTCGTATCGCCACCGGGTGGGCGCGTGCCTGCTAACGATAACGACCGGTTTGCATGCCGGCGTCGCACTCGCGCAGGAAACGCAGAGCGTTGAGCTGCACGCAGCCATTCCCGGTCATTTCCCGCCCCAATATACGCTCGATAGCGCCGGTAACCCCGGCGGGTTCGCGGTGGACATTCTTGACGCGGTCGCCAGTGAGGCGGGCTATACGGTCCGCTACACTGTTTTTGCGACCTGGCCGGAAGCGATAGCTGCCCTGCGCGACAAGCAGGTCGACGTCATTCCCAATATGGGGATCACCTCCGAGCGAGAGCAGTTCGTACGCTTCACCATACCGATTGAAACGTTTCCCGTTACGCTGTTCGTGCGCAGCGCGACGCACGATATCCGTGGACCGGAGGACCTGGCGGAGCGGCGCGTTTCGGTAGTTGCGCAAAATGCCGGCGAGCGGCTCGTCAAGAACTTCCCTGGCGCCATTCCCGTGGTTCATGCCAGTCGTTTTGACCCGTTACTGGTCTTGCTGTCGGGTCGTACCGATGCGGTCATCTATCCCCGCGATGCGTTTATCAGCCTCGCGCGTGATGCCGGTCTCGAGGACCGGATAACCGCGCTGAAACCGCCATTGCTCGAGATCAAACGCGCCATCGGTGTCCACGAGGACAATGCGGTGCTCCAGGCAAGCTTGAATAAAGCGTTGGAACGCTATCTGCAAAGCGCCGAGTACCATGCTGTGTACACGAAATGGCACGGCAAGGCGGCACCGCAGTGGACGATGCAGCAGATCGCCGTCGCGGTGCTGGTGCCCCTGCTGGTATTGAGTGGCGGTAT
This sequence comes from Chromatiales bacterium, assembly GCA_024644045.1. Lineage (GTDB taxonomy): Bacteria > Pseudomonadota > Gammaproteobacteria > JAHELT01 > JAHELT01 > JAHELT01. The sequence continues at coordinate 761 of JAHELT010000072.1, read as the reverse complement.
CGCGTTGTGGCGTTATCGCGCTGCGAAGCAGCTGAAAACGGCCATGCTGGGGCGTGAGAGAGAACGCCAGCGTGCCGAAGAGTTCCAGGCGATCGTCGATTCCTCTCCCGACGCGATGGTGATCGTCGATGACCAGGGCTCGATCGAGCGTGTCAATCAGGAGACCCAGAGACTTTTCGACTACGCCGAGGACGAGCTTCTCGGCAAACCTGTCGAGGTGCTGGTGCCCGACCGGCTCAGAGCGAACCATGTCTCTCACCGCAGCCGCTTCAACAGGGCGCCGCGCAGAAGGCCCATGGGCCAGCAGATCGAACTGCACGGACGCAGGAGGAACGGCGAAGAGTTCCCCATCGATGTGAATCTGAGCCCGGTTCGTCTTCACGAACGCGGCTACATACTCGCCGCCGTACGGGATACGACAACGTATGTTGAAGCGGAGCGGTCGTTGCGCGCAGCGCGTGATGAGGCGGAACGCGTGGCGGCAGCTAAGTCGAGATTCCTGGCCGCGGCAAGCCATGATCTGCGCCAGCCGTTACAGTCCCAGAGCCTGTATCTGAGTGTGCTCGAGAGCCGTCTCCAGGAACCTGAAAGCAAGCGCATCGCCGGGCTCATCGGCCAGTCGCTCGACGCGATGAGTGGGTTGCTGGATGCGCTGTTGGACATCTCGAAGCTCGACACGGGTTCGATTGAGCCGGTCGTCACGGCGCTGCCGCTGCAATCCGTGCTCGAGCAGATTCTGGTCGACAACTTGCCGCACGCCG
>JAHELT010000238.1 GCA_024644045.1 Chromatiales bacterium | reverse complement strand
CCGACTGAAGACTGGATGTTCTCGATTGCCTACGCCGAAGGCGCACCGTGGAACGACACTTTCTGGAGCCACGAACGTTTCAACAAGCTGCTGATAACGGCGCGCGCGGAGCTCAACGAGGCGAAGCGGCGCGAGATGTACTACGAGATGCAGGACATCGTCGCCAACCAGGGTGGTGTCGTCATACCCATGTATGCATCGTACGTGTTCGCCACCACCAAGAAGATCGCGCACGGCACGCTGGCGTCCAACTGGGATCTGGACGGCAACAAAGCCGGTGTGCGCTGGTGGTTCGCATAGCCGCCGATCGCCGGTAACGTCTCGGTCCGCCTCCCCCCTGGGAGGCGGACTTTTGCGACAACGCAGTGATGCGATCGGCCCGACCCGCGGTGTTACGGGCATGGCGCGGGTGATAACAACGATTCGAAGGGTGGCTGAAAAATGAATGCGATTCTCAAGATGGTGCTCCAGCGGCTCGGGCTGGGGGCCCTCACGCTCATTGTCGTGTCCATCATCATCTCGATCGGTGTCGAGCTGCTGCCCGGCGATCTGGCGCAGGAGATCCTCGGTCAGGCCGCGACGCCGGAAACGGTCGCTCAGTTCCGCAAAGAAGTCGGATTGGACAAACCGGCCTACGTACGCTACTTCCTGTGGCTCGGTGGTATTTTCCAGGGCGACTTCGGCACCTCGCTGGCCAATCAGCTGGAAATCTCCCAACTGATCGGAAAGCGGTTGCAGAACACGCTGTTTCTGGCTTCCCTGGCCGCGCTGATCGCCGTGCCGCTGTCGCTGCTGCTGGGTGTTCTGGCCGCACTGTACCGCAACGGTATTTACGATCGCGCCGTTAACGCCATCACCCTGACTTCCATCTCGGTGCCGGAGTTCTTTTTTGCCTACGTCCTGATCATTATTCTGGCCGTCAACCTGGGCTGGTTTCCGAGCCTCTCCAACGTCAGTACCGACATGCCGCTGTGGGAGAGGGTTTACAAGACTTTCCTACCCGCGCTGACGCTCACGCTGGTGGTAGTGGCACACATGATGCGCATGACCCGGGCCGCCATTATCAATCTGCTGGCGAGCCCCTACATCGAAATGGCGAATCTGAAAGGAATTCGCAAATTCAGGATTATCGTGCATCACGCACTGCCCAACGCCTGGGCGCCGATCATCAACGTCATCGTGTTCAACCTGGCGTACCTGGTCGTCGGCGTGGTGGTCGTCGAAGTAGTGTTCGTCTATCCCGGCCTCGGGCAATTAATGGTCGATTCGGTGCAGGTTCGCGACATTCCGGTGGTACAGGCCTGCAGCCTCATATTCGCCGCCACCTACATTCTGCTAAACCTGACAGCCGATATCCTGGCGATCCTCACCAACCCCAGACTGCTGCATCCGAAATGAACGAGACACCCACCCACGACCAATCGACAGACGCGGTTGCCCCACGCGAGCGGGTGAAACGCACCTGGCAACAGACGACGTGGCTATTTCTCAAATCCGCACCGTGGAGTGCGCGGTTCGGGTTGCTGGTGATCGTGTTCTACATCTTCATTGCATTTTTCGCGCCGGTCCTGACGCCCTACGGCGAGTCCGAAATCGTCGGCCCCGAGTTCGAGGTCTGGGGCGAAGAGTTCATGCTGGGCACGGACAACCTGGGGCGCGACATGCTGACCCGACTGCTGTACGGGGCACGCAACACGATCGGCATCGCTTTCGCGACCACCTGCCTGGCTTTCGCGCTGGGCTCGATCCTGGGCCTGCTCGCCGCGACCATCGGAGGCTGGATCGATCAGGCGCTCGGACGTTTCGTGGACATTCTGATGGCGATCCCCACGCTGATTTTCGCGCTGCTGCTTCTGACGATCTTCGGCACCGCGATTCCGACCCTGGTCGCAATCATCGCGGTGATCTATTCAGCGCCCGTGTTTCGTATATCGCGGGCGGTTGCCATGAACGTTGTGGTGCTGGAGTTCGTGGAAGCGGCCAAGCTGCGCGGTGAAGGTCTTGGCTGGATCACGGTACGCGAGATACTGCCCAACATCATGCCGCCGCTGGTGGCCGAGTTCGGCCTGCGCTTCTGCTTCGTGTTTCTACTGATCAGCGCGCTCAGTTTCCTGGGGCTCGGGATTCAGCCGCCGACCGCGGACTGGGGAAGCATGGTGCGCGACACGGCGACGCTGATCACTTACGGCGACATAACACCGTTGCTGCCCGCAGGCGCGATCGCGTTGCTGACAGTCGGCGTGAACTTCGTTGTCGACTGGTTCCTGCATAAAACGAGCGGCTTGCGCGATGACCAGTAACGAAAGCAAATCTACGACCGGTGACCTGCTGCTGGAGATGCGCGGCCTGCGCATCGAGGGGCAGAGCGACGAAGTCTGGCAGGAGATCGTCAAGGGCATAGACCTGAAACTGCACCGGGGCGAAGTCCTCGGTCTGATCGGCGAGTCCGGTGCCGGCAAATCGACGATCGGGCTCGCCGCGATGGGATTCGCGCGGCCGGGGTGTCGGATCTCGGGCGGTGAAATTCTGTTCGACGGCCGCGACCTCATGCAGGTGTCCGAGAACGAAAGACGCAAACTGCGCGGCGTGCGCATCGCCTATGTCGCGCAAAGCGCCGCCGCCGCATTCAATCCGGCGCACAAGCTGATCGAACAGTTCTCCGAGACCCCGACTGAGCACGGCGTACGCAGCAGGTCCGAGGCAGACGCGGACGCCAAGGATCTGTACCGGCGCCTGCAGCTTCCCGATCCGGAAAACATCGGTTACCGCTACCCGCACCAGGTATCCGGCGGCCAGCTGCAGCGCGCGATGACGGCAATGGCGATGGCCTGCCGTCCGGACCTTTTGATTTTCGATGAGCCTACCACCGCGCTCGACGTGACCACGCAGATCGAGGTGCTGGTGACGATTCGCGATATCGTCAAGCAGTTCAACACCGCGGCGATTTACATCACGCACGACCTGGCCGTGGTGGCGCAAATGGCCGATCGGATCATGGTGCTGCGGTTCGGCGAACTGGTAGAGGAATCGGACACGCGCAGCATGCTATCCGACCCGAAAATGGATTACACCAAATCGCTGTGGGCCGTGCGCTCGCACCGTAAGGAAGTCGAACCGCCGACGAAAACCGACACGCCCATCGTCAAGGTGGATCACGTCAGCGCTTCGTACGGCGTGGTGCCGGTCCTGAAAGATATCTCGTTCGAGATCCACAAGGGCTACACGGTGGCGGTGGTCGGCGAATCGGGCAGCGGCAAGAGCACCGCGGCGCGCGTGATCACCGGACTGCTGCCGCCCAGGCAGGGACAGGTCTACTACGAAGGCGAAGCGCTGCCGGCCGATTACCGCAAACGCACCAAGAATCAGCTGCGCCAGGCGCAGATGATCTATCAAATGCCGGATACGGCAGTCAACCCACGCCAGCGCATTCGCGACGTCATCGGCAGGCCGCTCTCGTTCTACCTTGGTTACAGCGGCGCGGAACGCGAGAAGCGCGTGCGCGAACTGCTGGATCTGATCGAGCTCGACCCCGACCAGTTCATCGATCGCTATCCGGGCGAACTGTCCGGCGGGCAGAAGCAGCGTATCTGCATCGCGCGTGCCCTGGCCGCGGAACCCAAGTTCATCATCTGCGACGAGGTCACCTCGGCCCTGGATCAGCTGGTCGCCGAGGGCATCCTGAAGCTACTTGATCGCCTGCAGCGCGAGTTCGATCTGTCGTACATGTTCATCACCCACGACCTGGCGACAGTCAAGGCCATCGCCGACGAAATCGTGGTGATGTACCAGGGCCAGATCGTCGAACAGGGCGCGAAGACGGAAATCATCACCCCGCCGCACCACGAGTACACGGAACTGCTGCTCTCGTCCGTGCCCGAGATGGATCCCGACTGGCTCGACACGGTGTTGAAGGAGCGCGCGCACGCGCATGAGCTGTACGAGAAGTTCCACGCGGAGTCGTAAGAAGCGCGACTCACGAGAGGAATCTAGGGCCTCACCCCCGGCCCCTCTCCCGGAGGGATGGAGGGGAAGAGAGATGCCCTTCTCCCTGGGGAGAAGGGTTGGGATGAGGGGTTCTTCCCGAATGAGCGGCGCGATCCGGACCGCTCACCCCCGGCCCCCTCTCCCGGAGGGAGAGGAGCCTAAGAGCGCTGGGCAGCCGCCTCGAGTGGAACCCCTTCCAGGGTGATGCGGTGCATCAGGCGCAGCTCACCGGGGTAGTCGTTCAGCGCGCGGTGCCAGGTCGCCCGGTTGTCCCAGATCGCGATCGAGTGCCGTTTCCACTCGAAGCGGCAGGTGTGCTCGGGGCGCGCCGCGCTGGCATAGAGCTCCTGCAACAGCGCGTTCGACTGCTGCGCCGGCAGACCCTCGACGGCAACGGTGAAATCCGGATTGACATACAATGCGCTGCGCCCGGAATCGGGATGTCTGATCACCAGCGGGTGGGTGGCGTCCTGCACCGCCAGCGTGGCGTTGCCGATGCGTCCGGCGAACTCATCGCCGCGCACCGCTGCCGGTCCGAACACATGGCGGCTCGAGTGAACCGCGCGCAGACCCGCAATGCGTCGCTGCAGCGCGGCGGGCAGGCTTTCGTAGGCCGTGTACATGCTCGCGAACAGCGTATCGCCACCCGATGTCGGCGTCTCGCGCGCGTACAGGATCGAGCCCATGGCGGGGACCTTGTCGTATGAGTGGTCCGTGTGCCAGTCCGCACCCACGTTCTTCGCCTGGTCGGGGGTCTTGCGCACCTCGGCGATCTGCGGGTAGCCGTCCACCGGCTGAAAGAAGCGGTTCACGTTGATTCGACCCCAGCGCCGCGCGAACGCGAGGTGTTGCTCCGGCGTCAGCTTCTGCTCGCGAAAAAAGACTACACCGAAATCGGCCAGTGCACGGCGCAGCGACGTAAACAAGGTCTCGTCGATACCGCCGGCGATGTCCACGCCCCGGATCTCAGCGCCGACATGGTCGCTCAAGGGGTGGAGGTCAATGCCTGCATAACGCATTTCTGTCGCGGTAGAGGGCGTCATGTGCTGCCTGCGGCGTTCGTTCTGCGCGCGCTATCCCATTGCAGAACGAGTGTCGCGCATTGTAGCGGCAAGCGCTGCACTGAACCAGGCCCAGCCGCGCCGCAGTGCACGTTGTTCTCCTTCCAGCGCGGCCGGCGGATCGAGTCGCGCACCGTCGACCGGGGTGTAGTCATCATGCACGGCAAAGCAGGCCGTCTCCGGAAGCTCGGCCGTGCGTTGCCTGACCGGCGCGACATAGGACCAGACATTCTCGAAGCAGAACCGCCGCAGTCCGGCGTCATACAGACGCGCGGTCATTTCTTTGATCGGCAGCACGCCGTCGCCGGCGGCAACGCCCTGGACCAGCAGCTCGCCGGCATGACTGACGATGAGGTGGTCCTTGACGTGCACGGAATCCACGAAGGTCAGCAGCGCCTGCAGCGCTACCAGCGGGTCTTCTCCCACCATTTGCGAATTGCCGTAGTCGAACAGTGCACGCACGTGCGGACTGTCGACGCGCTGTACGATCTCAGCCAGCTCGCCGCCCAGAA
>JAHELT010000237.1 GCA_024644045.1 Chromatiales bacterium | reverse complement strand
AGGTGGCCAGTGCGAGCTGCACGGTCGTCGGGCACGGCAATCGTCCGGCCCAGGTATCGCACTCCGTCGATTTCGCCAGCGCGCGGATGCGGGACTCCTCAATCGAGGGCGCTTCCGCTTCGATGGCGACGCCCTGACCATCAGCATCCACGTCCGTGATGGCGATGGAGTTGGCACGCAGCAGTGCGCCGACTTGCGCCTCGACTTGCGCCTGAATGTGCGGTGCGGTGCGCAAGGCGCCCCAGGCGAACAGCAGCAGCAGCCCCAGCAGGGGCAGCAGGCCCCACGGCCACCAGGGGCCTCGGGCGTCGGTCCTGCGCCAGTACCTTCGCTCGGAGCGGACGCGTGCTTCAGAGGTCTGAGTTTGCATGATTCCATCCGGCCTTTGGTTGATTTTTAACCACGCCCACCGGTGGGCGTCAGGGCCGGCAACTTGCATTCACCGCTCTCAGTCGGCGTTCGCTTGCCGGCCCGGTTGTCCGCGCAAATAATAGGCGAGTTTTCGCCGGGTATGCGCAGATTTAACACTCGTTTACAGACCTGAAACCCGCGCCGGCAGCGCACTGCGCAGGTAGATCATCACCCTGCGTCTGCCGAGAAGTACGAGTAGAGCAGGGCAACGGCGACCACGATTGCCGCGATGATGGCATCACGCAGGAGCGCTCGCTTCCTCTCCTCGCGCGTTGCTTTACGGAACAGTGGTTTATCCAGACCGACCCTGAACCCGTCTTTGCGGTATGCCCTGACGATACCGTAGACGGTGCCCGCAACCAGCAGCAGGAACAGCACCGGAGGCCCGTAGATGATCAACAGGCTGATCATCGAAGTCTGCTCACCGGACGCGTGTTCAGGTTTCCGGCAGCGGCGCCCGCCGAAACGCCTCGAGCGCTTCGCAGCGTGCGGTAAAGTCGGCCAAGTACGGATACGCGGTTGCGATGTCGATCCCGGGTCTGACGGCACCGGCAAACGTACAGGCGACCGCCGCGCCGATATCGGCCTGGCTCATCGTTTCAGTGCCGACAAGCCAGCCGTTGTCACCGGCCTCCCGGGCCTGCTGGTCGAGAAACGCAAAGGCGCCGAGGACCTGATTATCGTTGTGCTCGACCCAGGGCACATGGACCTTCTCGGGCGGATGAAAGCGTCCCTCGTAGAAGGCCCACTGAGCCTTTTCCATGGCGCCGACGCCGATCGCGGTCAGCTTCATTACACGTCGACGCTCGGCGCCCGCGGCGGGCGTGAGACGCCGTTCGGCGCCTGCCAGCTCGTCGATCGCGTCCAGGATGGCGTAGCTTTCGATCAGCGTCTCGCCATCGTCGAGGATCAGCGTCGGCACCCGCACCAGCGGATTGTGCTTGCGCACGCGCTCGGGGTCCTTGAACACGAACACCTGTTCGAGCACGAAGGGCATGCCCAGGGTGTTGAGACTCACCGCCACGCGGCGCGCGTAGGGCGACAGATAGTTGCCGATCAGCTTCACCGGGTCCCCCTTCGGCCGCCGCCAGTGTACAGGAGCCCGAGGGGTGACAGTTGTTTTTTGGCCGGCGCCCTGAGCCTGCGGTAGAGTAATGCGGTCTACACCGCAGGCTTCATGGCATGAGCTACAGATTCACGCCGATTGTTTCGGAGCTGCCGAGCAGCGTGCCGTTCGTTGGACCGGAGGCGCAGGAGCGTGCGCGGGGCAGGGCGTTTCGTGCGCGCCTCGGCGCGAACGAAAGCGTGTTCGGTCCGTCGCCGCACGCGGTGCGGGCCATGCAGCAGGAAGCGCTGCAGGCCTGGAAGTACGGCGATCCTGAAAACCATGATCTGAAACACGCGCTGGCCGAGGCGCACGGTGTCTCGCCTGACAGCGTTCTGGTGGGCGAGGGCATCGATGGACTGTTCGGCTATACCGCGCGTCTGTTCGTTGCACCGGGTATGCCGGTGGCCACTTCACTCGGTGCCTATCCAACCTTCAACTATCAGGTCGCGACCTGCGGCGGGCGGATAGTGACCGTGCCTTACCGCGATGATCACGAGGACCCGGACGCGTTGCTGCAACTGGCGCGAGAGCACAAAGCGGTGCTTATCTATCTCGCCAATCCCGACAACCCTATGGGCAGCTGGTGGGATGCCGGTACGGTCCAGCGGATGATCGACAACGTGCCTGACGGCACGCTGCTGTGTCTCGATGAAGCGTATTACGAGTTCGCACCGTCCGGCACCGTGCCGCCGATAGACACCGGCGACCCGAGGGTACTGCGCTTTCGCACGTTTTCGAAAGCGCACGGCCTCGCGGGCTGCCGCCTCGGCTATGCCATCGGCGAGGCTCAGTTGATCAAGAGCTTCGACAAGCTGCGCAACCATTTCGGCGTCAACCGCATCGCGCAGGCAGGCGGTCTGGCCGCGCTGGCGGACGGCGAGCACCTGAACGCCGTGATCGATAAGGTCGCGCGTGCGCGCTCGCGCATTGCCGAGATAGCCGGCGACAACGGGCTCAGCACGCTGCCGTCGGCGACCAATTTCGTGGCCATAGATTGCGGCCGCGACGGCGACTACGCCGGCCGGGTGCTGGCGGCGCTGGTGGCCCGCGACGTGTTCGTGAGGATGCCGGGCGTTGCCCCGTTGAATCGCTGCATTCGTGTCAGTGCCGGCACCGATGAGGACCTGGAGGTGTTCGCGGCGGCGCTGCCCGACGCCTTGCAAGCCGCAAGTTGAGCGCCATGGCGTCGCCCATGGGCCGTCTGCTGACCGTGAACGACACGTTCGGCGAGTACCCCCCCTCGTACTATGCCGCGACGGCGGACCGGCCCGAGCCGCTGCCCAGCGTAGCCGGACAGCTGTCCTGCGACGTCTGTGTCATCGGCGGCGGCTACACGGGGCTGTCGGCTGCGCTGCACCTCGCCGAGCAGGGTGCGGATACCGTGCTGGTCGAAGCGCACCGGATCGGCTGGGGCGCGTCGGGGAGAAACGGCGGCCAGCTCGGCAGCGGCCAGCGGCGTTCGCAGACCGAGCTGGAGCGGCGGCTGGGTGTCGATCACGCCCGTCAGCTCTGGGAGATCGCCGAGGCAGCCAAGCGGCTCGTGAAAGCGCTGATCGAGCGCCATCGGATCGATTGCGATCTGAAGCCCGGCGCCATCCACGCCGACCATCGCGCGCGTTTCGTCGCCGACACGCATCGCTACGTCGAAAAACTGCGTGCCGAGTACGGCTACGAGCAGATCGAGCCGCTGTCGCGGGAGGAAATCCGCGGGCACCTGGGCACGGACTGCTATCACGGCGGCACGATAGACCGCGGCGCAGCGCACCTGCACCCGCTCAACTATGCGCTGGGGCTGGGCCGCGCGGCGCGCGCGGCGGGCGTAAGGGTTTTCGAACGCTGCCCGGTGCTCGGTTACACGGCCGGCGCGGGTTGCCGGGTGCGCTGCGCGAACGGGCACGTCGACGCGGACGCCGTGATCATCGCCTGTAACGGGTATCTCGAGCGATTGGGCGCCGGCGCCGGCGACCGCACGATGCCGATCAACAACTACATCATCGCCACCGAGCCGCTGCCCGAGGAGTTCGCGCGCGAGCTCATTCGTGACGATGTTGCCGTGTCCGATTCGAAGTTCGTGATCAACTACTATCGATTATCCGCGGACCGCCGTCTGCTGTTCGGCGGCGGGGAAAGCTACCGCTACACGTTTCCCCGCGACATCAAGTCGTTCGTGCGCCCGCACATGCTGGCGATCTATCCGCAGCTCGCTGATACGAAAATAGACTATGGCTGGGGCGGCACACTGGCGGTGACGCGCTCGCGCTTACCCTGTTTCGGGCATCTCGCGCACAATGTGCTGATCGCGGGTGGCTACTCCGGGCACGGCGTGGGCATGGCAACCATCGCCGGGCAGATCCTGGCTGAAACCATTGACGGGTCGACCGCGCGCATGGAGATAATGGAGCGTATCCGCAGCCGCCCGTTTCCCGGCGGCCGCTGGCTGCGCTGGCCGCTGCTGGCGATGGCAATGACATACTACTCGCTGCGCGACCGGTTCTGAGCAGCGGTTTTCGGAGAAGCCGAATGAACGAAGTGGATCCCAACCTGCCAACCCCTTCGAGCACGCCTGCGGACGGACCGCCGGACCGGCCACTCGTGGCCATACCCTGCGACGTCAAGCAGGTCGGCATCCACCCGTTTCATGCGGTGGGCGAGAAATACATCAATGCCGTGGCGCACGGTGCGGGCTGCATGCCGGTGCTGGTGCCCGCCTTCGGTGCCGGCAGGGATCTCCACTCGCTCGAGAATCACGTCGATCTGCGCGGGCTGCTGACGCGCATGGACGGCGTGTTCTTCCCCGGCAGTGCCTCCAACGTCAACCCGGCCATCTACGGGGGTGACCTCGATTTCCCGATGGAGCAGCTGGACGCTCAGCGTGATGCCCTGACGCTGGCGATGATCCGCACCGCCGTGGACAACGGGATCCCGCTGCTGGCGGTATGCCGCGGCTTTCAGGAATTGAACGTGGCCTACGGCGGAACGCTGCACCAGCATGTCCACCAGCAGCCCGGGTTGCTCGATCACCGCGAGGACACCGCGTTGCCGCGCGAACAGCAGTACGCGCCCGTGCATGCGGTCGAGCTGAGCCGCGAGGGAATACTCGCGGGGCTGGTCGGCCGGGAGACCGTCGAGGTCAATTCTCTGCACGGGCAGGGAGTCGCCCGGCTGGGGACCGGATTGGTGGTCGAGGCCGCCGCGCCGGACGGGTTGGTCGAGGCGGTGCGCGTTGCCGATGCTGCGAATTTCGCCCTCGGCATCCAGTGGCACGCGGAGTGGCGTTACTGGGAAGATGACTTGTCTCGCGCGCTGTTCTCCGCATTTGGCGCCGCGGCCCGTGCGCGGGCCGAAGCGCGCGCGTCGATGGGCGGGACGTAGTCGGATCTCTCGCGCTGGTGTCAGTACACGCAACAAGATCAACACGCCGTTCAACCCCGTACAATCCGCACTGATGACGGTTTTCGACGAACTCACCGAGCAGGCGCGCGCCGATCCGCGTCACGTCGTGCTGGCCGAAGGCGCGGATGCGCGCGTAATAGAGGCCGCGCAGCGGATTCAGCAACGCGGCCTCGCGTCGCTCACGCTGCTCGGCAACCGCGACGAGATCGGCCGGGCGCTGGGTGCCGGGGGCTCAGCATCGGTACCGGTAAACGTCGTCGATCCGGCCGAGGCCGACAACCTCGAACGCTACGCGGACGCTTTGTTTCGCCTGCGCAAGCACAAGGGCCTCGGCGAGCAGCAAGCGCTGGCCGCCGCGCGCGAGCCGCTCACCTACGCCAATCTGATGGTGCACCTCGGCGATGCCGACGGCTCCGTCGCTGGCGCGCGTAACACCACCGCGGACGTGGTGCGCAGCGCGATCCAGCTGCTTGGGTTGCGTGCGGGCTGCTCACTGGTTTCGAGCTACTTCATCATGCTGCCGGATCCGGCGCACTATGCCGCTGCACCCGCGCTGATCTTCGCCGACTGCGGCCTCGTGGTGCAGCCGGATGCCGGCCAGCTCGCCCAGATCGCGATCGCCTCGGCGGACAGTGCCAGGTCGATGCTCGGGCTCGATCCGCGCATCGCG
>JAHELT010000071.1 GCA_024644045.1 Chromatiales bacterium | reverse complement strand
CGGGTTCCATGCCGCCTACGTAGCCGAGGCTGCCCATCATGTCGGGCGCAAAGCGAGCGCCCTCCTCGTTAGTGAAAAACGCCACCGCAAGCGGATGCTCCGTGGTGATGTCCAGATCGTTCAGGGTCTCGATCACCTCGAGGCCGGCAAGCACCCCGAGGTTGCCGTCGTAGCGACCACCGGTGCGCACGGTGTCGATGTGCGAGCCGGTCATGACCGCCGGTCCGCCGACCTTACCGGCGCGCACGCCGACCACATTGCCGATTCGGTCGATGTGCACTTCGAGCCCGGCCGTGCGCATCCAGCTTACGACCAGGTCACGCCCCGCTTTATCCTCATCGCTCAAGGCCAGGCGACAGACACCGCCGCCCTCGATCGACCCCACCTCGGCGAGCGTCTGGATGCGCCCGAGCAGGCGTTCCAGATTGACTCGCAGATTGCTGGCAGGCATGCGCTGGTCCTCCGCTCAGGCGGTGCGACGAACCGCTTCAGCCGGGCGGCCCACGATCTTTTCGTAGAGTTCGGGATCGGTATCGGCTTCGGTACCGAACACCAGCACGCGGGAATCGGTGCCGAGTCCCATCTGTTGCGCAGCGTTACCGTCGGCCATGGCCGCCAGCACGCCCGCGAGACCGGTCCCGGCCGATTCACCGGCAACCAGCGGCGGGTCCCCGTCCACGCCCTCCGCGAGTATGCGCATTATCTCGAGCGCGGCCGCGTCGGGAATGGTGGCGAAAAACTCCGCGCCACCGTAAAGGATCGGCCAGGCGAGCAGGGACGTTTCACCGCAGGACAGCCCCGCCATGACCGTCTCGATATCGCCGGTGAGGGCAACCCGGTGTCCGGCCCTCGCGCTCTCGTAGAGGCACGCCGCCTTGTCGGGCTCCACGACGCCGAAGCGCGGGCACTGAGTGTCGTACTCCCACCAGAACCGCGCCAGCACCGCGGCGGCCGCACCGCCCACGCCACCTTGCATGAAAATGTGCGTGGGGGGGCCAGTCTGCGCGTGCGCGCGCAGCGCTTCGTCGGCCATCACGGTATAGCCGTGCATGACGTCGCGGGGGATGTCGGTGTAGCCCTCGTAGGAGGTGTCGGAGACCACCACCCAGCCGTTGGCGGCCGCCTCCTCGGCGGCGCGGTGTACCGCCTGATCATAGTTGCCGGGGTGGCGTACCACGCGCGCGCCGTAGGCGGCGATGGCCGCCTCACGCTGCGAGCTCACCGTTTCGTGGATGAAGATCGTGCAGTCGCAGCCGAAAGTCTGCGCACCCCAGGCGACCGAACGTCCGTGGTTGCCGTCGGTCGCGCAGCACACCGTGACGCCGGACGTCAGCGCGCGGTGCTTGCCGGCGGCCAGTCCTGCCGCGGTCACCGGGCCCGCGCCGGTGCGCTCGGCTTCGCGGGCCAGCAGCCGGTACACGGCGTACGCGCCACCAAGCGCCTTGAAGCTGCGCAAGCCGAAACGCGCTCCCTCGTCTTTGTAGGCGATCGAGCCGATGCCCACCGCCGCGGCGAGACCCGGTAACGACACCAGCGGTGTCGGTGCAAACCCCGGCCAGGACTCGATCTCCCGTCGCGCCGCCTCGGCCTCCTGCGGATTGAGGATAGCGCGCTGCTCGGGACCGTACGACCTCGCGTCGGCCGCGAGCGCGTTACGGTACAGGTGGATGGGATGGCGTCCAAGCGCCTTCGTCATGCTACAAACCTCCGGCGCGGGATGAGTCTCCGTGCCCCGTGACCGGGCGTGGGCCACCCGGTCACGAGGCGATGGGATCTACATTCCCGCCTTTTTTATCGCGCCCTGCATCGATTCGAGCATGCCCATGCCTTCGGCGCCGAATTTGTCCGCGATGAGTTTTTGTACTGCCGGTTGCGAAGCGTCGGCGAACTTCTGCAGCTCCACGGCGGGCAGCGCGTTGACTTTCATTTTCTTCGCGAGCCTGGGCAACCCCTTGTCCGAGGCTTCGATCACCCGTGAGACACCGCGCCCCGCGTCGACTGCGGCCACGGCGGCCCAGTCGATGACACTACGCTCCTCGGCGGTGAGCCCGTCGTAGAACGATTTGTTGATGAACCACAGGTAAGGCGTGATGATGTGGTTCGTGATCGAGAGGTATTTCTGCACCTCGTCGAACTTCGCGAATGCGATGATCGGAATGGGGTTCATCTGGCCATCCGCGACGCCGGTCTGCAACGCGGTGTAGACCTCGGCCCACGGCAGCGGCGTTGGCTGGCCCCCGAGCGAGGCGACCACGGTCTCGTGGGTCGGCAGGGTCATCGTGCGGATGCGCAGGCCCTTCATGTCAGCCACGCTCTTGATCGGGCGTTTGGAGTTGCTGAACGCAAAGAAGCCGCCGCTGTCGAGCAGACCGATCACCTTGATCCCGGAGGTCTTCGCCTCCAGGTCGCTCGCGAATTTCTTACCGAAGTCGCTGTCGAGCGACATCACCTTGTGCACCACGGCGATGTTCGGGAACGCGAACGGCACGTCGAACACCCCGACCAGCGGATAGTGCTGGGCCACACCACCCGCCGAGGAGATCGTCGACTCCACGATCCCGTCGCGGACCTGCGCGATCACCTCGTTGTCCTTGCCGAGCTGGCCGTTCGGGAAGAGCTGCACCTTGATCGAGCCGTTGGTACCGGTCTCCACCAGGGATTTGAACACCGCCGCCATCGCCCCGGAATGGCTCTCGAAGGGATCTTCCGGATTGAGGTGGCCGAGGCGAAGCGTCTTCTGCGCGAGCGCCGGTGCGGCACCGAAACTGACCGCCAGCAGCGCGGCGGCGGCCGTCAGGGTCAGGCGTTTGAGCTGGGTCATGTCGAATCCTCCTGTGCTTTCAGTGAACTGCGTGCTCGGGGTTGACTTATTCCGCGAACCCGAGCAGGCGGGGAATGAACAGTGTGAGCCCCGGCCAGTAGGCGATGACGAGCAGCACACCGACCTCGGCAATGAGGAACGGCCACAGGTCTCGGGCGATCGCCTCGAGCTTCTCCCCCGTTACCGAGGCAAGCACGAACAGACAGGCACCCACCGGCGGCGTCATCAACGAGATGTTGAGCGCGAGCACGATCATCACGCCCGCGTGTACCGGGTCCATACCGATCTGCAGGGTGAGCGGCGCCAGCACGGGGGCGAGGATGACCAGCGTCGCGTTGATGTCCATGAACAGGCCGATGAACAGCAGCAGCGCCAGGATCAAGCCGATGATCACGGCCGGGTTCTCCGACACGGCGAGGAAAGCGGCCGCGATCGCCTGCGGGATCTGCTCGAAGGTCATCCACCAGCCGAGAATCGAGGCCGAGGCAATGATCAGGAACACGACGCCGGTAATGCGCACGGTGCGCACGAGCATTTCAAACAGATCGGCGAAGGACAGGGCCCGGTACACCAGTCCGCCCACCACCAGCGCATAGAACACGGCGATGGAAGCCGCCTCGGTCGGCGTCGTTATCCCGCCGAGAATGCCGCCGAGGATGATAATCGGCAGCACCAGCGCGCTGAGGCTGTGTTTGAATGCCGCCAGAATCGCCGTCAGACTCGGTCCGCCCTCCGCTTTCGGCAGGTTGAGCCGGCGCCCGAGCGAGGCGATAACCGCCATGCACAGCAGGCAGATCAAAAGCCCGGGCAGGATGCCGGCCGCGAACAGCCCGGCGATCGATACGCCCATCAGCGAGCCGTAGATCACCATCAGGGTAGAGGGCGGGATCGTCGGGCCGATGATCGAGCCGGCCGCGGTCACGGCGCAGGCGAAAGGCCGCGTGTAGCCCTGCTTGACCATCGCCGGAACCAGCGTGTTGCCGAACGCAGCGGCGTCGGCGGTCGCCGCGCCGGTAATGCCGGCAAAAAACACCGATGCCAGCATGTTCGAGTGTGCCATGCCGCCGCGCAGATAGCCCACCAGCGCGTCGGCGAAGCGCATCAGCCGATCGGTGATGCCCGAGCGGTTCATGATCTCCCCGGCGAGGATGAAAAACGGCATGGCGAGGAACGGGAACAGGTCCAGCCCGGCGAAGAAGCGCTCAGGCGCCATGGCCAGGAACCGCCCGGAGCCGCCGATAGTGATCATGCCGACGACGCCGGCAATGCCGAGCACGTAACCGACGGGCATGCCGAGGATCAGGAGCGAGAAAAATGTGAGCGCGACCCAGGTCACGAAAGCGCCTTGCCGGGCTCGATGGGGCCCTCGGTGTCAGTCCATCGCCCCTGGTCGCGGATGGCCACCAGCACCAGCTGTACGCAGGCGAGCGCGGCCGATACCGGCACTGCCGCAAAGGGCAGTGCTTTCGTCATGCCGTAGATCATCGTGAAGTGGCGCGTCCCTTTTTCGACCATGCCGATGCCGTAGAAGAGCAGGAACGCGAAAAAGGCGATCGCCAGCACGTCGAGCACGCCCAGAAGCACGCGTTGCACGGTCGGCGGGAACTTGTCAAAGACCAGTTCCACCCCGATGTGCTCGCGCCGTGCGATGCCGATCGACACGGCGAGCAATGCCGTCCAGATCATGAGGTAGCGAGCCGCCTCTTCCATGAAGGTGAAGGGCAGCGGAAGCAGGTAACGCACGAGCACACCGAACCAGACGTCCAGCACGAGCGCCACGGCAAGCAATACACACACGCGCTCGACTAGCCAGGTCAAGCGCTCGCTTGCCCAGGCCGCCTTGTCACTAATTCTGTGAGGACGGGAGGCCAGAGTCGTCTCTTCGATAATCCCGTTGCGCGGGACTTTTCGCCACCATAGCAAAGGGTGTCCTGTCGAACAAACTTAAACTGCGCCGAAAGAAAAAGGTATGCGTAACAGGCAGTTGGGGTGGGGGAGTTCGGGATCGGCGCGCTGACACATGTGATCGGCATCGAGCGCCAAACTCATTGAAAACGGTTGGGGCCACAACAGTCCGATTTCCGCCCGCCTGCACCAGCGTCCTGGCGTCCGCCGTTGGCGGGCTGTTTCGCGTCCGCGGGTCTGCCAGGATCGAAGGAGACGCCCAACGACCGGATCTAGGTTAGACCTCGATCAAGCTGCGGTTGCAACGTGGCAGTCGGCGTTCGACCTCCTCCCGTGAACTGAGCTCCGCTTGTATTGCGATGAGTTGCTGCTCGATATCTGCCAATTCCGCATCGTGGGCGTCTAATCTCGACACCGTTTGAGCCTGGGTCTTCTCCAAATTAGCAAAACGAAAATGCTACCGCGTAACGCTCTGTATTCTTTATCATCCACTGCAAAACCAACAAAGCTACTGCGATGCTCGAGACCGGCCCTTTGAACATTTCGGAACAGCGGCTGCGCATGCACGTAGATGCGTTGGCCGGCCGTATAGGCGAGCGCAATGTCTTTCGTCCCGGGAGTCTTTCCGCGGCGGCTGACTACATCGAAAATGAGTGGCACAAGCAGGGTCATAGCGTGACCCGTCAACGCTATACGGTGCGCGGCGTAGATTGCGATAATCTCGAGATCGAGCTTCCGGGCACCACCGAGCCGAAGCGTATCCTGCTGGCGGGAGCTCACTACGACACCGTGCCAGGCAGTCCCGGTGCCGATGACAATGGCTCCGGCATTGCCACGCTGCTCGAGCTCGGTCGGGCCCTTCACGGGCGGGGCGCGGCGCAGACACTGCGACTAGTGGCCTTCGTGAATGAGGAACCGCCCTTTTTCATGTCGGGCGAAATGGGCAGCGATATCTATGCCCGGGCAGCCCGTGCGCGCGGCGACGACATCCGCATCATGCTCTCGCTGGAGATGCTCGGCTGCTTCAGCGACCGGCCGGGCAGCCAGCGCTATCCGCCGCTGTTGCGCTGGTTCTACCCCGACCGCGGCGATTTCATCGCTTTCGTCTCGAATCTGCGCTCGCGCCGGCAGCTGCGCCAGGTGGTGTCGGCATTCCGCTCCCGCTCACAGTTCCCCTGTGAACGGCTGGCGGCATTCCAGGCAGTGCCGGGAGTGGCGTGGAGCGATCAGATCTCGTTCTGGCGCGTCGGCTACCCGGCGCTTATGGTAACCGACACGGCCTTCTACCGTTACGCTTATTACCACTCGCCGCTCGACACGCCCGACCGGCTTGACTACGCGCGCATGGCAGAGGTGGCCACCGGATTGGCGCAAGCACTCGTCGCGCTTACCGGTGAAGACTGAGCGTAGCACTTGGCCGCAGCGTTACCGGACCGGCGCAGGCCGCGAAGGGCTCAACGCTCGAGGCGTTCGATCAGCTTTTCCAGTTGGCTGGCAATAGCATCCCAGACTCCCATCGGCCCGCCCTTGCCGCTCCCCTCCTCGCTCTGATCGGGCAACGACCGGGAGTGCCTCAGCTGTTCCACGTGTCGAGCGAGCTCGTCTCGCGACTCGGTCAGCTCGGCGAGCTCGCGCTCGATCGCCTCTTCCGGCGTGCCGGCGGCCTGGCTGTGCGCACGGGTTAGTAATTCATCGACGTGCTTGAGCCGCGACTCGTACTCTCTGACATGCTGCTCGATCAGTCGCTCGGCGCTGGTCATCTGAATTCTCCCCTTGGTCCATCGTCTGAACAGGCCCACGACGACGGTGCCCTGCCCTTTCCGATAATCTAGACCCGCTGGCAGTCGTGCACTTGATCGCAATCAAGACTTGAACGAACCTTATCGAAATCAGCCGAAGCGGACGCGTTGAAGTGACAGAATCCTTGCTACCGACAGTCTTCTTTTCCGTCCTCGTCATCGGCATGATCATTTTGCTCATCATGGTCGTCGCAATCACCGTGCTTCCTTCTGAGGGGCACGAATTTCTGCGTCGACGCAGCGCTCCGTTTGACATCTTTCGTGCGCTGGCGGATCGGGTAAGACTCGTTCGTCAGCCAGCGCTCAAGGATGTTCGCGTACAGCGGGTTGCCAAGCACGCCGCTCTCGCCGCCGGGCAAGACCGTGCGCCCGCTTATGCCGCGCCTGCCTTTCGCCTCGCCCGCATACCGGCGCGAGGGACCACTGTCGAACATGAACGCATCGCTGCTGTCGGCACGTGCAGGATGGCTGGAGGCATCGACCACGCCAAAACCCCCGTCCACCGCAAAACCCGGCAGATCGTTGAACGACGGCGGAAACGCCCCGCCCGCAGGCGGTATATCGAACGGCGGACCCAGTGGATGGGCGAGCACGATGCGGTGCAGACGGCCCCAGCGATAGTCCATCTGTTCCGTCGAACCACCAAATGCAGCGGCAAACGCGGGGCCTGCCAGGCTGTCGAGTGCGTCTTTGAGACTCAGGAGAATCAGCACGTCGCGCCGTGCGATCGGATCGGCGATGCCCGGCACGTTGAAGAAATCGAGTCCGGAAGCTCCGACGCCAGACTCCGAGTCATAATGATCAAGCAGATTTCTCAGCGCGGTCATGGACAGGCTGCTCGGCGGTCGCGGTAACCCGAGCGGATCCAGCACCGCATCAATGGTGTGGCCGATCATCTCGGCGCGCCAGACCGAGTAAATCGTTGCAGCGATACTGTGTGCGATTTCCTCGGCAGAGGGTCCGCTCCGCTCACCGTTGTGATCGGCGGCGTCATAGCCTTCGGCCACTCCCGTTGGCGTCGAATAGTCCCACCCGTCGAGCCGGCCCACGGCCTCGGCGACCCGCGGATCGGCCGCCAGTACTGCCAGTGCGGGATCTGCACCGTGCGCCGCTGCATTCTTGAACGCCTGCAGAATCAGCGGGGTGAACACCTGGGCATCGAGCAATACGACATCGGCCTGGATCTCCTGCATGTCATCGATGCTCACAGGACCGGCCGCAAGCCGCCGACTGCGCGGACCTCAATTCCTGGCAGCGCATTAGAGATGACGGTTTTTTACAACGCAACGCGCCGCGTAGACATCGCGTTGTCGATTCCCGCTGCCTCGACCATCGATCCTGACTCAGGACTCCGGCGGCGGCGCATCCTCGTCGAAGTGAACATCCCAGTGAGCGCCACTGCAGAACGGCTTGTTCTTGCTCTTACCACAGCGGCACAGGTCCAGATGATCCAGCGTCGCGCCGGCAGGCAGTTCGACGCCTATCAGCTCCGCGGCTCCGCCCGTGATCACGTACGGTCCGTTGGGGGCCAGCATCAGCGCTGGGTCGCCTCCCCAATCGCGATGCTCCTGGCCGGCCAACGAGTAACTCAATGCGCCCGACGGGCACATTGACACCACCCGGGCAATCTCTTCGACGGACGCGCCGTCCGGGTCGATCCACGGTTCCTCCCCGCTCCTGAACACGCTATTCAGATTATCCGTGCAATGCCCGGCGTGTGCGCACAGTCCACGGTTGTCGTGAATCGTGATCCCTTGACCACGGTAGTCCTCACGCTTGTCCGGTGTCCGGTCCGGTTCTTTGGCGCTGGAAAAGCCGTTCGTCTTGTGCGATCCATCGCAGAACGGTTTGTTCTTCGATCCGCCGCAGCGACACAGCGCAGCCTTTCCGTTGATCTCGAACTTCTCTCCGTCCGAAAGACGCGTGATCTCCATGGTCCCTTCGACGAGAAAGGGACCGTTTTCGGCGGGTGTAATCTTCACTTTGGTGCTCAAGGGTTCTTCTCCTTCAAACAGATTGCGAGACCGTTTCAACCGGCTCGGCTTTGGTGGGCAAGCTTCGCCGCAACCTACTTCAACGCCGGGCCGCGCTTCAGGATCAAAGGCGCTCGCCTGCTGCTCCACGCTCTGCGCCTGCGACACAATCCGCCGCGACGCGAAAACCGCAGTTGCTGGTGGAGCTGTGCGGCGTATTGGAAGCGCGAGCCGCTACCCGGTAGCGGTTGCAATAGGAACTATGGCACAGAAAAGAGCCGCCGCGCATCGAACGGCTGCCCGTTGGAATCAGGTACAGCGGGTTGGCGGACCGCGTGACGCGATGGTAGCTCGGCGAAAACCAGTCTGCGCACCACTCCCAGACATTGCCTGAAACATTGTAGAGGTCATAACCGTTGGCCTCGAAGGCGTGCACCGGCGCGGTACCCAGGTAGCCGTCGCTCCCGAAATTCACCTCGGGAAACTCGCCCTGCCAGATGTTACAGCGGTGTCCTCCGTCGATCGTCAGCGTATCGCCCCACGGATAGGTTCTGCCGTCCAGTCCGCCCCGTGCCGCGCATTCCCACTCGGCCTCCGTGGGCAGGCGCGTGCCGGACCAGCCGCAGTAGGCTGTGGCGTCGCGCCACGACACGTGCGTCACCGGGTGATCCATGCGCTCGCGCACATTGCTGTCCGGCCCCTCCGGCTTTACCCAGCACGCACCCGGGACCTGCAGCCACCAGGGCGCATCGGCGCTGGTGCGTTCAGCACGGCACCTGACCGTCTCTGACACCGATCCCTGGAACACAAACGACCAGCCGCAGGCTTCGGCATCCGTGACGTAACCCGTCGCCTCGACGAAGCGCGCGAACTCGGCGTTGGTCACCGCATGGCGGGCTATTCGAAAAGCGTCGCAGTGCACCGGTCGCGCCGGCCCCTCGCCATCGGCACGGAAACCTTCCTCACTGTTGCTGCCCATGCGGAATTCGGTCGCCTCTATGGTGACAAGGCCGCTGTATTCAGGCGTCACCGCATCACCCGGCGCCATCCTCGCCGGCGCAATGCCGGCATCGTCCGGCGGGTCTGCCCGCGCGCGCGTGCAGCAGTTGCTGGCCGGCTCGTTCAGGTCGTTCATACGCCGCTGACTATTCGTCCTCCCAGAACGCCTTGCCCTCCTGTTGCGCCAGCATCTCGAGGATCTTCTCGCGCGGAATCACGCCGCAGCGTTCGGCCCAGACATCGTAACGGGCACCGAGATCACGCACCACGTCCGGGTAAGACGCGGCGACATCTTGCGTCTCCGTGCGGTCCGCCTGCATGTCATAGAGCTCCCACGGCCCCGGGTACTCGCGCACCAGCTTCCACTTGCCGAGGCGTACCGCGGCGTTGCCCTCGTGTTCCCAGAAAAGTGGCCTTTCGTGCTCGGATTTTCCGTCGAAGAACGGCACCAGGCTTTTGCCTTCCAGCGGTAGTATCCGGTTGCCCGCGTGTTCACTTGGGTAATCGGTTGCGGCGACGTCGAGAATCGTGGCCATGATGTCCGGAAGCTGGCCGGGTGCGTGACGCACGTCGCCGGCAGCGGTGATGCCCCGCGGCCAGTGCAGGATCAGCGGTGTCGAGACGCCGCCTTCGTGCGCCCAGTGCTTGTAGAGCCGGAACGGCGTATTCGACAAGTTTGCCCAGGCGGTCCCGTAACTCTGGTAGGTGTCCTCGGCGCCCGGTGTGATGTCGGGCGTGTTGCCGAAGCGCACCGGCTCGCCCTTGCGCGTGTGCGACCGCGCTATCATCAGGTCGTTGACCAGTTGCTCGACCGGCACGCCTTCGGGAATGTCCTCGGCACAGGCCCCGTTATCGGACAAAAAGAAAATGAGCGTGTCCTCCAGCCGACCCACCGCTTCCAGTGCCTGCAGTATCTGCCCGATGCCCTGGTCCATGCGGTCCACCTGCGCCGCGTAAACCTCCATGCAGCGCAGCAACCACGCCTTGTGCTCCGCCTGCTCCCACTCCGGCTGGGTCGGGTCGCGGTCGGTCAACTGCCAGGCGGCATCCAGGATCCCGGCGTCAACCAGGCGCTGCAGGCGCTCCTCGCGCAGACGGTCCCAGCCTTTGTCGAAGCGCCCTTTGTACTTGGCGATGTCCTGCTCGTGCGCGTGAAGCGGCCAGTGCGGCGCGGTGTAGGCGACGTATTGGAAGAACGGCTCATCGGGGTGCTCCGCCTGGTGCTGCTCGACGAAACGAGCCGCCTGATCGCTGATCGCGTCCGTATAAAAGAACTCATCGTCGTTTTCCGCCTCGTGCTCGATGTTCTCGTTTCCGCGCGTAAGGGTGTTCGGGTAGTAGAAGCTGCCGGCGCCGATGATGGTGCCGTAGAAGTGGTCGAAGCCGCGCTGCGCGGGCCAGGCGTCGGTCGGCTCGACCAGGTTCGCAGCCACGTGCCACTTGCCGCTCAGATAACTGGTGTAGCCGCTTGCCTTCAGCGCCTCGGCGATGGTGACGCACCTGCGGTTGAGGTTCCCCGCGTAGCCCTCGGGTCCGGTCGGGTAGGTTAGGATACCGATACCGGTCTGGTGCGGGTGCAGGCCGGTCAGCAGGGAGGCGCGCGAGGGGCTGCAACGCGGACTGTTGTAGAACTGCGAGAAGCGCAACCCGCCGGCGGCGAGGCGGTCGAGGTTCGGCGTGTCGATCTCGCCGCCGTAACACCCGATGTCCGAGTAGCCCATGTCGTCGTTCATGATCAGCAGAATGTTCGGTTTGTCAGGCATGACGATTGCGCCTTTTCAGTCGTTGTCGATCCGCAGACCGCTTTCAGCGTCGAACAGGTGTATGGACTCGGCGTCGAACAGAACCGGTACAGTATCGCCGTCAGCGAAATCCCCGGGCTCCGTCAGTCGCATCTTGATTAGTTTTTCGCCGATCAGGAGATTCAGCAGGCGGCTCTCGCCCAGGTTCTCGGTCAGATACAGGCGCGCCGGGATGCCCCCGGTGTCTACCCGCAGGTGGCTCGGGCGCACGCCGACCGTGACGCGGCCGGGCGGACACGGCGGCGCGCTCCGCAACTCGATGCTGTGGCCTTCGAGCGTCACGCTTCGCCCGTCGAGCGTGGCCGGTAACAGGTTCATCGGCGGGCTGCCGATGAACGCCGCCACCGAAATGGTCTGCGGCCGGTTGAAGATCTCGTCCGGGGTACCGACCTGCATGATCCGACCGTCCAGGAATACGGCCATGCGGTCGGCAAGCGTCATCGCCTCTTCCTGATCGTGGGTGACGTAGATGGCGGTGACGTTCAGGTTGCGCTGCAGTTGCTTCAGTTCGACGCGCGTCTCGAGGCGCAGCTGCGCGTCCAGGTTCGACAGCGGCTCATCCAGCAGAAACAGCTTGGGTTGGCGCACAATCGCACGTGCCAGCGCCACGCGTTGTTGCTGTCCACCGCTGAGCTGGCCGGGGCGGCGGTGCAACAAGTGCTCAATGCGCACTCGCTCTGCCGCCTGCACCACCTGCGGTTGAATCCTGCTCTTCTCCACCCGGTCCATCTTGAGTGGAAAGGCGATGTTGTCGCGCACTGTCATGTGCGGGTAGAGGGCGTAGTTCTGAAACACCATTGCGATGTCTCGCTCGCCGGGCGGCGCAAAGGTCATGTCGACGCCGTCGACTTCCAGCACGCCGGCATCGGGCGTGTCGAGCCCCGCGATCATGCGCAGCGTCGTGGTCTTACCCGAGCCCGAAGGTCCGAGCAGCGCGAAGAACTCCTCCGGCTCGATCTCCAGATCGATGTCGTCGAGCGCGACAAAGCTGCCGAACGTCTTGCGTATGCCCTTCAGCACCACCCGGCCTTTCGCTTGCGCGTTCACCGACGACTTCCGCCCTTGACCGCGCCGACCGTCAACCCTTTTACGATCTGCTTCTGTCCGGCGATGCCTATGATCACCACCGGCAGCATCGCGATCAGGGCCGCAGCGGCGAGCTTGGCCCACAGGGTCTGCTCGACGGAGACAAAGTTGTACATCGCCACCGTCACCGGACGTACCGTGTTGCCGCCGAGCTGCACCGCGAACAGAAACTCGTTCCAGGCGTTGAGGAACACGAAGATCACGGTGACCGCGATACCGCCGCGCACCTGCGGGATGATGATGTGCCACAGCGTCTGCAGGCGGCTGGCCTTGTCGAGAAACGCCGCCTCTTCCATCTCGACCGGGATGTCTTCCATGTACGAGACCATCAGCCAGATCGCGAACGGCAGTGAGAAAGTCAGGTAGACCGTGATCATGCCCTGGTAGGTGTCGAGCCAGCCGATCCTGTTCAGGATCAGGAAGTACGGAATGACCAGCCCCACCGGCGGCACCATCTGGGTGGCGAGCGTGTAGAAGCCCAGCGACTTCTTGGCAGGCAGCCGCAGGCGGGCGAAGGCGTAAGCGGCGGGTACGGCAAGCACGATGGTGAGCACCGTGGTCGAGGTTGAAACGATCGCGCTGGTGAGCAGGCTCGGCGCGATGGAAAACCCGCCTACGAGCGCATCGTTGTAGTTCTGGCCAGTGGGCGCGAAGAACACGTTCGGCGGGTACGCCAGCACCTCGGCTTCGGTCTTCAGTGATACAACCACAGCCCAGATCAGCGGAAACACCCATACCAGCAGCAGCGCGGCTGCCACTGTCATCAGCACCACCGTGCGCCGCGCGGCCGCGCGCTGGTGCCGGTTCACGGCGCGGGCTTGCCGGTGCGTGCGGTGCGCAAATGAAAAAGCACCCCCGACACCGCCAGAGTAATGATCAGCAGCGACACGGCGAGCGCCGAGCCGTAGCCGAAGTTGAGCTCGACGAACGAGGTCTTGAACGCATACAGATTGAGGATCTCGGTGGCGGTGCCCGGCCCGCCGCCGGTGGCGGCAAAGATTGCCGCGAAGGCCGACAGCGCGATCATGGCGCGCATGATTACCACGATGACGATGGCCGGGCGCAGCAGCGGCAGGGTGATGTGCCAGAAGCGCTGCAAGGCGTTGGCCTTGTCGATCCTGGCTGCCTCGTAGACGTCCGGTGGCAGCGCGGCGAGGCTCGCCAGAAACACCAGGAAGGCGAACGGGGTCCATTGCCAGGTGTGAATGACGATGACCGAGACCAACGCCGGGGTCGGGGCGCCGAGCCAGTTGACCTGCGCGAAGCCGAGCCATTGCAGCAGGAAGTCGACCAGGCCGAAGTTGGGCGACAGCATCAGGGTGCGCCAGAACAGCCCCACCACCACCGGCGCCAGCACGATCGGCAGGATGGCGACAATGCGGAAGATCCACTGACCGCGCGGTATCTGCATCACCAGCAGCGCGAGCCCGAGACCGATCACGATCTGCAGCGACACGCTGGTGACGGTGTAGATACCCGTCAGGCCCATGGCGTGCCAGTAACGGCTGTCGACCAGCATCTCGGCGTAGTTGTCCAGACCGGCGAAACCGTCCAGGAACGGCATGGCGAGGTTGATGGTCTGAAACGAGCTCCACAGGAGATACAGCAGCGGAAAGCTGGTGGTGATGACCAGCACCAGCAGCGTGGGCAGGGTCAGGGCGAGCGCGAACCGCGACTCGCCCGCGAACACGCGGCTGCCTCTCCGCCCCGACGCCACCCGCCGTCGATCCTTCGGTCGGACCGAGCTCAGCCCTTGAGGATCTTGTCGATCTTCTGCTGCGCGTCCTGCAGCGCCGCCTTCGGCTTTGCCTGCCCGACCAGGGCGGACTGGATCGCGGTTGCCATGGTATCGCCCACCGCCGGCCACTGCGGCAGGCGCGGGCGCCAGTCCGGATCGGTGTCGTTGGTGAAGGAGTCGATGGCTGCACGCGTGTAGTTATGACCGAAGCCCGACATCAGATCGAGAAACTTCGGGTCCTTCCACAGCGAGGCACGGTTCGCGCCGGTGCGTTTGTAGGCGCCCGGGAATGCGTAGGTCGTTGCCACCTGCACCTCGCGCGAGCCGGCCCACTGGTTGAACAGCCAGGTCGCCTGCTTCTGCTTCTTGGTGAGCGCGCCGTTGATCGGAAAGCTCCAGTTCCAGATCGAGGTGACACGCTTGCCCGACGGCCCCTTGGGCCAGCGGGCGAAGCCGATCTTGCCCACCACCTTGGATTTTTCGGGGCTCGCCACCACCGCGGCGCTGCCGTGCGCATCGATGTACGAACCGAGCGTGCCCTGCCCGAAGGCATCGGCGATATCCGGCCAGTTCCAGTTCTCCACCCCCGCCGGGGCGTACTTGTTGAGCAGGTTGACGTAGTATTCGAGCGCGCCCAGCGCCTCGGGCGTATCCACCGTCATGCGCTTGCCGTCGAACCACTCGCCGCCATAGGCGCGGAAGATCGAGGGGTAGATGTACATGTTCTGCCCGGCACCGCGGAAACCGCGCAGCGCGCAGCCCCACACCCGGTTTGACGGATCGTGCACCTTGGCTGCGTTGGACGCGTACTGCTCTAGCGTCTCAGCCGGCCCGATGCCGGCGGCGTCGTACAGGTCCTTGCGGTAGATCTGGATGGTCGCCTCGCCGTCGAAGGGGATGCCGTAAGGCCGCCCGTCGACCGACGTCGCCCCGCGATGACCCGGCTGGATGTCCTCGTACTGGAACCAGCTGTTGTCGGTCAGTTTGGCATCGCCCAGGAAGTTGTCGAGCGGCTCGATCCAGTTGTTGGCGACATACAGCATGTAGTACATCGGGTCAGCCGCGTGCGAGGCGTAAGTGCCGGTCTTGCTGGACAGGTCCAGCACGGCCTTCTGACGGATCTGCCCGGGCGGGATCATCTCGAGGCGTACCTCGACGCCGCTCAGCGTGGTGAAGTCCTCCAGCACCGTGTTGAGGTTCTGGAAGTAGCCGGCCGGAATCACCCCGACGGTGATCTTCTCCCCTGCGGCCATGCGCCAGTCGATGCCGGCCCCGCGCAGCGCATCGAGGTTCATGTAAGTACCGGCGGCATGTGCCCGCCCGGTGAGCAGCGCCGGGGCGCCGAGTACGGCGGCGCCGGCGACAGCGCCCTTCAGCAACGTGCGGCGAGAAAGGTTCTTCAGAGGGGTACGCGACGGATCGTCATTCTTGGTGGACATGGTGTTTCCTCCAGCAGCACTTCGGCTTGTTTCGATCGACGTTACTACAGCGGGAATGCCCCCGCAAGCAGTCGCCAGGGACGGGCCAGCGTTCGCCGACGGCCGACAACTGATCCGATTGCGCCAGCAGTTTACCTCCAACCTTTGACCCGCGCTGAACCAGCCGCACTGGTGCGACCGACCCTGGCCGCCGCGTGAGAAATACGGAGGGCACGCGAGCGACCGTGAACTGGGACTATGCTGAGCCTATCGGCTTTCCTCAGCCATAGCCGAGGCCACGCTCGGGGAACCCTGATTGATTGGTTTCGAGGCTGTTGTAACCGACTCGGCTTTCGTACCCAAGCTTCGCTGCACTATGCTTCACTGGAATCGACCACCGAAACCATCAGCCCGTACTTGCATCTTGGTAGGGCGTCTGATCGACGGTGACCCCGATTACGCTGGCGTTGTTCGAGCTTGGACCGGTGAGCGTTGCGGTGACCTCGGCGACGATGGTACCGCCGCAGCGAATCGAAGCATTCTCCTCATAGCGTCTCGCGTACTTTCTCGGCATCACGGAACAGTATTTCGCGCACCGCGTCGGTAGCGCGCTCGTGAAACTCAACGGCAATCGGATCGAAGTCCTTTTGCGGCCGTGGGGTGTTGGTGAAGTGTCCGAAACGGTCCTCGCCGCGGACCAGCGCCGCGCTGTCCCACTGGCTGACCGTCTGCTTTGCGCAGGTGGGCATGTAGTGCAGCGACAATCCAACCCGGCGATTATCGGACCGATTCGGAGTCGACGCGTGTGCCAGGCGCACGTTGTGCATCGAGATCTCACCGGGTTGCAACGGCATCGAGACAGCGGCCGCTTCGTCAACCGGCACCGCGATCTCCTGGCCGCGCGTCAGGAGGTTGTGTGGCTGGTACTCATCGTCGTGGGGCAGCAGGTCCCCTTTGTGACTGCGCGGCAGCACCCGCATGCACCCGCTTTCGACAGTGGCCGGTGACAGGGCCAGCCACACGGACACCAGGTCATCCGTATCGAGCCCCCAGTAGCGCAGATCCTGATGCCAGGAGACGAACGTCTCGCTGCGCGCCTCCTTGATCCAGAACAGTGTGTTCCAGCACAGGATGTCGGGCCCGATCAGGTCTTCAACGGCATCGAGAATGCTTGCGTGGCGCATCAGATCGTCAACCCACTGGAAGAGTAGATGCGATTTGCTGCGCTGCGCGCCTGAAATCGGATTCCCCTGAGCGACTTCGAACCGCTGCAGCAGTGACAACTGATGCGCCGCCTCGCGCCGGTCGAGGACCCTGACCGGGAAGTAGTAACCCTCCCGATGATAGTGTTCGATCGCCTGGTCGGTCAGAAGCCTGGGCATCGGTGTCTCCGCAGTCGCGCCATTGAAATATACCTGACTCTGGACACTTAAACGACGATCCGACTGTAGCGCCAGCGCCCCGGCCAACCTTCTGTGCGCACAAACGGCCACTCAGCCGGTGGTGCTCCCGACGTCGCTGTCGATGTTCGTGCCCGCCAGTTGTCCGACGGTCAACGGGCGCACCGGGGGCCTGATCCTGTAGTGGCCGGCCTCCGCCATACTGAGCTTGTGGTGCTCGGCGATGATTCTGCTCACCGTGGCGGCGCATTCTCGTCCGAGGCAAGGTCCCATACCGCAGCGCGTGAAGGCCTTGCCCTTATTCGGTCCCACCACACCGAGCGCGGTCATCCGGCGGCGACAGAAACATCGGCGATGGCGGAAAACGGGCATCGATAAAGCGTCTCAAGGCGGTTTGTCCCAGCGAGCTCGCGGCGGCAGCGGGCGATGCCATCCTCGGCACGAGAGTTGTTCGGCGCTCCGCGAGCCGCGAAAGTACGATAGCGTGGACCGAGTTTACACCCGCAGTGCGCGTCCTACCCTCAATTCCTCTGCCCGCACGGTTTCGACTCGGGATTTCTAAAGGGCCGCAACCTGGTCACCGGCACGGCTTCCACATGAATGATTCAATTGATCAGCGATGCCATTGCAATTTACGCGGTAAAGCAAACCCCGCACGGCCGACGGTCAACGTGGGCCGCACGGGGCGAAACGTACCGGAGATCTCACCCCCTTACGAACACTTTACTCAAGCGGCAAAACAACCGGCGTTCAGAACGTCTCAATATCTGCGAGCGCCAGCCTGATTTTCCTGACCTCCGGCCTGGCGGCATCCGCGACGGCGATAAGTCCCTGCAGCTTGGTGTAGTAGGCCTTTGCCTGCCGCGGTTTCCCGAGCTGCTCAGCCGTCTGCCACGCACCGTACAGACTCCGGAATCGATTGGGCGAGACGACCAGGGCCGCCTCGTAGGCCACAAAGGCTTCGCCAGGCTTGTTCGACAGCGCGAGCATATCACCGAGAAGTTCCCTGGCCGGTAAAACGGCACCCGGCGTGACGGGGTGCTTGTCTACGGAGTCTTCCATGTCTGCCGCCTGGCTCATCAGCCTTAACGCTTCATCGTGTTTCCCTTGAGCGTAGCTTACCCATGCACTGACCGCGGTGCGCTGTGCGTCGACGAGTACCGACCAATAGTCTTGGCCGGTGTCTTTCAAGCGCTGTCCAAGGTCATCGAGTGCTGCAACCGATTGCTTGGCGACCCGTAAGTTATTGCTTCTCGCCCCGCCCAGGCCACGTGCAAAATGGCTGATGGCCTCAACCGCGGGGTATTTGTCCCAGCTGAGGGTGGTCGGGACGCGTATCGGCAGTGTAACGGCCTCCGCCCACTGGGCGCGCTCCAGCGGATAGCGAGCCCGCGCGGCAGCGACACCGTAAGCACTGACAAAGTTGTCCTGGTGTCTTGCTACGGCGTTGAGTTCCTTCAGCGCTTTCCGAGCGGCCTGGTCTTCACCCCGCTGCAGGTGCGCATAGATTACGTAATCCATAGCGTGCGCGTAGTGCAGCGAAGCGGCACCGTTGACGGGATGCTGTTTGGCCGCATTCGCCGAGCGTGCGTTCCATGCAATCGTGTCTTCCCAGAGACCCAGTCTGACGAAGATATGCGACGGCATGTGCAGCGCGTGCGGCACGTCGGGAGCGAGCCGGTCATACTCTCTGGCAATTTCTACCGCGCGCGCCGCCAGCACCGGGTTATCGTAGGCATGGATGAGGTAATGGAATCCACCCGGGTGGCCCGGCGCCCGGCGATGCAGCTGCTCCAGCAGCTGGCCAGCCGCTTTCTGCCGGGAAAAGGTCTTGTCGGATTTGGGCGCTGTGGCGATTCGAGCCAAAGCATAGAAAGCGGCTGCATCCGTATCGTCGGGATAGTCCCGATAAACCTTCTCCTGGGCGCTGGCCCAGGCCACCAGCCTTTCTGCATAGCCAAGCGTTTTCCAATCCCTGTAGACGACTTCGACGGCAGCGATGTAAGCACGTTCACGTTCGCTGAGCGTACCGAGTGTCTTAGCCTGGTCAATTGCTGCCAGGGCCTTGGCCACTTCGGCCTCGGTCGGCTGGTCGGACCAGAGCGGATGGAAAAGCGACATGGCGATCCCCCAGTGCGGCATAGCACACTCGGGTTCCGCCGTCGTTATGGCAGTGAACTCATGTTTGGCCTGCTCGTACGTCATATGATGAAGCAACGCCACACCTCGCTCGAACACGGTCTGCGCCTCCCGGCTGCAGGAAATCGGAAAGTCGACCTGCCCGAGAGCGTGTGTGGCATGCGAGGCGCCGTTTTGGTTGGCGGACAAGCCGTTGGGGGTGAGTGACAGCGCACATACCAGCACAGCCGGCAATCGAAAAACATTACGGCGTGTAATCATTGAATTGCACTCCTGGCAACTGCATCGCGCGCTGAACGCAATAGAGCGTAGCTACCTGTCGGTAACGGAAATAACTTCTAAAGGACCCTGAAAGATCCCCTCCAACGCAACGACAAACGAACCACCAGCTGTCGCGGCGGCCCGGCCTAGGCCGTTAAATGGACGGCATCGCCAGTGAAGACGAGAGTTACGGCTGGAGAGTCCACCTCAAAGAGCGGGTAAGGATAAGCCACGACATTCAAATGAACCCCCGCGACTATCCAGGGAGAACCAGGCTTCACGCGGCGTAAATTATTCCTTTCGTGCCGCAAATGCAATAGCCCTCGATGTTCCGTTAGTTACTGATTATACGACAAATATTTCTAAGGCTTGGCGGGATGACCCTTGGAATGAGCCGACCGTGCTCGCGACCTGAAACCGGGGATGGCTGGTCTCTGGCGCGTGGGGTCGAACGCGTCCCAGGCGGCCGGCAACGTCCAGATGCTGGCCCGGAGGACGGAACACAATCGCCGCCACCGGCCTGGGTCCCGACCCTCGGTGCACCTTACCACTCGATGCTGACCTGCTGGATTGCCCGATCCGACACCCGTTCGATGGTGAACTTGTACTTGCGGAAGCGGATCACGCTGCCCTCCTCCGGGATGTCGCGCGCCAGGGCGATCAGGAATCCGCCCAGGGTCTCATAGTTCCCCTCCGGCAGCTTCACCGGTGTGGCCTCGGCGAGGTCATCGACATCGATGCGCGCGTTGACCCGCAAGTTGTGACGATCGAGCTTTTCGATCATCTTGTGCTGCGGGACAACATCATGCTCATCGGCGATCTCACCCACCACTTCTTCGAGCAAGTCCTCAATCGTTACCAGTCCTTCCGCACCGCCGTACTCGTCCACTACCACAGCAATTTGCAGCGCCGCCTCACGCAAGGTCACCAATAGCTCCTCAACGTTCTGCGAAGCCGGAACGAACCGCGCTGTCGAGATATACGGCGTGATCGGCTTCGCGGCATCGATCCCCAGCAAATCCAGCGAATCCAGCACACCCATCACATTGTCCACCCGATCCTGATACACCGTCAGGCGGCGATGGGCGTGCGTCGCCGCCACCTGCGCGGCCTCGCCGCAAGTTGCCGTGTCCGCCACGCCAATGACATCAATCAGCGGCACCAGCACTTTCGCAACGGAGGTGTCGCCGAACTCGAACACACGGCGGATCATGGTCTGCTCTTCGGGCTCTATGTCGCCATCCATGGTCTGCATCTGCATCAGGGTCGCGATCTCTTCGCGGATCGTGAACGGGTTCGTGTGATCTTTCCCGGTGGATCTCGCCAGTGCCCGGGTCAGAAACGCGAACGCTGCGAGGATCGGGTAGAACACGTACGAAGCGATCTTGATAAGGCCTATCACCTTCGGCGTGAGCACATCGGCGTGCTGTTGAAAAGCGCTCTTAGCGACGATCTCGCCGAACACCCACGTCAGCGGCGCAACGATGACTGCGGCCAGCCAGCTCAGATGCGCGCCGAACAGGTCCACCACCAGAATAGTAGCGACGGTTGTGTTGGTTACGATTGCGAAATTAGTACCCACCAGCGTGGTAGACAACAACCACTCCGGTTTCTGCAACATGTCCAACGCCAGGCGCGCGCCGCGCGACCCCTGCTCCGCCTGGTGCAGCAGTTTCGCGCGATCGGCACTGACAATGCCGATCTCGGAGCCTGAGAAGAATGCCTCGAGCCCGAGGCACGTAAGCATAATAAAGATTCCTACCGTGATGTCCATGCGTCAGCCTCGCGTTGGCTCGGGACCGCTGTCGTTATCGTTGGTATCCAGGTCCTCTCCTGACGGTATTTCCGGATCTTCGCCGTTTGCTTGCGCCTGATCCTCCTGCGCAGAAGGGCCAGCAGAGTCGGCAGGTTCCACCTCCCCGGCCGCGGCTTCACCGTTCTCTTCTTGCCCCTGCGTACGAATCTGGACGGTGAGGTTCACGATACGCTGCTGCGTAACCTTGTTTGGCGTAAAAGTGCCGTTGTCGATCGCGACAACGTCGTTTTTCGCGGGCAATTCACCGCACGCGTGCAGCACCAGACCTGCCAGGGTGGTAACGCCCGGCGCCTCGAATGCCGTACCGGCCGCCTCGTTGAACTCACGCAGAGACAGGTTTCCGCTGGCCCGGTACAAGCCGTTGCCCAGAATCTCCAGCGACGGCGCCTGCCCGCGCACGCTGTCCGATCGGCTCGGCAGTTCGCCGAAAATGCACTCCAGAAGATCCTCCCGCGTGACCAGTCCGATGATGCCCCCGAACTCATCGGAAACGAATGCCAGCGAGGAGCGGCGTTCGCGCATCGTGACGAACAGGTCTGCGACCATGCGTGACTCGGGTATGACGTAGGGCTTGCGGAGCAGCTTCTTCAACTCGGCGGCGTCATGCTCATGCGTCCTGTCCGGATCCACGCTCAGCAGATCCCGCGCGAACAGCACCCCGACAACCGACGTGCCATCCTCATTGAACACCGGCAACTTCGAACGGTGCGTCTTGTGCTGCACCTGCAGGATTTCCGCCAGCGTCATCGAGATGTCGACACAAACCATCTGGGAGCGGAATGTCATCACGTCGCCAGCGGTCTTGTTACCAAAATCAAAAATCTGATGGATGTACTCGGACTCCTTGTGGGCCAGCGAACCCTCGCCGACGGCTGCCTTGGTGAGCGAGCGCACCATGTCCTCCGTCAGGATATTGCTGCTGGAACGCTCACCGCTGACGATAAGGTTGATAAAGAACTCGGATACGGCACGCACTACCCCGCGTACCGGGGATATCGCGCGGGCAAAAAGTTCGATGTAACGGCTCTGGGCAGTCGCAAAAGCCACGTTGTTGCCGAGTGCCAGCGTCTTGGGCGTGATCTCACCGAACAGCAACAGCAACGGCACCATGATCACGATGTTGAGCCAGCTGTTACCGGCGCCGAACATTTGTATCACGACCGTGGCGGACAGCACCGATG
>JAHELT010000070.1 GCA_024644045.1 Chromatiales bacterium | reverse complement strand
CCAGCGCCCCCGGGTAGCCGCGTAGACGCTTTTCAGCACCTCCGACACACCCTGAATGAGGAGGAACACGATCCCTAACGGCAGCGCCGTCTTGATCGGTCCCATGTGGGGCATCCACGCGGTGTCCATACCTTTTTCACCGCGCATCCATGACAGGTACGCGAAGTCGCTGGCCATGTACAGAAACACAATCAGGCCCGGAAAGTACAGGACCAGATACAGCGAGGCGTCGATAATGCCCTGTGTGCGCGGCGTCCAGTTACGATAGATAAAATCGGCGCGGATATGCACGCCTTTCGACAGCGCATAGCCGGCGCCCAGCATGAATAAAGCACCGTACAGCATGCGGCTGATGTCGTAAGCCCACATGGTCGGTGCCACGAAGAACTTGCGGGCGACCACTTCGTAGACCATCGCAGCGATCAGCGGCACCACCATCCAGCAGACAATGCGGCCGACCCAGAGGCTGAACTTGTCTATCCCGATGATGGTCTTGGCCATCCAGCCGGGCATGTCGTCGGGCATCTTGACGATGTCCGAGCGCCGATCGGCAAGGATTTCATCCGCTATTTCTTGTTCGTGCATAGTCTAGTACCTACGCGCGTTATCACGGAAAAACAAAGGCGGGCCGGCAGCCCGCCTTTGCAGTTAACAGCAACGCCGAGGGCAACCCCCGGGGACGTTACTTCTTCTTGCTTTTCGCGTACGCCATACCCAGGCTGGCGTTGGACATCTGCGCGCCGGCCCAGAACGGCACGGCGATATCGGCGAACGCTTTCTGCGAGTCCCAGACTTGCTTGAAGAACGCGTTCTCCGCAGCATTCTTCTCCAGGCTGGCCCTGGCCGCGTCCATGTACTCCTTGAAATAGTCCGCCGGGGTGTCGTGCAGTATGACCCCGTGGTTCTCGGTAAGGTCTTTCAAGGCCTTGCCATTCTCGTAAATGCGGTAGCTGAGCGAGCGAATCAACGAGGCGTCGGCGGCGATCTCCATCGCTTTCTGCTGGTTCGGCGTGAGCTTTCTCCAGACGTCACCGTTGATGTAGATATCGGCGTTGACCACGACCTGATGCAAACCCTGCAGGTAGTAGTGCTTGAGGACCTTCTGAAAGCCGAACACGCTGTCCGGTTTCGGGCAGCACCACTCGGCCGCGTCGATCACGCCCTTCTCCAGCGCCGGCAGAATGTCGCCGCCGCCCATGGCCACCGAAGCAACGCCGATGTCCTTGTACGTCTGGCCCGGAATGCCGGGGGGCGTGCGAAAACGGTACTTGCGGAAATCCGCCATGCTGTTGATCGGCTCTTTGAACCAGCCCAGTGCTTCCGGTCCGACCGGCTGCAGCATCAGGCCATGCACGTTCATGCCCATTTCCTTCCACAGCTGGTTGTACAGATCCTTGCCCCCGCCGTACATGAACCAGGACACGAAGGCGATGTTGTCGATGCCGACACCGGCACCGGCTACCGGCGACCCGAACAGCATCGCGGCCGGGTGATAGCCCGACCAGTAGTGCGTCCACGCGAAACCGCCTTCCACCAGGCCCTTGTCAACCGCTTCCAGCGTTTCTTTGACGCCGACCACCGCCCCGGCAGGCAACACTTCAATCGTTACTTCGCCGTTCGTCAACGCACTGACGTTGTCAGCATAATCGTTCAGCATCGTGACTTCGTCGGCCTTGGACGGGATCACAGACTGAACGCGTATCGTGACTTTTTCGGCGAACGCGACGCCACTGAGGCCCACGACGCCCGCGAAAAACACGGTGGCCACGGCCACCCGACGTATGCTCATCGTTTCAACTCCTCCAACTCTTTCTCTTGAATAGTACGGCCCCGCCACGCGATGCCGCCGCTTTCGACCAGGTGACCGCCGCAAACGGCGGCCCGCAACCGACCCGAAGCACCCTTGGCGCCGCTTTGCGGCCGACCGAGCACGAAGAAAAAGGGTCGAGGTCCATGTGACCAGACCAGGACACCGGCTGTTTATCGTTGTAAGCGCTTTCAGGTATGCTGGGCGATTGGAGCATCAAGTTTATGCAAAGTCAATCCAGGCGGCGGCGCCCGCGCCCGTCCGACGCCTCGCGGGGGCATGGAATGGTGACAGATACTGACAGTTCCCCGGGCAGGCGCCGTAGACGCCCCGGTAACGGCGAGTCCGCGTCGGCGGCACGCCTCGAGGACGTAGCCCGCCTGGCCGGGGTATCGACCGCAACGGTGTCACGGGTGCTGAACGGACGCGAGATCGTTTCGGCGCAGCTGCGCGAAAGTGTCGAAAATGCCGTTCAGCAGCTGGGTTATGTGCGCGACGGCGCGGCCCGGGCCCTGGCGTCGCGCCGCTCGCATTCCATCGGGGCCCTGATCCCCACGCTGGAGGCGGCGATCTTCGCGCGCTGCGTCGAAGCGCTTCAGAAACGTATCTACGAATCCGGCTTCACGCTGCTGCTGGCGACCTACGACTACGACCCGGAACGCGAGCGCCGCCAGGTCGTGAGCCTGGTGGAGCGAAGCATCGACGGCCTGGTGCTGGTCGGCGAGGAGCGCAGCAACGACATCTACGGGCTGCTGAACAAGAAGGGCATTCCCTACGTCAACACCTGGATCTACCGCGCCGACAGCCCGCACCCGTGCGTCGGCTTCGACAACTTCCAGGCGGGCTACCGGATCGCCGCTTACCTGATGGACATCGGCCACCGCAATATCGCGATGGTTGCCGGCCTCACGCCCACCAACGACCGCGCCCGCCAGCGCGTTGAAGGCGTGCAGGCGGCCATGCGGGAACGGGGCCTGACCTTTGCGCGCGGCCACCTGCTGGAGCGTCCCTACGAGATCAGTGCCGGCCGTCAGGCCGGCAGCCGGCTGCTTTCCGCACCGCGGCGACCCACTGCGATCATCACGGGCGAGGACGTGCTTGCACTCGGTGTTGCGCTCGAATGCCGGGCTCGCAACGTATCCGTCCCCGGCGACATATCCGTAACCGGGTTCGACGATCTCGACATCGCCGCCATCGTCGAGCCCGCGCTGACGACCGTCCGTGTCCCTTCCGAGGAAATGGGCACCACCGCCGGCGAGTATCTGCTGGCTTACCTCGACAACACCCCGGCGCCGCAGAAGACGGAGCTCGAAGCGGCGCTCATCGTGCGCGGCAGCACCGCCCCGCCTCGCACGACCTGACTCTCCACATCCCCTTCCCATCAACGATCCGCGCCAGCGGACCCGGCGAACGTCGTCCGCGCGCCGTGTCGGAACGCTGTGAGCCCCGATGCGGCGCAGCAGCGTATCGCACAGGCTTGCCGGACCGTTGCGCGGCAGGGATGCCGCGCCCGAGCCTCCAGGGACGATTCACGGCGAGTCGGGCAAGGCTGTGTCACGCGCTGCCGAAAAGCTACTGGGAGGGACGAAACGGTACGCCGGAGCGCCGGGAAAGGACGGTGAAGGGTCGCGCGAGCGCGGATCAGATGCGCCCGTTCTTCTCCCATACGCGTTCAGCGATATCGAGGAAACGTGCGCACTTGTTGTGCCCGCGCACCTCTGAATGGGCTCGCGCACGCATGCCGGAGCTGTCGCTGTGCGTCGGGTCGTCGCCCTCCGCCACCATGAACAGAACCTCCTCGTAGCGTCCGGCCTGAGCGGCACGAATCAGCCGCGAGCATCCCCAGGTGTCGATCTTCTCCGCTTCCACGACCAGCGGATTGACGCTGTTGCGCTTGCGTACATTGGCGACGATTTCACCGAAGTCGAACTCTTCCTGCTCTTCCTGGGCTTCGCGCCCGTGCAGGCCACGGCGCCGCTCCTCCTTCTCGCGATCCTCCTGAAGCTTCTTCTGGCGCAGCGCTTCCTGGCGCTCGCGCTCCTCACGCTGGCGTTGCGCTTCCGCTTCAGCCGCCGCACGGCGCCGTTCCTGCGCATCGCGCTCGCTGCGCTGGCGGTCACGCAGGCGTGAAAACTCCGCCTCCTGGCGCTCCTTCTCGGCCTGCGCCAGCTGCGCCACCCGGGCCTTGATGTAGCGAGCCTTCGCCCGTTCGGTGTCCCCGTCGACCTCGGCGTAGCAGCGTGCCCACAGACCCCGGTTGAGGCTGCCGCCCTCCAACTCGGCCCAGGCCTTCTCGTAAAGCGCGTCGTCTTCGGGTGCTGAATTGTCAGCTTCGGGCATAGTCAGATATTCAACCCTGCGTAGCGAGGCAGTATTTTGTTGCGTATTGTGCGGCCGCTCAAGTACCCATGCTTTAGTGGCAGGTAAATTTCTTCCAGTATGGGCAGATATAGGCAAAACTTAAGGTTAATTTCAACCCTGGCCGCCGCCGGGCACACACATTCCACAAACGGTGCCAATATTGCATGGCAGGTCATATCAAAATGAGAGCGATTTAACAGATGGCGAAGGATTCGACGTTACTCGCCCAACCCGCGTTTCGCGACGCGAAGCGCGACCTGGACGACGTGGTCGACCAGTGCGGGTCGGTGGTGCTCGGCAAGCGTCAGCAGCTGCGCCTGGCGCTGTCGTGCATGCTCGCGGGCGGACACCTGCTCATCGAAGACATACCGGGCGTGGGCAAGACCACCATGGCACACGCGCTCGCCTGCGCCTTCGGACTGCAGTACCAGCGGATCCAGTTCACCAGCGACCTGCTCCCGGCCGACATCCTCGGCGCGGCGATCTTCGACAAAAAAAACAGCCAGTTCGTGTTTCAGGCCGGGCCCATCTTCAACCAGCTGATCCTGGCCGACGAGGTCAACCGCACCACGCCGAAGACCCAGAGCGCTTTACTGGAGGCGATGGAGGAACAGCAGGTCACGGTGGAGGGCAAAACCCATCCGCTGCCCGACCCGTTCTTTGTCATCGCCACGCAGAACCCCTCGCACCAGACCGGGACCTTCCCGCTGCCCGAGTCGCAGCTTGACCGGTTTCTGATGCGCCTCTCGCTGGGCTACCCCGATGGGGCGGCCGAGCGCGAGCTGCTTGCCGGGCAGGACCGCCGGCAGATGCTCGACGACATGCTTAACGTCATCACGCCGGCGAGGCTGCTGGAGCT
Source organism: Chromatiales bacterium (assembly GCA_024644045.1). Taxonomy (GTDB): domain Bacteria; phylum Pseudomonadota; class Gammaproteobacteria; order JAHELT01; family JAHELT01; genus JAHELT01. The sequence continues at coordinate 17,320 of JAHELT010000070.1, read as the reverse complement.
TCAGCGCAGCGTCACCGAGGTGCACATCGCCGAGCCGCTGCTAGACTACGTGCAGAAACTGCTGGATTTCTCGCGCGCAGAGGACCGGTTCATGCACGGGTTGTCCCCGCGGGCCGGTTTGGGGCTGGTCAAGGCCGCCCGCGCCTGGGCGCTGGTGGAAGGCCGCTCATTCGTGATTCCGGAGGATGTGCAGGCGGTGCTCACCGCGGTCGTGGGCCACCGCCTGAACCTGAAGGAGGACAGCAACGCCAGCCCCGAGTCGGCCGCCAACCTGCTTATGGAAAACGTCGATATCATCTCGTAGAACCAATCAGACAGAACGACTCGCTAAAGTCCTTTGTGACATGATTGCCGATGCCTTGGAGCGTCGATGAGCAGTGAAACCTGGCCCGGCAACGCGGTTCAGCGGTGGTTCGTCCGCCGCCAGCCGGATGACCACGGCGAGATCCGCCTGCACCGTAAGCGCATCTACGTGCTCCCGACCCGGCCCGGGTATCTGTTCACCGTGATCGTCGCGCTTATCGTCCTGGGGGCCATGAACTACGGCGCCAGCCTCGGTTTTTTCACCGCGTTTCTGCTTGTGGGTATCGGCCTGATCTCGATTCTGCACGCGTTCCGCAACCTGCACGACCTGCGTATCGGAGTATCGCCGGGCCCGCCGGTGTTCGCCGGACAGCAGGCTCATTTCAAAGTACGCATCAACAATCGCCACGTGCGCGAGCACTTCATGGTCAAGCTCGAAGCGTCGGGAGTGGACACCCTGATCCCCGCACTGCCCGCCAACTCCTGGTCGTTCGCGGAACTGCCGCTGCCAGCGCCCAAGCGTGGACGCCTGGCGTGCGGTGCGGTCAAGGTGAGTACCGTGTTTCCGCTCGGCCTTGTGATCTGCTGGTCCTGGCTGAAACCGGGTGGCTTCTGCGCGGTTTATCCGACGCCGCTGCAGAACGGTCCGCCGTTACCGCAGACCACGGTCAGGGACGGCACCGGGCACAGTCGCACCAACGACAAGGAGGATTTCTACGGTTTTCGCGACTACCGGGCGGGCGATCCGCTGCGCCATATCGCGTGGCGCACGTTGGCGCGCGGTCAACCGCTGCAGACCAAGGAGTTTATCGGCGAATCGGGCGGCGACCTGTGGCTGGCCTGGGAGCAGGCGCAGTATGCCGATCCCGAGCGGCGCCTGGAACAGCTCTGCGCCTGGGTGCTCGAGGCCGACGCGCAGGGGCTGCGCTACGGGCTGGCGCTGCCAGGCGTCAGCATCCCCCCGAACCGCGGCCAGCGGCACCGCCACGAATGCCTGGAATCCCTGGCCTTGTTCCCGTGACGCTGCACAGCCTGCTCAACACCCTGCGTTTCAGTACCGCCCTGCGCGGCTCGACGTCGCGCTCGAAAGCCGGCGCCATGCCGCTCGTCCAGGCGCAACGCCTGTCCGCGAGCGTGGTCTACGGCTGCGGCGCGAGCGTGATCCTGATGCTGGCACCGCAACTGACCCGCACCCCGATCTGGGAAAGCGCCGTGCTCATGCTGGCGCTGCTGTGGAAGCTGTTCAGCGTCTGGCGCCGCACGACGGTGCCGCGCTGGATGGTATCGATTCTCGCCGTGGTGCTGGCCGGCGGTATCCTCACCACTTACGGCACCTTTGTCGGACGCTCGGCTGGCAGCGCCCTGCTGGTAGCCATGCTGGTAATGAAGTTCGCCGAGACACGCAGCGTGCGCGACGCCACGATCGTCGTCTACCTGTCGTATTTCGTCGTCGTCACCAATTTTCTGTTCAATCAGAGTGTCGTGATGGGGGCCTACATGCTCGTATCGGTCTGGGTGTGCACGCTTACGCTGGTGAATCTGCACACGCGCGCGCCCTCCCCCGGGCTGATGAAGCGCGCCCGGTGGGCGCTTCGCTATCTGCTCGAAGCGCTGCCGATCGCGCTGGTGTTGTTTCTGATGTTTCCGCGCATCTCCGGGCCGTTGTGGGGTATACCGGAAGACCGACACAGTGCCACTACCGGACTGAGCGACACGATGTCACCCGGCATGATCAGCAACCTCTCGCGCTCGGCACGCGTCGCGTTCCGGGTCAAGTTCTCTGCCGCGCCGCCGGCCCACGAGAATCTCTACTGGCGCGGTCCGGTCCTTTGGAACTACGACGGGATCAGCTGGAGTACGCTGCGCTACGACGACTTCGGGCACGACAGCGTGCGCCTCCGGGTAGCGGGCCCGCCGGTGGACTACTCGCTGACCATGCAGCCCCACGGGCGCCGCTGGGTGTTTGCGCTCGACGCGCCCGCCAGCATACCCCCGGGTACGCAGTTGACCCAGGATCTCCAGCTGCTGGACGGCGAGCCCGTGATCAGCGTGTCCCGCTATGCCCTGACGTCCTACCCCAGTTACCAGACATCCGGTGGGCTGCACGCGGTCGAGCGCGCGGCCGCCCTGCAGCTTCCCGAGCTGCAGAACCCCGCCACCCGCGCCCTCGGAAGACGCATCGCCGGCGAGGCTTCAAGCGCCGCGGAGATCGTCACTGACACGCTCGCCTACCTGCGCGATCGTCCGTTCGTCTATACCCTTTCACCGCCGCTGCTGGGTGAGGACCCGATGGACGAGTTCCTGTTCAACACGCGACGTGGGTTCTGCGAGCACTACGCCAGCGCCTTCGTGGTGTTGATGCGCGCCGCCGGCGTGCCGGCGCGCGTTGTGACCGGCTACATGGGCGGTGAGCTCAACGAACTCGGGGACTATCTGCTGGTGCGCCAGTCCGACGCCCATGCCTGGACCGAAGTGTGGCTGCCCGAGCGCGGCTGGGTACGCATCGACCCGACCGCCGCCGTGGCGCCGTCACGCATCGAAACCGGTATCGAGCAAGCGCTCGCCGACACCGCCGATCTGCCCCTGCTGATCCGGCCGAACGCACGCTTGCTGCGTAACGCCGCGCTGCTGTGGGATTCGATCAACAACCGCTGGAACAACTGGGTGCTCGGCTACGGGCCCGAGATACAGCGGCAGCTGTTCGGCGGTCTGGGGTTCGGGAAGTACACGGCCGTGAAGGCGGCCGCGGTGCTGCTGATCGGCATTGCCTGCGTGCTCGGCATCGTCAGCCTGGCACCGCTGCTGAGCAACCGGGAGCGCAACCCGGCGCTGCGTGCCTACGCGCGGTTTTGCCGCAAACTGGCCGACGCCGGGCTGCCGCGCAGACACTACGAGGGACCACTCGACTACGCGCGGCGGGCGCGCGAAGCGTTCCCGGCTCAGGCCGATCGGATAGAGGGAATCACCGCCCTGTTCGTCGCCCTGTTCTACGCCGAGCGCGATCAGCCCCAGTGGCAAACGCAGTTGTCGGCGCAGACACGCAGCCTTCGCCTTCGCCGGAGCGATGCGAGGCTTGGGGGTACGTAAGGGTCAGCTGCAGCCCGGTGAGGTTGCGGGAAACACGCTCAAACGCTGGATTTCACCGTCAACAGAGTACTCGGTAGCCGCCTTCGGGCGATAGGCGGGCCTGGGCGCAGCCGCCCGGACCGGCAGACGGCTAACCGGGGGCGGGGACCAGCTGGCGATGCTGCTGCATATCCTGGCGGCGGGCGATGGCCTGAACTTCCGGTCGGCCAACGAACTCGTGCAGCGTGATACCGTCCAGGTAGGTGAACAGCTCATTGCTCAGCTCGGCCCACAGTTCGTGGGTGAGACAGCGCTCGCCGTCCTGGCAGTTCTCCTGGCCGTGGCAGCGCGTCGCGTCGACCTTCTCGTCCACGGCGCGAATGATCTGAGCCACCGTGATCGCATCCGAAGGACGCGCCAGGCGGTATCCGCCGCCCGGGCCGCGCACACCTTCCACCAGCCGCGCCCGCCGCAGCTTCGCGAACAACTGCTCGAGATAGGACAGAGAAATCGCCTGGCACTGCGATATCGCTGCGAGCGTGACCGGCCCGCGGTCGTTGTGCAGCGCGAGGTCCATCATCGCGGTCACGGCGTACCGGCCCTTGGTGGAAAGGCGCATACGGGCCACTCCTTGATAACCCGACTAAAGTAGTCGGAAATTTAACCAACCCCGATCAGGCCGTCAACTCACAGGCAGCAGCGAATGCATTCTGGCGGCGGGCGGACCGCTCGCCGAACCGGTGCCCGCGCCGCAGGCAGTAGCCCAGCCATTTGTACAGGAACCGGTTACGCCGCCACCGGCTGCGCAGCGATTCGCCGAAATCGACGCTGCCCCCGTCGCGTTGCACCATCCCCGTCATTGCCTCAGCGGTACGCGCATCGTGGTAGATACGGATCTTGAGGTATGGGGCCTTGCACTCGTCCGAAGGTTCCGGAAACGCATAGTAAAGGCGCAGCGTCGTAGTATGGCGGCTGCGATCCACTACCTGCAGGTACAGCCCGATGCAATCCGGTACCTCCGACACCGCCGCGTCGCTGATGCTGCGCAGTTCCGGCAACAGCAGCCGCAGGCGGCTGTAGTTGCTTTCATAGAGATCCATCAAGTCGGCGAACGTGCAATTCAGGCCGATGCGATGGGGCTCGTTTACGGACAGTGAATTCATGGCATAACATGGTCCCCGATCCCCGGACATATCGCAACTGTTGAATGTACCGACTGTGCACCGCTACCGCGCGTCCGAATCAGCGGGCGAGTTGCCGATTGCCTCACGATCCGGCGCGCAATGTGCTTGAATTAATGCACTGCCCGGCTACCATGCAGAACTCGCAGCACAACCGCTGCGCAGGCTCGCGGCGGGCGAGTCAAGGCACCTTGCTACATGAACTACATCAAGCGATTCGCCGAAATCGATATCGACGACGTTGCCATTGTCGGCGGCAAGAACGCATCCCTCGGCGAGATGTACGGCGCCCTGTCCGAGCTGGGTGTAAAAATCCCCAACGGTTACGCGATTACCGCCGAGGGTTTTCGCCACTACCTGCGCCACAACGGCCTGTATGAAGAGATCCCCGAGCTCCTCGCACAGCTCGATGTTGAGGATGTGCACTCGCTCACCGACATCGGCGGAAAGATACGCGCCAGCATCATTCACGGGGATATGCCGGAAGATCTGCGCGAGGAGATCTTCACCGCGTACGGGGCGCTGGCCGAAGCCGGCAACCCGAAACCCGCGGTCGCGGTGCGCAGCTCCGCCACCGCCGAAGACCTGCCCACCGCATCGTTCGCCGGCCAGCAGGACACTTACCTGAACATCTGCGGCACGCGCCACCTGAGCACCACCTGCAAGCTGGTGTTCGCGTCGCTTTTCACCGACCGCGCCATCGCCTACCGCAGTCACCACGGCTTCAACCACATGGACGTGGCGCTCGCGATCGCAGTGCAGAAAATGGTGCGCGCCGATCTGGCGTCCTCCGGGGTGATGTTCACACTGGATACGGAGAGCGGCTTTCGCGATGTGGTGTTCATCACCTCGGCCTACGGTCTGGGCGAGAACGTCGTGCAGGGCACCGTCAACCCGGATGAGTTCTACATATTCAAGCCGGGGCTCGAACAGGGAAATAAACCGATTCTCAAGCGTCAGCTCGGCAGCAAAGAGCTGAAGATGATCTACGCAGCCGAAGCGCTCGCGGGCGTTTCCACCAAGAACGTGCCGGTGCACAACGAGGAGCGCAGCGTATTCTCGATCAGCGACGCGGAGGCGGTTGCGCTTGCGCGTTACGCAGTGATCATCGAGCAGCATTACAGCCAGCGCGCCGGCGAGGACCGCCCGATGGACATCGAGTGGGCGAAAGACGGCGAAAACGGCGAACTCTACATCGTACAGGCGCGGCCCGAAACGGTGCAGTCGCGCCGCGACCGAACCGTCCAGGAGAACTACCGACTGCGCCAGCGCGGCGAGGTGCTGGTCCAGGGCAAGAGCGTCGGGCGCCGCATCGCCAGCGGCTGCACCCGGGTTATTCTCGAAGCCGCAGACATGGACGACCTGCGCGGCGGCGACGTGCTGGTGACCGACATGACCGACCCGGATTGGGAGCCGGTGATGCAACGGGCCGCGGCCATCGTCACCAATCGCGGCGGGCGCACCTGTCATGCCGCGATCATCGCACGCGAGCTGGGTATCCCGGCCGTCGTCGGCTGCGGCAACGCGACTCAGCGCCTCAGAGACGAGCAGACGGTGACCGTATCCTGCGCCGAGGGCGATACCGGTTTCATCTACAAGGGGGAGCTGGACTTCGACGTCGAAAAGGTCGACCTCGCGAACATCCCGGACACCCGCACCAAGCTGATGCTCAACGTCGGTAACCCCGACCAGGCGTTCGAGACCTCCTCGCTGCCGTCGGACGGCGTCGGCCTGACGCGTCTCGAGTTCATCATCAACAACAGCATCCGCGTGCATCCCCGGGCGCTGCTCGAGTTCGACTCGCTCGATGCGGTCGACCGTCGAAATATCGAGGAGGTGATCGCCGGCTACGAAAGCCCGCGCGACTACTTTGTGCAGCGTCTGGCCGAGGGTGTAGGCACGATCGCAGCGGCCTTTTACCCCCGGCCGGTGATCGTGCGCCTGAGCGATTTCAAGTCCAACGAGTACGCCACACTGCTGGGGGGGCAGCACTTCGAGCCGAAGGAGGAGAATCCGATGCTCGGCTTCCGCGGCGCGGGCCGGTACTTCTCCACCGAGTTCGCCGACAGCTTTGCGCTGGAATGCCAGGCGCTGAAAAGGGTCATCGATGACATGGGGTTGAACAACGTGCGCCTCATGGTGCCGTTCGTCCGTACGCCTCGCGAGGGCGAGAAAGTCATCGCACTGATGGCCGAACACGGACTGCGCCGCGGTGAAAACGGCCTGCATGTGTACCTGATGTGCGAGCTGCCGACCAACGCGTTGCGCGCCGACGAGTTTCTCGAGCACTTCGACGGGTTTTCCATCGGCTCGAACGATCTCACACAGTTGACCCTCGGCGTGGACCGTGACGCCGGCACCCTCACCGACGCAGACGAGCGCGATGAATCGGTCAAAACGCTGATGGCCATGGCCATTGATGCCTGCAACCGCCACCACAAGTACGTCGGAATCTGCGGTCAGGCACCGTCGGATTTTCCGGAGATCACGCGCTGGCTGGTGGAGCGCAACATCCAGTCGATTTCGCTAAATCCCGACAGTCTGCTGGAGATGAAAAGCCTGATCGTCGACGTCGAGCGCCAGGTCGAACAAACAAATTGAACGGCGGCACACTGCCCGGTGGCCGCCGCGCTTGCTAAGTTGGGCAAATTAACGATAATCCGCTGCTGTTTCCGCAGTTAATCCCGAGCATGCCAAAGGAAGAACCGATAGAAATGGAAGGGACGGTCGTCGACACCCTTCCCAATACGATGTTCCGCGTAGAACTTGAAAACGGGCACGTCGTTACTGCGCACATTTCCGGCAAGATGCGCAAGAACTACATTCGGATTCTCACCGGTGACAAGGTCACCGTTCAGCTGACACCCTACGACCTGAGCAAGGGCCGTATCGTCTACCGCAGCCGCTAGCCGGGTCGCGGCGGCGTTCTCAGGTCGGCGCCGGTTCGGTGGGCACCTCCAGCGACTTGATCGTAAACGCGAGCGCGCCGTCCGCGACCGTTATCTTGAGGTCTCCGCCCTTCGCGAGTTTACCGAACAGCAGCTCGTCGGCGATCGGCTTCTTGATGCTCTCCTGAATGACCCGGGCCATCGGGCGGGCGCCCATTTTTGCGTCAAACCCGTTCTCGGCGAGCCACTCGCGCGCCCCGTCGTCGACCTGCAGGGTGACACGCTTGTCGGCCAGCTGCGTTTCCAGCTCGATCAGGAACTTGTCGACCACGCTGGCCACGGTCTTGCGGTCAAGCGACTCGAATTTGATGATCGCATCGAGGCGATTGCGGAACTCCGGTGTAAACAGCCGGTTGACGGCCTCCATGGCGTCGCTCGAGTGATCCTGATTGGAGAAGCCCATGGAGCGCCGGCTCATCAGCTCGGCGCCGGCGTTCGTCGTCATGATCAGCACGATATTCCGGAAATCGGCCTTGCGCCCGTTGTTGTCGGTCAGCGTGCCGTGATCCATCACCTGCAGCAGCAGATTGAACACGTCGGGATGCGCCTTCTCGATCTCGTCCAGCAGCACCACGGCGTGCGGGTGCTGGATCACCGCGTCGGTCAGCAGACCGCCCTGATCGAATCCGACGTAGCCGGGCGGCGCGCCGATCAGCCGCGAGACGGTGTGGCGCTCCATGTACTCCGACATGTCAAAGCGAATCAGCTCTATGCCCATGACTTTGGCGAGTTGCCTCGATACTTCGGTCTTGCCGACACCGGTAGGCCCGGCAAACAGAAACGAGCCGATCGGCCGCTCGTCCGGCCCGAGCCCCGAACGCGACATCTTGATCGCGGCCGACAGCATTTCGATCGCCTGGTCCTGGCCGAAGACCAGCATCTTGAGATCGCGTTCCAGCGTTGCCAGCGTGGTCAGATCGGACGCCGACACGCTCTGCGGGGGGATGCGCGCCATGCGCGCGACGATATCCTCGATCTCCGGTACGCCGATCGTGCGCTTGCGCCGCGACGGTGAGCGCAGCTTCTGGTGCGCGCCGGCCTCGTCGATCACGTCGATCGCCTTGTCGGGCAGGAACCGGTCGTTGATGTACTTGCCGGCCAGCTCGGCGGCGGCCCGCAGCGCCTTGTTGGTGTAGCGGATGCCGTGGTATTCCTCGAAGCGGCTCTTCAGCCCTTTGAGGATGCTCACCGTCTCGTGCACGTCCGGTTCTTCGATGTCGATCTTCTGGAAACGGCGCGCCAGCGCACGGTCTTTCTCGAACACCCCCCGGTACTCCTGATAGGTCGTCGAGCCGATGCATTTCAACTCGCCGGAGGCGAGCATCGGCTTGATCAGGTTGGAGGCGTCCATCACCCCGCCGGATGCCGAACCGGCGCCAATGATCGTATGGATCTCGTCGATGAACAGGATCGCGCCGGGCTCCTTGTGCAGCTGCGCGAGCACGCCCTTGAGGCGCTTCTCGAAGTCGCCGCGGTACTTGGTGCCCGCCACCAGTGCGCCCAGATCGAGCGCGTGTATGTTGCAGTTGTCGAGCACCTCGGGTGCTTCGCCGTCCACGATGGCCTTGGCGAGGCCTTCGGCGATCGCCGTCTTGCCCACCCCGGCCTCACCGACCAGCAGCGGATTGTTCTTGCGCCGCCGGCACAGAATCTGGATGGTACGCTCGACCTCGCGGGTGCGTCCGATCAGCGGATCGATCTTGCCCTGACGCGCCAGCTCGTTGAGGTTGGTGGCGTACATCTGCAGCGGCTTCTTCTCACCCGACTCCTTGTCCTCACCACCCTCGCCGCTGCCGACGTCGTTCTCCTCGGCCTCGTCGCTGGATACCTTGGAGATGCCGTGGGAGATGTAGTTAACGACGTCCAGGCGCGTGATACTCTGCTCGTTCAGCAGATACACCGCATGCGACTCCTGCTCACCGAAGATGGCGACCAGCACGTTGGCGCCGGTGACCTCTTTCTGGCCGGAGGACTGCACGTGGAACACCGCCCGCTGCAGCACCCGCTGGAAGCCCAGCGTGGGCTGGGTGTCGCGCGAATCGCTGGCATCCAGCAGCGGCGTGTTTTCGGTGACAAACTGAGACAGATCGCGTTTCAACCGTTCCAGGTCGGCGGCGCAGGCGCGCAGCACCGAGCTGGCGGTCGGGTTATCCAGCAACGCCAGCAGCAGATGCTCGACCGTCATGAACTCGTAGCGTTCTTCGCGTGCCCGTTTGAACGCACTGTTCAGCGTAAATTCCAGTTCCTTACTCAACATTTGAATAATTCCTGCCGCCGTTACGCTTCTTCCATCGTACACAGTAACGGGTGTTGATGCTCGCGCGAATACTGGTTGACCTGATGCACCTTGGTTTCCGCCACGTCGCGACTGTACACGCCGCACACGCCCTTCCCGCGGGTGTGCACGTGCAGCATAATCTGGGTAGCGCGCTCGCGACCCATTGCGAAGAAACTCTCCAAAACCTCCACCACAAATTCCATCGGCGTGTAGTCGTCATTCAACAATACCACCTTGAACAGCGGCGGCTGCTTGACCTTCGGCTTGGCCGATTCGACGACCAGGCCCTGATCGCTGTCGTGAGTGTCCTTGGCCATGCCGCGTATTCTAGACGGATAACGCGCACAGTTTAAGCGACATCCCACGGCTCCGCCGGGGGCGTTGCCGGATCGTAAGTTTAGAGCAAAATCGCCTGCTTAATGCGCACGCAATCCGCGTGCCTGCCTGGCGTCTGGCGGGTGGATTTATGCGGCGGGCGGGAGGGCGCCGGCGACGGGCCGGCATCGCGCCCGGGTGGCTTGGCCCCGGGCGCGTCGTGGGGGTGGCCAGGCCGCCTAGGCGGCGTTTTCTTCGAACTGGGCTTCTTCGGTGGAGCCGGTCAGAGCGGTGAGCGAGGATTCGCCCCCGGCGATGACATTGGTCACGTCGTCGAAGTAGCCGGTTCCCACCTCACGCTGGTGTTTGGTTGCCGTGTAGCCGTCACTTTCGGCTGCGAATTCGGCTTCCTGGAGCTCCACGTAGGCGCTCATGTTGCGCTCCTGGTACCCCTTGGCAAGGTGGAACATGCTGTAGTTGAGCGCGTGGAACCCCGCAAGGGTTATGAACTGGAACTTGTAGCCCATGGCACCCAGCTCGCGCTGGAACTTGGCGATCGTGGCGTCGTCCAGGTTCTTTTTCCAGTTGAACGAGGGCGAGCAGTTGTAGGCCAGCAGCTGATCCGGATGGTCGCGGCGGATCGCCTCGGCGAACTCGCGGGCGAACTCGAGATCCGGAGTGCCGGTCTCGCACCACACCAGGTCCACGTAGGGGGCATAGGCCAGGCCGCGCGCGATCGCCTGCGGCAATCCGTTGCGCACGCGAAAGAAGCCCTCGGCCGTACGCTCGCCGCTGCAGAACTCGCGGTCGCGCTCGTCAACGTCGGAAGTAATCAGGTTCGCCGCCTCCGCATCGGTGCGCGCCAGGAGCACCGTCGGCACGCCCATGATGTCGGCGGCGAGCCGGGCGGCGACCAGCTTCTGGACCGCTTCCTGGGTCGGCACCAGCACTTTGCCCCCCATGTGCCCGCACTTCTTGGCTGCCGCGAGCTGATCCTCGAAGTGCACGCCGGCGGCCCCGGCCTCGATCATCGCTTTCATCAGCTCGAACGCGTTCAGCACGCCGCCGAAGCCGGCCTCGGCGTCGGCCACGATCGGCGCCAGCCAGTCGATATCGTCGTTGCCTTCCATGTGGTGGATCTGATCGGCTCGCAGCAGCGCATTGTTGATCCGCTTGACCACGGAGGGCACCGAATTGGCCGGATAGAGCGACTGGTCGGGGTACATCTCGCCCGCCACGTTGGCGTCACCGGCGACCTGCCAGCCGGACAGGTAGATCGCCTTCAGGCCCGCTTTGACCTGCTGCATCGCCTGGTTACCGGTCAGCGCGCCGAGCGAGTTGACAAACGGCATCTCACCAATCATGCGCCAGAGTTTTTCGGCGCCTTCGCGCGCCAGCGTGTACTCGATACGCTTCGTGCCGCGCAGCCGCACCACGTCTGCAGCCGAGTAACCCCGTTCCACCCCCTGCCAGCGTGGGTCTTCCGCCCACTGGCGTGTCAGTTCCTCGACTTGCTGTTGCTCGTTCGCCATGACTGCTCCCGTTGATGTCGAATTCTTTACTGCTCGCACCCGCGCTGAGGTCTGATCGGCCTTCGCAACTGCGACCGGCGCTGCCCCCAACCTGCCTACTCTCCCGAAAATCCAAACATCAATATTGTCTGGATCAATATTCTAATTTTTCCAGTATTAGCCGTATGCAGACTTAATACCAAGCTTGTATATTTGACAAGACTATAATTACAATATTTAACATTGCCATTACTTATATTGAGCCGTGCCCATGACCGAGCCACTCCACAAGCAGAACCGGCTGCGCCAACTGCGAGCATTCCGCTACGCAGCGCAGCTGGGCTCGATCTCCAAGGCGGCCGAGCGGCTGTCGCTGAGCCAGCCGTCCGTGTCGTTGCAGATCCAGGCCCTGGAGAAAGAGCTGGATACGCAGCTGTTCGAGCGCCGCGGCCCGCGAATTCGCCTGACGCCGGCCGGGCAGGTGCTCCTGGAGATGGCGCTGCCCCTGGTCGACGGCATGGACAAGCTGCCGGATCTGTTCTCGGCGCGCCTCGGGGAGGTGAACTCCGGTTCGCTCGATATCGCGGCGGGTGAGTCCACGATTCTTTACCTGCTGCCGGACTTCGTCGGCCGCTTCAGCAGCGACTACCCGCAAATCAACGTGCGCCTGCACAACGTCACCGGGGCCGACGGCTTGACCATGCTGCGCGCAGACGAGGTCGATTTCGCGGTGGGCTCGCTGATCGACGTGCACGAGGATCTGGTCTACCACCCGATCTTCACTTACGATCCCATTCTCATCGCCCCGGTCGGCCACCCGCTGGTGCAGCGTAAGCACATCTCCATGCGCGACATCAGCCCGTACGGTCTGATCCTGCCGCCGCGGCATTTGAGCACCTGGCAGATTGTCGACCTGGTGTTTCGCCAGCACAACGTGCCGTACAAAGTGGTCCTCGAGGCCGGCGGCTGGGAAGTGATTAAACGCTACGTAGAGATCGGCATGGGCATCAGCATAGTGACGAGTATCTGCTTGCGCGGCCACGAGCGGCTCGAGACGCGCCCCCTGAACGAGTACTTCCCGCAGCGAAGTTACGGCGTTGTCATGCGGCGCGGAAAATTTCTCTCGCCGCAGGCGAAGCGCTTCCTGGAGATCCTGGACCCGGACTTTTTCGACAAGCCCCCGCGCGACATCAGCGACGACGTCGGCCGATGGGTGCTGCCTAAGCTGACCAAAGGGTCCCGCAATCGAGGCGCGGCCGATCTCGACAACGCCGTCGGATGAGCGCCGTAGAAACGCTGCGTGACTGGGCGCCCCACGTCACTGTTGCCGCGGTTGCGGCGCGCGAGGACCGCTTCCTGCTGGTGGAGGAGATCGCGGGCGAGCGGCGCGTGCTGAACCAGCCCGCCGGACATCTGGAAGACCGCGAGGCACTGGTCGATGCGGTGATCAGAGAAGTCCGCGAAGAGACGGCCTGGACGTTCCGCCCGGAATATATCGTGGGCGTGTACCGCTGGCGCAGCACCCGCAACGCCAAGACCCACCTGCGCGTGACCTTTTTCGGCAGCGTGACGGAGCACCTGCCCGGGCAGCCGCTGGACGACGGTATCCTGGACGCAACCTGGTTGAGCTATGCAGAGATCAAACAGCGCGAGGCGCAGCATCGCAGTCCGCTGGTGATGCGCTGTATCGACGACTACCTGGCGGGGCGGCGCTACGGACTGGACCTGCTGCGGGACGTGCTTTCGTGACCCGCCTGCGGCTGCATTTCGTGGCGCTGGTGGCCACGCTGACCTCGGTGCCGGCCGGGGCCGCGCCCTTCTCGATCTGTTACGACTTCCGGTGCAAGTCCCAGGCGCAGGTCACCCTGAGCGAGGCGGACTGGGCCGCCGTCGAAGCGGCTTTCGGCACCGCCCGTTCCGCCGCGGAGGAACGCCGGAGCATCGCTCGCGCCGTGGCTGAACTCGAGCGGCTGATCGGCCCGCGTATCGGCACCGCGCTCGACAAAGGCGGCAACCGGGCAGGCTCCGGCATGCCCGGACAGATGGACTGCATCGACGAATCGCGCAACACGACGACCTACCTGCAGGCGCTGGCGCACCGCGACCTGCTGCGCTGGCACCGCGTCGAGGGGCGCGCCAAGCGCACGACCTGGGTGCTGTTCGCGCACTGGACCGCCGTGATCAGCGAACCGGGCGGCGAATCCTATGCCGTGGATTCCTGGCCGCGTGACAACGGCGAGCAGCCCTACGTGCAGCCGCTCGGCGACTGGAAACGTCACCGCGACCCGCCGCAGAGCGCGGCGTCGCTTTAGGGCGTCACGCAGACCGCCCCCGCGCATGCCAGCAAACCGCGCTGCCAAGGTGATCGTCGGGCTCTCCGGCGGCGTGGACTCTTCGGTCAGCGCCTGGCAGCTGCTCGAACAGGGGTACCGGGTGGAGGCGCTGTTCATGAAGAACTGGGAAGAGGACGACACGGAGAGTTACTGCGCAGCCGAGGAGGATCTGGCGGACACGCAGGCCGTGTGCGACACGCTCGGTATCGGGCTGCGCACCGTCAACTTCGCCACCGAGTACTGGGATCGGGTGTTCGCCCATTTTCTCGCCGAATACGAGGCCGGGCGCACACCCAATCCCGACGTGCTGTGCAACAAGGAAATCAAGTTCCGCGCGTTCCTGGATTTCGCCCGCTCGCTGGGTGCCGACTACATCGCCACCGGCCATTACGCACGCATCCGCCGTCTGCGCGAGGACGCACGTCTTCTGCGCGGCGTCGATCCGGACAAGGACCAGAGCTACTTTCTACACACCCTCGATCAGGCGCAGCTGCGCAACGCGCTGTTCCCGGTCGGCGGCCTGCGCAAACGCGAGGTCCGCAACCTGGCAAGGCATGCCGGCCTCTCGATCAGCGAAAAGAAAGACAGCACCGGCATCTGCTTCATCGGCGAGCGGCGCTTCAGCAGCTTCCTGCAGCGCTACCTGCCCGCGCAGCCGGGTGAGATCGTCACCGACGCCGGCGCAGTGCTCGGCACGCATCAGGGGCTGATGTTCTACACCATCGGGCAGCGCAAGGGCCTCGCGATCGGCGGGATTGCCGAGCACCTGGATGCGCCCTGGTACGTGATCGGCAAGGACCGATCGCGCAACCGGCTGGTGGTCGCGCAGGGGCATGACCATCCGCAGCTGCTGCGCACGCGCCTGAGCGCACACGGGGTGCACTGGATCGCCGGCCACCCGCCGGAGTTCCCGCTGCAGTGCACCGCCAAGGTGCGTTACCGGCAAACGGACGCCCCCTGCCGCGTCACGCAAAGCGGGCATTCCGGCGTCGAGGTGGCGTTCGAGGCACCGGTGCGCGCGGTCACGCCCGGGCAATACATCGTGTTCTACACGCAGGACGAGTGCCTGGGTGGCGGTATCATCGACTGAGCGAACCCCGACACACGGACCTGCAGAGCCAGCACCGATGAACCCCAACACCCGCAACCAGGTAATGGCCCTTTCCGGCCTGTTCCAGGCGACCCAGCTGGTCAAGCAGCTTGCCTGGGAGGGCCACGCCGAACGCGACGTGATCGAGCAAAGCCTGCGTTCGATCTTCATCCGCGATGCGGAAAACTCCGAGGCGATCTATCCGGGCGGTCAGGGGTTCGGCTTGCGGGTGCTGCGCGGTCAGCTGGGCGGGGATCCGCAGTCACGCGACGTCGAGGTCACGCGCTACAGTGCGACGCTGCTGCACCTGGAGCGAAAGCTCGCGCGCCGCAGCGATTTGCTGAAGGCGATCGGCACGCGCGTCGAGACGACCGGCGAGCTGCTCTCAGAACATCCGGTAACGCACGTCGTGGTGGTCAAGCAGCTCGCCGACATATACCAGCATACGATCAGCACGCTCGGCCCGCGGGTCATGGTCAACGGTGAGCACGCCCACCTGGGTAACGAAGAAATAGCTGCTCAGATCCGCGCCCTGCTCCTGGCCGGCATCCGCGCGGCGGTGCTCTGGCGTCAGTGCCGCGGCTCGCGCTGGCGTCTGCTCTTCGGGCGCGGCGCGCTGATGCACGCCACCGAGAAAATCATCCACTCGCAGCTGCAGTGAGCTTCCCCCTCACCCCAGACCCCTCTCCCCGGGGGAGAAGGGAGAACAAACGCTCACGCAGTCGTTCTCCCCGGGGAGAAGGGCTGGGATGAGGGGTACTGCGCGAAGCGCAGGAGTTTCTCTGCTGCATTCCCGGCGGCGCTCACGACACAGTTGCTCTCTCCCAGGGAGAGGGGCAGAGCGCCCTTGCCCGTGCGCGGCTGAGGTCGTACGAAGCCTCTCCACGAGGCGAAGTGCCCTGATCTACCGACGCCAAAAGGACCGGAGCCCCGAGGGCGAGCGAAACGCACTGGTGCGCCAACCAGCGCCAGGGTGCAGCGATCAGTTCGCGAATCGCGCGCCCGCGGGCGCAGCGCCAATGACATCTTCGCGCAACGCGGCGATCTCGTCACGCAGCCGCGCGGCCTCCTCGAACTCGAGCTCTCTGGCATGTTCGAACATGCGCTTCTCGAGCTCTGCGATCTTCTTGAGCGCCACCTCCGGTGCGAGCTTCTCGTAGTCGCTCGGCGCGTCGGCCACCTTCTTGCCCTGAGCGCGCGTGCGCCGACGCCCGTCATACCCGCCTTCCATGATGTCCTGGACGGCCTTGCGGATCGTGGCGGGGCGAATGCCGTGTTTCTCATTGTGCGCAATCTGCTTGTTCCGGCGCCGCTCGGTTTCCTCGATTGCGCGCTGCATCGAACCGGTGACCCGGTCGGCATACAGCACCGCCCGGCCTTTCACGTTGCGCGCGGCGCGGCCGATGGTCTGGATCAGTGAGCGGTCCGAGCGCAGAAATCCCTCCTTGTCTGCGTCGAGCACCGCGACCAGCGCCACCTCCGGCATATCCAGGCCCTCGCGCAGCAGATTGATCCCGACCAGCACATCGAACACACCCATGCGCAGCTCACGAATGATCTCCACCCGTTCGACGGTATCGATATCGGAGTGCAGGTAGCGCACACGCACGCCGTGCTCGTGAAGATAATCGGTCAAGTCCTCGGCCATGCGTTTGGTGAGCGTCGTGATCAGCACGCGCTCCGAAAGGGCGACGCAGGCATGGATCTCCGACAGCACGTCGTCGACCTGGGTGGATGCGGGACGCACGTCGACGACCGGATCGACCAGGCCGGTGGGGCGTACCACCTGTTCGACCACCTGATCGGCGTGCTCGCCCTCGTAGGGCCCGGGCGTCGCCGAGACGAAGATCGACTGCGGCATCTGGCGCTCGAACTCGTCGAACCGCAGCGGCCGGTTGTCGAGTGCGGAGGGCAGCCTGAACCCGTATTCGACCAGCGTTTCCTTGCGTGAGCGGTCGCCCCGGTACATGCCGCCGAGCTGCGGTACGGTGACGTGGCTTTCGTCGATGATCAGCAGCGCATCGTCCGGCAGATAGTCGAACAGGCACGGCGGTGGCTCGCCGGGCAGCCGCCCGGACAGGAACCGCGAGTAGTTCTCGATGCCGGAGCAGTAGCCGAGCTCGCGCATCATCTCGATGTCGAACAGCGTGCGCTGCTCGAGGCGCTGCGCCTCGAGCAGCTTGCCGGCTTCGCGCAGCTGCGTGAGGCGCGTCTGCAACTCAGCGTGGATCTCGTCCACCGAGTGGTCCAGGACCTCCCGCGGCGTCACGTAGTGAGTTTTCGGATAGACCGTGA
>JAHELT010000069.1:17182-22394 GCA_024644045.1 Chromatiales bacterium | reverse complement strand
GCTCAGCATGGTCTACAAGGCCACGCCGCGCGATTTGCGACTCATCCTCATCGACCCGAAGATGCTCGAGCTGAACGTCTACGAGGGTATCCCGCACCTGCTGGCGCCGGTGGTGACGGACATGAAGGAGGCGGCTAATGCGCTGCGCTGGTGCGTCGGCGAAATGGAGAACCGCTATCGCGTGATGTCCGCGCTCGGCGTGCGCAACGTGGCCGGCTACAACCGCAAGGTGCGCGAGGCGATCGAGGCCGGTAAGCCGCTGGCCGACCCGCTCTACGACCCGCAGACCGCATTCGACCCGCAAGCGCCGGTACCGACGCTCGATACGCTGCCCTACATCGTGGTCGTGATCGACGAGCTGGCCGACATGATGATGGTGGTTGGCAAGAAGGTCGAAGAGCTGATCGCAAGGGTCGCGCAGAAGGCGCGCGCGGCCGGCATCCATCTCATTCTCGCCACGCAGCGCCCGTCGGTGGATGTGATCACCGGTCTGATCAAGGCCAACATTCCGTGCCGCGTCGCCTTCCAGGTGTCGTCCAAGGTCGATTCGCGCACCATCCTCGATCAGATGGGTGCGGAACAGCTGCTCGGTCACGGCGACATGCTGTTTCTGCCGCCCGGCACGGCGCATCCCGAACGCGTGCACGGGGCGTTCGTCGACGATCACGAAGTGCACGCGGTGGTGGCGAATCTGCGTCTCGCCGGCCAGCCCGAGTACCTGGAGGCGGTGCTGGAAGAGCGCAAGGACAACGGCGCCGTGCCCGGCAGCGGGCCCGCGGAAGCCGAGGCCGATCCGCTTTACGACGATGCGGTGGCGATCGTCACCGAAACGCGCAAGGCGTCGATCTCCTACGTGCAGCGGCGTCTGAAGGTTGGTTACAACCGGGCGGCGAGAATGCTCGAAGACATGGAAAGCGCCGGCGTGGTCAGCGCGCTGCAACCGAACGGCTCGCGCGAAGTGCTCGCGCCGCCGCCCGTGCAATGAACCGCTGCACCCGCGCCATCGCGGCCGCGGCGCTGCTCGGCTGTCTGGCGCCCGGCGGGGCCGATGCCGGAACGACCGGTCTGGAACGGCTGGAAGCGTTCACGGCGCAGCTCGATTCGCTGCGCGCGCAGTTCGTGCAGTCCCTGTTCGATGCGCAGGGCAAGTCGGTGCAGGAATCGCGCGGCACGGTGCTGCTGCAGCGGCCGGGACGCTTCCGCTGGGAGTATCGCGTGCCTTACGAGCAGCTGATCGTGGCCGACGGCGAAAAGCTCTGGGTGTACGACACCGAGCTGCAGCAGGTCACGGTCAAGCAGCTCGACAACGCGCTCGGGAACGCGCCCATCATGCTGCTCAGCGAACGGCGCTCCCTGCAGGAGGATTTCATCGTGCGCGACCTGGCGGCGCGCGACGGGTTGCAGTGGGTGGAGCTCGAGCCGCGCGTAAAGGACACCGATTTCACGCGCATCGCGCTCGGCATGGACGAGCAGGGCATGAAGGTGATGGAGTTGCGCGACAGCTTCGGTCAGGCCACCGAGATCCGTTTCCTGGACCTCGAGCTCAACGTGCGGACCACACCGGACTCGTTCGTGTTTGTGCCGCCGCCGGGCATCGACGTGATCGGCGCGCCGTGATGCCTCCGTCTGCGCTGCGCTGACGCCGTGCACCAACAACAGTCTTCGCTACTGGACAACGACCTCGCCCGCAAGCCGCTCGCCGAGCGCGCCCGCCCCACCAGCCTGTCGGGGTTCTTCGGCCAGCGCCACCTGCTCGGGCCGCAGGCGCCGCTGCGGCGCATGCTGGACGGCGGTGCGTTGCACTCGATGGTGCTGTGGGGGCCCCCGGGAACCGGCAAGACCACGCTGGCGCGCATGCTCGCTGACCACGTCGACGCCACGTTCCTCACCCTCTCGGCGGTGCTCTCGGGCGTCAAGGAGATCCGCGCGGCGGTGAGCGCCGCGCGCCAGGCGCGCGCCGGCGGCCGTCAGACCGTGCTGTTCGTGGACGAGGCGCATCGCTTCAACAAGGCCCAGCAGGACGCGTTTCTGCCGCATGTGGAGGACGGCACGCTGGTGTTTGTCGGGGCCACCACCGAAAACCCCTCGTTCGAACTGAACAACGCGCTGCTGTCGCGGGTACGGGTCTACGTGCTGAAACCACTGACGGGCGCCGAGCTGGATCAGCTGCTGGAGGCCGTGCTGGACAACCCGCGGGCCTTCGAGGGCGCGCGGTTGAGCATCGCGGACGATGCGCGTGCTGCGCTGCTGGCCGCGGCGGACGGCGATGCGCGCCGCCTGCTGCTGCAGCTCGAGATCGCTGCCGATCTCAGCGAGCCGCATGACGGTCAGCGGGCGATTACCTGCGACATACTGGACCAGGTGCTGCAATCGAGCCTGCGGCGCTTCGACAAGGGCGGCGATGCGTTCTACGACCAGATCTCAGCGCTGCACAAGTCGATCAGGGGGTCCGACCCTGACGCCGCGCTGTACTGGTTGTGCCGCATGCTGGACGGGGGCTGCGATCCGAACTATGTGGCCCGGCGGCTGCTGCGCATCGCCAGCGAGGATGTAGGCAATGCCGACCCACGCGCCCTGTCCTTGTCGCTGGATGCGTGGGAGTCGTACCGGCGACTCGGTTCGCCGGAAGGCGAGCTGTGCCTGGCGCACGCCGCGGTCTATCTGGCATGCGTTCCGAAGAGCAACGCCGTGTACACGGCGTTCAACGCGGCCATGCAGTGCGCACGCGACAGCGGATCCCTGGAAGTGCCGCTGCACTTGCGTAACGCGCCCACTGCGCTTGCCAGGGAGCTGGGCCACGGCGAGGGCTATCGCTATGCGCATGATGAGCCGGACGCATTCGCCGCCGGCGAACACTATCTGCCGGACGCCCTGGGCGAGACCGTTTTCTACGCGCCGCTGCCGCACGGGCTGGAGGAGAAGATCGCCGCGCGCCTGCACGATCTGCGCAGCCGCAGGCGGGACCCGGAGACCGACGCGTGACAGCCGGTGCGGTGTTGCGGGTGCTGGCGCTGCTGGCGGCGCTGCCCGTCTTGGCGCCGGCGCATGCCGAGATCATCGTCAAGGGCCTGACCGAGGGCAGCGCCATCCTGTCGATCGACGGCGAGCTTGCGATTCTGCGCGAGGGGGAAAGCCGCTCGGGCGTGACACTGATACGCGCCGACAACCGGGGCGCGACGCTGGAGATCAACGGGCGCCGCCAGACCCTGGGTCTGGATCGCAGCATCGCCAAAACCTACCGCAAGCCCGAGCCCGAGCGCATCGCGCGGGCCGGGAGCGCGTTTCTGTACCGCCAGCGCGGCGAGGTGGCTGCCGGCGCGAGCAGCCTGCTGTCGGTCAAGATCGTCGATGAGCAGCACGCGAGCGTCTCTCTCGGCGTGGAGTACGTGTATGCCGGCGACTACGGCGACGACGTGTTTCTGAGCATCGATACGCTGAACAAAGGCCAGGTGACCGGCAACGTGGGCACGCCGCCGGTGCGCCTGCTGAGGGGCAAGCACTACGTCGAGCTGGACGTTGCCAGCACGCCCGACGCGCCGCTGGTGTACGCCTCCGATGCGCTGGAGGTGACGGTGCACTGGAACAACGACGGCAAAAAGCAGGGCGAAATCCTGAAGCGCGTGATGCCGTTCAATAAGTACTGGAAAAAGGTGCGCGTCCGCTAGCGGAGTTCCAACGCCGATGGCGTGGCGCCACCACGACTGCCACGCGCGGCTCCGGCGGCGGTTGGCAGTGATGGTGAAAGCACTACAATACGCTGTACCCGTCCGCGTCAACTCGGAGTCATGAAACATGGTCACCGCGATTATCCTGCTCAAAGCCGACCGCCAGGCGATCAACGACGTCGCCGAGAGCCTTGCGAGCGTCGACGGTGTATCCGAAGTGTACTCGGTGGGCGGGCGCTACGACCTGGTTGCGATCGTGCGCGTCGCGCACAACGACGACCTTGCCGAACTGGTGACCGGGCGCCTGCGCCGCATCGACGGCATTACCGAGACCGAGACCACGCTGGCGTTTCGAGCGCACTCGCGTCACGATCTGGAAACCATGTTCTCCGTGGGTATGTAGTCGAAGCAGCGCAGAAGACACCGCGATGCCGGCGCCGGACGATCCGCAACCGCGCGTCGCGGTGGCCACCATCGTGGTACGCGGGAACCGCGTCCTGCTCGGCGAGCGCCTGGTGCCGCGCGTATGGCAGTTCCCGGGCGGCCACCTGCAGTTCGGGGAAAGCTTCTTCGCCTGTGCGCAACGCGAGACCTTCGAAGAGACCGGTCTGCGTATCGACTGCCGCGCGATAGGCCCGACGATCAACACCGTGCAACACGATCCGCCCAGTCATTACGCCACCGTGTTCGTGGTCGCGGAAAGCGACTCGGGAGCAGCGCGGTGCCGCGAGCCGGACAAATGCGGCCGCTGGGACTGGTTTGCCTGGCATGCGCTGCCGGAACCCCTGTTCGCGCCCAGCGCGGCGCTGATCGTCACGCGCTTCGACCCGTTCCCGTGCCTGGGCGGGCCGGCGCCTTGAGGGAAAAAGATTCACACGTGCGCGACGATTCGTTTACGATGCCGCCGAAGCGGCGGTAAACCGGCGAACGCCTCCGCTTGGCCAGGAGAGCGCTTTCTACAGGCGATAGAGATGAGCAAGGTCCCGCTTACGAAACGCGGCGCAGAGAAGCTTCGCGAAGAGCTGCAGCACCTCAAGTCGGTCGCGCGCCCAGAGGTCATCGGCGCGATCGCCGAGGCGCGCGCGCACGGGGATCTGAAGGAGAATGCCGAGTATCACGCGGCGCGTGAGCAGCAGGGATTCATCGAGGCGCGGATCCGCGACATCGAAGGCAAACTGTCTAACGCCGAGGTCATCGACGTGACGGCCGTGAACGCCAGCGGCAAGGTGGTTTTCGGTGCGACGGTCACGTTGTTCGATCTCAACGAGGACACGGAGGTCGAGTACCAGATCGTCGGTGAGGACGAGGCCGACATAGAGCAGGGATTGCTGTCGGTCACTTCGCCGATCGCGCGGGCGCTGATCGGCAAACGCGAGGGCGACGTCGCCGAGGTGCAGGCACCCGGCGGGATGCGCGAGTTTGAGATCCTCGGGGTAGCCTACGGCTGACCTGGTGACCTTCCCGTAAGTAACCCTTGCTACGGCAGTTGAATCCTGGGTTTTTCTTCGTTGCGCCGGTACACGACCGCGACGTTGCCGATACGCTGT
>JAHELT010000069.1:0-17172 GCA_024644045.1 Chromatiales bacterium | reverse complement strand
CTGTATGACGTGTGCGCCGCTGGTTTCGCACAGCCGCGCTATCATAGTGTCGCGCGCCTCGCGATCCCCCCCGTCCACCTTGATCTTGAGCAGTTCGTGCGCCTGCAGCGCCTGCTCCAGCTCCTCGCAAAGCGCGTCCGTGACGCCGCGTTGTCCCACGCGAACGGTGGGTTTCAGCGAATGCGCGAGCGAGCGCAGGTAGCGTATCTGCTTGCTGGTGTACATGGGCCTCGTGGCGCCGGCTGCACGCGGGCTGCGCGGGTGCGCGCGCAAGGATAGCAAAGTGGCGGGCCGCAGCAAGCAGAGCAAGCGCTGGTTGCGCGAGCACAGCACCGACGCCCATGTGCGCGAGGCACGTGCCCTGGGCTACCGCTCGCGGGCCGTGTTCAAGCTGCGCGAGCTCGACGAACGTTACCATTTGTTCAACCGCGGCATGCAGGTGCTGGATCTGGGCGCGGCGCCGGGGGGCTGGAGCCAGTACGCGGCTGAACGCGTGCTGCCAGGGGGCCGCGTGATCGCCTGCGATCTGCTGGACATCGCGCCGCTGGAAGGTGTGCACACGGTGATCGCCGACTTTACCGACGCCCAGGCCGCCGAGCGCATCGAG
Organism: Chromatiales bacterium; assembly: GCA_024644045.1. Classification (GTDB taxonomy): domain Bacteria; phylum Pseudomonadota; class Gammaproteobacteria; order JAHELT01; family JAHELT01; genus JAHELT01. The sequence continues at coordinate 16,565 of JAHELT010000069.1, read as the reverse complement.
TTAATGTTTCGCCCGCGGGGTGCCGATCTTGTAATGTCGGACATGGCCCCCAATATGAGCGGGCAGCGGGCGGTGGATCAGCCTCGCGCGCTGTACCTGGCCGAGTTGGCGCTGGCTAGCGCGAACAGCCTGTTGAACGAATCCGGCTGTTTCGTAACTAAACTCTTCCAGGGTGCCGGCAGCGACGAGTTCGTCAGGTGTCTGAAAGGCCGTTTCGAACGCGTCGTCGTGCGCAAGCCGGCAGCGTCACGACCGCGCAGCCGTGAGGTGTATGCGCTGGCGTGGAACCCTAAACTGTAGTAGTGTCCGAGTTATCCGGGCTGGGACGCTTGAATCGAGATTAAGCCCTTGAATGATTTATTAAAAAACATCCTGCTGTGGGTTGTGATTGCGGTCATTCTGATGTCCGTTTTCAACAATCTGAGCAGTCAGCGATCGGCCGCTAACACGCTCAGCTACACCGACTTCATCTCGCGTATCGAATCGGGTCAGGTGCAGAACGTGGTCATCGACGGGCGCGAGATCGAAGGACGTCTGGTCAGCGGCGAATCCTTCACCACCTACAGCCCGGAAACGGACAACAAGGCGCTGATCGGCGATCTGCTGGATGCCAAGGTGCAGATCCGCGCCGTGCCCACCGAGAAGACCTCGGTGCTTACCCAGATCTTCATCAGCTGGTTTCCCTTCCTTCTGCTGATTGGCGTGTGGATCTTCTTCATGCGCCAGATGCAGGGCGGCGCCGGCGGGCGCGGGGCGATGTCCTTCGGCAAGAGCAAAGCGCGCCTGATGGGGGAAGATCAGGTCAAGGTCAACTTCGGCGACGTGGCCGGCGTCGACGAGGCCAAGGAAGAAGTAAAGGAGCTGGTCGATTTCCTGCGCGACCCGGGCAAGTTCCAGAAGCTCGGTGGCAAGATTCCGCGCGGCGTGCTGATGGTGGGTTCGCCGGGCACCGGTAAGACCCTGCTCGCCAAAGCGATCGCGGGCGAGGCCAAGGTGCCGTTCTTCACGATTTCCGGCTCGGATTTCGTCGAGATGTTCGTCGGCGTCGGTGCCTCGCGGGTACGCGACATGTTCGACCAGGCCAAGAAACACGCCCCCTGCATTATTTTCATCGACGAGATCGACGCGGTCGGTCGGCACCGCGGCGCCGGTCTGGGCGGCGGGCACGACGAGCGCGAGCAGACCCTCAATCAGCTGCTGGTCGAGATGGACGGATTCGACGGTAACGAGGGCATCATCGTGATCGCTGCAACCAACCGCCCCGACGTGCTCGATCCTGCGCTGCTGCGTCCGGGCCGTTTCGACCGCCAGGTCGTCGTGCCCCTGCCCGACATCCGCGGCCGCGAGCAGATCTTGCGCGTGCACATGCGCAAGGTGCCGTTGTCCGACAACGTGAAGCCGGAACTGATTGCGCGCGGCACGCCCGGATTCTCCGGCGCCGACCTTGCCAACCTGGTCAACGAGGCGGCGCTGTTCGCGGCGCGCGCTAACAAGCGCCTGGTGGAAATGGAGGAGTTCGAGCGCGCCAAGGACAAGATAATGATGGGCGCGGAGCGCAAATCGATGGTGATGAGCGAGGAGGAGAAGCGCCTCACCGCTTATCACGAGGCGGGCCACGCGATCGTCGGACGCCTGGTGCCCGAGCATGACCCCGTGTACAAGGTCAGTATCATCCCGCGCGGCCGCGCGCTCGGCATTACCATGTTCCTGCCGGAGGTCGACCGTTACAGCCACAGCAAGCAGCGTCTGGAGAGCCAGATCTCCAGCCTGTTCGGTGGGCGTATCGCCGAGGAAAAGATCTTCGGTAAGGAGTCCGTCACTACCGGCGCGTCCAACGACATCGAACGGGCCACGGACCTTGCCCGCAACATGGTGACCAAGTGGGGCCTGTCGGAGAAGCTCGGACCGCTCGCGTACAGCGACGAGGAAGGCGAGGTGTTCCTGGGCCGTTCGGTTACTCAGCACAAGCAGATGTCGGACGAAACCGCGCACGCGATCGACGAGGAGATCCGTCACATCATCGACCGCAATTACGAACGCGCCGACCGGCTGCTCGACGAGAACATGGATAAGCTGCACCTCATGGCCGATACGCTGATGACCTACGAGACCATAGACTCGGGGCAGATCGACGCGATCATGGAAGGCCGCGAGCCGGGACCGCCCTCAGACTGGTCGGACAGCGACTCGACGCCCAACGCCAACACCGGCGACGATGCCAAGGACAGCAAGGATCCGAGCGACGACGGGTCCATTGGCGGGCCGGCCAGCCTGCACTAGTGTGCTGTCCCGCAAATAACGTGCAATTCTGAGCGCGTGTCACGGGTCAGGACAAGACCTCGCCGTGAAAGTAACAGCCGTCGCTATTGCTAAGCGGCGCAACGCCGTCATGGCCCGCGACACACGTTCGCGTCGTCTACAGATCAATCAGTTGGGCGCGCCGCCAAGGCCATCTGCGGTGTTACGCGCTCAACCCCTAGCCGGGCTATGCTTTCTCACGCAAGCCTTGCAGCTGAACCTTGGCGGCACGCAGAATTGCACGTTATTTACGGGACAGCACACTAGGAGCGCGTTGCAAAAGCACGCCCCGTGACTTTTGCAACCCGCTGCCTCGAGAATGCGAGTATCGACGCGTTGCGCGGGTCAACGGCAAAGAGCGGTTGAAACGTGCCGGTACAGCGTCGCCCGGTAGCAACCGCTGACCCCCTGCGAACCCTGAACTGTGCCGGCCGCGCGTTGCCGCTCGACCGCCCGCGGATCATGGGCGTGCTCAACGTCACGCCGGACTCCTTCTCCGACGGCGGGGCCTACTTCACGCCTGCCGTGGCGGTCTCGCACGCCGCCGAACTGTGCGCGGAGGGTGCGGATATCGTCGACATCGGCGGTGAATCGACACGCCCGCGGGCCGAGGCGGTCAGCGTTCAGGAGGAGCTGGACCGCGTGCTGCCGGTCATCGAGGCGCTGGCCGCGCGTTTCGAGGTGGTTCTGTCGGTCGATACGAGCAAGCCTGAGGTAATGCGCGAGGCGGTGCGTGCCGGCGCCGGCCTGATCAACGACGTCTATGCGCTGCGCCAGCCCGGCGCTCTGGCGGCGGTCGCCGAACTCGCGGTGCCGGTGTGTCTGATGCACATGCAGGGCGAGCCCCGTACCATGCAGGAGAACCCGAGTTACCGGGACGTCGTGCGCGAGGTCGACGAGTTTCTGGCGCAACGGGTTGACGCCTGCCGGCAGGCCGGTGTGAGCGCCGACCGGCTCCTGATCGACCCGGGCTTCGGCTTTGGCAAGCTTCTTGCGCACAACCTATCCTTACTGAGAGGGTTGCAGTATTTGAAACGCCACGGCCTGCCGATCGTCGCGGGGCTGTCGCGCAAACGGATGATCGGCCAGATCACCGGGGCGCCGATGGCAGAGCGCGTGCACGGCAGTGCGGCTGCGGCGTTGCTTGCCGTGCAGCAGGGCGCTGATATCGTGCGCGTGCACGACGTCCGCGCCACGCGGGACGCGCTTGCCGTGCTGGCGGCCGTGAGCGGTGAACTGAGGGGAGAACACGATTTTGGCTAGAAAGTACTTCGGCACCGACGGTATCCGCGGTCGGGTGGGTGACGAGCCCATGAATGCGCCCTTCATTCTCAAGCTGGGCTGGGCGGTCGGCAAGGTGCTGGCGTCTGAACGCCGGCGGCCGGTGATCATCGGCAAAGACACTCGAATTTCCGGCTACCTGTTCGAATCGGCGCTCGAGGCCGGTCTGTCCTCGGCCGGCGTCGACTGCCTGCTCCTGGGACCCATGCCGACGCCGGCAGTTGCCTACCTGACGCGCACGTTCCGCGCCTCGGCCGGGATCGTGATCAGCGCTTCGCACAATCCTTACTACGACAACGGCCTGAAATTTTTCTCCGAGGAGGGCACCAAGCTGCCGGACGCTATCGAATCGGCCATCGAGGACATGCTCGAGTGCCCGTTGGAAACGGCGGATTCGGCCGAGCTTGGCAAGGCGGACCGGATCGAAGATGCCGCCGGCCGTTACATCGAGTTCTGCAAGAGCACGATCCCGCTGGGGACCCGCTTCAGTTCGCTGCGTGTCGTCGTCGACAGCGCGCACGGCGCCACCTATCACATCGCCAAGCGCGTGTTCCGCGAGCTGGGCGCAGAAGTGTTCGCGATCGGCGACGAACCCGACGGGCTGAACATCAATCAGGCGTACGGTTCCACCCACCCTGCCAACCTGCAGCAGCGGGTCCGCGAGCTGAAGGCGGACGTGGGCATTGCGCTGGACGGCGACGGGGACCGGGTGTTGATGGTCGATGCCGAGGGCGAGCTGGTCGACGGTGACGAACTGTTGCTCATCATCGCCAGCGCCCGTCAGGCAGCCGGCAGTCTGCACGGCGGTGTGGTTGGCACGGTTATGAGCAACCTGGGCCTCGAGCACGCGCTACGCGATGCCGGCATCCCGTTCAAGCGCAGCGCGGTCGGCGACCGGTACGTGCTGGAAATGCTGTCCGAGGATGGCTGGGTGCTCGGTGGCGAAAGCTCGGGGCACATCATCTGTCTCGACAAGACCACCACCGGGGACGGTATCGTGTCCGCGCTGCAGGTGCTGGCACACATGGTGGCGCAGCGCGAGACACTGAAGACCCTGAAGCAGGGCATGACGCGGTATCCGCAGTCGCTGATCAATGTGCCCGTGTCGAAGCCCGTGGTGCTGCAGGACGTGCCGGAGATCTGCGAGGCGGTCAGCCGCGCAGAGCACGAACTGGCCAACAGCGGGCGCGTCCTGCTGCGTCCGTCCGGTACCGAGCCGGTGGTCCGGGTGATGGTCGAGGGACGCGACGAGAACGACGTCAGGCGCATCGCAAACCGGGTCGCGGAAGTGGTCGGAGCGGCGGTCGACGGCTGACGGCGGCGCGTTGATTTCTCCCAGGGCCGCGGGTAAGCTTCGGCCCCTTTGGGAGCAGCGCGAAGCCGATGCGCACGCCGATCGTCGCGGGTAACTGGAAGCTCAACGGCACGCGTGCCAGCGTGCGTTCGCTGGCTCAATCCATCCTCGACGGACTGTCATCGGTGCATGCTGACACGCAGGTGGTGGTGTGTCCGTCTTTCGTGCATCTGGGCGACGTTGCGGCAGTGCTCGACGGCACCCGCGTGGCGCTGGGCGCGCAGGACGCGGCTGATCAGGAGCAGGGCGCATTCACCGGAGAAGTGGCCGCGGCGATGCTGGCGGAGTACGGCTGCCGCTACGCGATCGTCGGTCACTCCGAACGGCGCCACGTCTACGGCGAGTCCGACGCGTTCAGCGCGGCCAAGTTCGCCGCGGTGCGGGCCGCCGGGCTGACGCCGATTTACTGCGTCGGTGAAACCCTCGAGGACAGAGAGAACGGGGCGACCCATGCCGTCGTCGAGCGGCAACTGCGGGCGGTCGAGCAGCACGACGGCGTCGCGGGACTTGACGAGGCGGTCATAGCCTATGAGCCGGTCTGGGCAATCGGTACCGGGCGCACGGCGACGCCGGAGCAGGCGCAGGACGTGCACCGCTTCATCCGCGAGACGCTGCGCAACGGCGCCTCCGTGAATATACTCTACGGTGGCAGTGTCAAGCCGGACAACGCTGCCGCGCTGTTCGCGATGCCCGATATCGATGGTGGTCTTATCGGCGGTGCATCGCTGCAGGCCGATGATTTTCTCGCGATCTGCGCGGCTACGCGCTCGGAGTAACAGCTACATGTTGTCGATAGTTCTTGCAGTTCACGTGCTGCTGGCGATAGCCGTCATCACGCTGGTGCTGTTGCAGCACGGCAAGGGGGCGGACGCCGGCGCCGCCTTTGGCAGCGGCGCCTCGGCGACTGTATTCGGTGCGCGCGGCTCGGCTTCTTTCCTGGTCAAGCTCACGACCATGTTCGCCACACTGTTCTTTGTCACGAGCATCGGCCTGGCCTACCTCGCCGCACAGCGCGGCACGAGCGGCGGGAGCGTGACTGACACCCCGGTGGAGCAGATGCAGAAGCAAAGCTCCGATCTGCCCGATCAGCCGGTGGAACCGGAATCGGATCTGCCCCAGGTCGACGAGTGACAGACCGCTCTGCCGGGGCGTAAGCCAGGCGCAGCCGGTCCGTCAAGAATCGCTCGCGAAGCGGGCTGCCCTGCGTCAGCGACAGGCGCCGCGGCGCTATTTGTCGGGACAGAACCCGGCGTTCTGCTTACAATACGCCTGCTTCGCGCACGGGCACGCCGCGCTGAATCGCACAGCGAGCCGATGTGGTGGAATTGGTAGACACGCTATCTTGAGGGGGTAGTGGCGCAAGCCGTCCCGGTTCGAGTCCGGGCATCGGCACCACTGAGCGGCAGTTTCACGGCGCGTTGCGGGCAGCGGCGCCGACCGCCGTTGCGAGGTACTCGCACGCCCCGGCGGCGACCGCCGCCGTGTGATTCGGAGCAGATTACGGGCTGTAGCGGCGGATACCGGCGCTGCCCGGTGGTGGACGGCGCAGATCGAGGTTCTATGCTTGAAAACTACTTGCCAATCCTCATTTTTCTGACCGTAGGCGTGGTCATCGGCGGCGCCGCGCTGGGCGCCGGCATGCTGATCGGCTCGCGACGGCCTGACGCGGCGAAGGATGCGCCCTATGAATGCGGCTTCGAGGCCTTCGAGGACGCACGCATGAAGTTCGACGTGCGTTACTACCTGGTCGCCATTCTGTTCATCATTTTCGATCTCGAGATCGCGTTCCTGTTTCCCTGGGCGGTGGTGCTGGATGAGATCGGCCTGGCCGGGTTCGCGGCGATGGGCATCTTCCTGCTGATCCTGGTGGTGGGCTTCATCTACGAGTGGAAGAAGGGGGCGCTGGAATGGGAATAGAAGGGGTGCTCGAGAAGGGGTTCGTGACCACCTCGCTCGACTCGATGATCAACTGGGCGCGAACCGGCTCGCTGTGGCCGATGACGTTCGGTCTGGCCTGCTGTGCCGTCGAGATGATGCACGCCGGTGCCTCGCGTTACGATCTGGACCGGTTCGGCATCATCTTCCGGCCAAGTCCCCGCCAGTCGGACGTGATGATCGTAGCGGGCACCCTGGTCAATAAGATGGCGCCGGCGCTGCGTAAGGTGTACGACCAGATGCCGGAGCCGCGTTGGGTGATCTCCATGGGTTCGTGCGCCAACGGCGGGGGCTACTATCACTACTCCTATGCGGTGGTGCGCGGTTGCGACCGGATCGTGCCGGTCGACGTCTACGTGCCGGGCTGCCCGCCGACTGCGGAAGCGCTGCTCTACGGAATCCTGCAGCTGCAAAACAAAATCAAGCGCACCAACACCATAGCCCGGTGATGCCGGTTCCCGTTTGATAGATACCCGATGAATCGCTCCTGTGAAACCCTGGTGGCGACGCTGCGAGAGCGGCTGGGCGAGGACCTGCGCGACTGCGTCGTGGCGCTCGACGAGGTCACCATCGAGGTAAAGGCGCGGCGGCTGTCAGAGGTTGCCCTGACCCTGCGCGACGACCCGGCGCTTGCCTTCGAGCAGTTGATAGACCTGTGCGGCGTCGACTACCTGCTCTACGGCAAGGACGAATGGGCGACCGAGGAATCGAGCACCACGGGGTTCAGCCGAGGCGTCGACGAGGCATCCTCCGGGCGTTTGCATTTTGGCGACTCGCTGCCGGTCGGCGACATGGAACGGCGCTTCGCGGTGGTCGTCCACCTGCTCTCGCTGCAGCATAACCGGCGGCTGCGCGTACGTTGTTTCGCCGAACCGGGAGACGTGCCGGTGGTTCCGTCCCTGACCGGCGTGTGGAACGCGGCGCAGTGGTATGAGCGCGAGGCGTTCGATCTTTTCGGCATTCTGTTCGAGGGCCATAACGACCTGCGCCGGCTGCTGACCGACTACGGTTTCGTCGGCCATCCCTTTCGCAAGGACTTTCCGCTGGTCGGCCACGTCGAGATGCGCTACGACCCCGAGCGCCGCCGGGTCGTGTACGAACCGGTCAGCATCGAGCCGCGGGTGCTCGTGCCGCGCGTGATTCGCGACGACAATCGCTTCGTGCTTCCTGACGTCGAAGGCCCGGCCGATGGCTGAAATCCGCAACTACACGGTGAATTTCGGTCCTCAGCACCCGGCGGCGCACGGCGTGCTGCGTCTGGTTCTGGAAATGGACGGTGAGGTCGTGCAGCGCGCCGACCCGCACATCGGCCTGCTGCATCGCGGCACCGAGAAGCTCGCCGAGACCAAACCCTACAACCAGAGCATCGGCTACATGGATCGCCTCGACTATGTGTCGATGATGTGCAACGAGCACGGCTACGTGCTGGCGATCGAGAAGCTGCTCGGCGTGAAGCCGCCGCTGCGCGCGCGCTACATCCGCGTCATGTTCGATGAGATCACGCGCATCCTGAATCACCTGCTGTGGCTCGGCGCGCACGCGCTGGACATCGGTGCAATGACCGTGTTCCTGTACTGCTTCCGCGAGCGCGAAGACCTGATGGATTGCTACGAGGCGGTATCCGGCGCGCGGCTGCACGCCACCTATTACCGGCCCGGCGGCGTGGCGCGCGATCTGCCCGACGCAATGCCTCAGTACCGGGAATCGCGCTGGCGCGGCAAGCACGACGTCGAGCGCATGAACGCGAACCGCGAGGGCAGCCTGCTCGACTTCATCGGCGATTTCGCTGCGCGCTTCCCCGGACTGATCGACGAGTACGAGACGCTGTTGACCGACAACCGCATCTGGAAACAGCGCACCGTCGGGATCGGCGTGGTTACGCCGGAGCGCGCCCTGCAGCTGGGCTTTACAGGTCCCATGCTGCGCGGCTCCGGCATCGCCTGGGACCTGCGCAAGAAGCAGCCCTACGAGGTCTACCGGGAACTGGACTTCGACATTCCGATCGGCACCAACGGCGACTGCTACGACCGCTATCTGGTGCGAGTGGAAGAGATGCGTCAATCGACGCGCATCATCGCGCAGTGCGTCGACTGGCTGCGCGCCAATCCGGGGCCGGTCATCAGCGACGACTACAAGGTTGCGCCGCCGAGCCGCGAGGAAATGAAAGGCGACATGGAAGCACTGATTCACCACTTCAAGCTGTTCACCGAAGGCCTTTGCATCCCGGCGGGAGAGGCCTACGCCGCGGTCGAGCATCCGAAAGGCGAATTCGGCGCGTACCTGATATCGGACGGAGCCAACAAACCCTACCGCTTGAAGATCCGGGCGCCCGGGTTCGCGCATCTCTCCGCGCTGGATGAGATGGCGCGCGGGCACATGCTCGCCGACGTGGTGGCGATCATCGGCACCCAGGACATCGTGTTCGGGGAAGTCGACCGGTGAGCGCCGTGGAACAGGCCGTCGCGCTCAGCGATCACGCGCGCGCCGAGATCGACGCGTGGCTGACGAAGTTTCCCGATGATCAGAAGCAGTCCGCTGTGCTCGCCGCGCTGAGTGTCGTGCAACATGAAAATCAGGGCTTCCTGACCACGGCGTTGATGGACGTCGTTGCCGACTACCTGGACATGCCGCGAATCGCGGTCTACGAGGTCGGCTCGTTCTACTCCATGTTCGAGCTGAAGCCGGTGGCCCGGCACTGTGTCGCCGTTTGCACCAACGTTTCCTGTATGCTCGTCGGCGCCGACGACATCGTCTCGCACATCGAGAAAAAGCTGCAGATCCGGCTCGGCGAATCGACCGCCGACGGGCGCATTTTCCTGAAGTGCGAAGAAGAGTGTCTGGCCGCCTGCACGCGTGCACCGATGATGCAGGTCAACCACGTTTATCACACCGACCTGACTGTCGAGAAGGTCGATCAGATACTCGACGCTTTGGCATAGGACGACGATGCGACTCAACCAAGTCTGTTACCGCACCCTGGAGTTCGACGAACCCTGGACGTACGAGAACTACCTGAAAGTCGGTGGCTATCAGGCGTGGCAGAAAATCCTGCGCGGCGAGCTGGATCGTGCCGCGGTGATCGAGGAGGTCAAGACGTCCGGACTGCGGGGCCGCGGCGGCGCCGGGTTCCCTGCCGGTCTGAAATGGAGCTTCATGCCGAAGGTCGACGGACAGAAGTACCTCGTCTGCAACTCCGACGAGTCGGAGCCGGGCACTTGCAAGGATCACGATATCCTGCGTTTCAATCCGCACGCGCTGGTGGAGGGCATGGCCATCGCCGGATTCGCGATCGCCGCCACGGTCGGGTACAACTACCTGCGCGGCGAGTTCATGGACGAGTGCTACCGGCGGTTCTGCCAGGCGCTGGACGAAGCCCGCGAGCACGGCTGGCTCGGCCGGGATATCCAGGGCAGCGGCATCGACTTTGAGCTGCATGCCTTCCTCGGCGCCGGCGCTTACATCTGCGGCGAAGAAACCGCGCTGCTGGAATCGCTGGAGGGCAAGAAGGGCCTGCCGCGTTTCAAGCCGCCGTTCCCCGCGCAGTACGGGCTGTACGGCAGGCCGACGACGATCAACAACACCGAGACCCTGGCCTCGGTGCCCACCATTCTGCGCGAGGGTGCGCAGTGGTTTGCCGATCTCGGGGTGCCCAAATCCGGCGGCACCAAGGCCTTCTCGGTGTCCGGGCACGTGGCCAGTCCGGGTAACTTCGAGATCCCGCTGGGCACGCCGTTCCGCGAGCTGCTGGAGCTTGCGGGCGGGATGCGCGGCGGCCGTCCGCTCAAGGCGGTGATCCCCGGCGGCTCCTCGGTGCCCGTGGTGACCGGGGAGACCATGCTCGCCTGCAACATGGACTACGAGTCGATCGTCGAAGCCGGGTCCATGCTCGGCTCGGGTGCAGTGATCGTCATGGACGACACCACCGACATGGTGAAGGTGTTGCGGCGGATTTCGCGCTTCTACTTCGCGGAATCGTGCGGCCAGTGCACGCCGTGCCGGGAGGGCACCGGCTGGCTGTACCGCATGCTGAGCCGCATGGTCGATGGCAAGGGCCGGGCCGAGGACATCGACAAGCTGGACTCGGTGGCGAGCAAGATCGAGGGCACCACGATCTGTGCGCTCGGCGATGCCGCTGCGATGCCGGTGCGCAGTTTCATAAAGCTGTTCCGCGACGAGTTCGTGCATTACGTGGAACACGGCTGCAGCATCGTGGACCGCCAGGCGCAGGCAGCATAACGGTGATCCGATGAGCGGCGAGACGGTTTCAATCGAGGTCGACGGGCAGCTGCTGCAGGCGCGCAAAGGCGCGATGCTGATCGAGGCGACCGATGCCGCCGGCATCGTGATCCCCCGCTTCTGCTATCACAGTAAGCTTTCGGTGGCGGCCAACTGCCGGATGTGCCTGGTCGAGGTGGAAAAAGCGCCGAAACCCATGCCCGCCTGCGCCACGCCGATAATGGATGGCATGAAGGTCTTCACCCGTTCGCAACGCGCCGTGAAAGCGCAGCGCGGCACCATGGAATTTCTACTCATCAACCACCCGCTGGATTGTCCCATCTGCGATCAGGGCGGTGAGTGCGAGCTGCAGGATGTGGCGATGGGTTACGGACAGAGCGTGTCGCGGTACTCCGACACCAAGCGGGTCGTGTTCGACAAGGACATCGGCCCGCTGATCTCGACCGACATGACGCGCTGTATTCACTGCACCCGTTGCGTGCGCTTCGGCGAGGAGATCGCCGGCCTGCGCGAGCTGGGCGCCACCGGGCGCGGCGAGGACCTGCGTATCGGGACCTATGTCGCGAAGAGCGTGGTGTCGGAGCTGTCGGGCAACGTGATCGATCTGTGCCCGGTCGGTGCGTTGACCGCGAAACCCTCGCGCTACAACGCCCGGGCCTGGGAGCTGCTGCAGCACCCGGGCATCGCCACGCACGATTGCGTCGGCTCGAACCTGTTCTATCACACGCGCGACGGGCGGGTGATGCGCGTGGTGCCCAGGGACAACGAAGCGATCAACGAGGTCTGGCTGTCGGACCGGGATCGCTTCAGCTACGAGGGGCTCAACAGCGATCAGCGGCTGCGGCTCCCGATGCTGAAGGTCGACGGCGAATGGCACGCGGTCGAATGGGAAACCGCGTTCGACGCGCTGGGTAAGGCGCTGGGCGGAACCGCGCCGGACGACACCGGTTTTCTCGCCACCGCGAGCGCCTCGCTGGAAGAGCTCTACCTGCTGCAGAAGCTCGCGCGCGCCACCGGCTGCGCCAATATCGACCACCGCCTGCGCCAGAGCGATTTCAGCACCCAGCAGGCCGACCCGGTGATGCCGTGGCTGGGGCAGAACCTCGACGCGCTGGAACGCGTCGATGCGGCGCTGGTGGTCGCCGGCAACGTGCGCAAGGACCAGCCGCTGGTGGCGCACCGGTTGCGCAATGCGGCGCTCGACGGCGCCCGGATCAGCCTGCTGAACGTGCGTCAGCACGAGCAGACGTTCGACACCTTGGTGAACGAAGGGCTGTCACCGGCGGCGCTGATCGAAGCGCTTGCCGGTGTGGCCGCTGCGCTCATGCAGCTCGGCGCCGAGCTGTCGCCCAACGCGCGCGAGGCTCTGGCCGGGCTCAAGCCCACGGCGCGCCAGCAGCGCCTGGCGCAGAGCCTGCACGCCGCCGGGCGGGCCACCGTTCTGCTCGGCAGCGGGGCGCAACTGCATCCGGCATACGGCATACTGCGGCAGTGGGCGGCGGTGGTGGCGTCGGCAGCCGGTGCCGTGTTCGGCTACTTGCCGGAGGGTGGCAACGCGCCTGGCGCATGGCTCGCGGGGTGCGTTCCGCACCGCGGACCCGGCGGGGCCCAGGTCGAACCGGCTGGCCAGACGGTTGACGAAATGCTGCGCGACGGCAAGCGTGCTTACTTCCTGCACGGCGTGGACCCGGCGCTCGATTTCTTCGATCCGCAGCTGGCGCGCGCCGCGCTGCAGCGGGCGGACACGGTAATCGCGACTGCGGCCTTTGCCAGCGAGGCGCTGTCCGAGCACGCCGACATCCTGTTGCCGCTCGCTGTTGCGGCCGAGATCGATGCCACGTACGTGAACGCCGAGGGGCGCTGGCAAAGCGCGGACGCGTCGGCGAGGGCGCCCGGCGACGCGCGCGCCGGCTGGAAAATACTGCGCGTGCTCGGCAATCGTCTGGCAGAGGACGACTTTACGTACACGCGCGCGCAGGAGGTGCGCAGTGAGCTGCAGGCACAATGCCAGGACGTGCAGCTCGACAATGGACTGGGAGCGATGGAGCGCTTGCGGATCCCGGCGGCGCCGCGCCACCTGCAGCGCATCGGCGAGGTCCCGATCTACGCAGTGGACGCCCTGTTGCGTCATGCCCCTGCGCTTCAGAAAACCAGCGATGCACGCACGTGGGCCGTGTACCTGTCGGCTGCTCAGGCCGGGAAGAACGATCTCAACCCCGGCGATTCGGTTCGCGTCACACAGAACGGCGAGTCGGCAGTGCTGCCGCTAGAGATCGACGATGCGATACCGAACGGCTGCGCGTGGATTCCGAGCGGCGTGCCGGGCAGCGAACGGCTCGCGGCGGCGTTCGGGCCGATCGAAGTGTCCAAGGCCTGATGCCGATGGAGCTGGCGCTGCAGATCTGGGAATGGTTTCCGCTCTGGTTCCGGATCCTGGTTGAAGTGCTGGCCAAGATCGTCGTCATCGTCGTGCCGCTGATGATCGCCGTCGCCTACCTGACGCTCGCCGAGCGCCGCGTGATCGGCTTCATGCAGGTCCGCATGGGACCGAACCGGGTCGGGCCGCGCGGTTTCGGTCAGCCGATCGCCGACGCGCTCAAGCTGCTGACAAAGGAAGTCATCGTCCCCACCAACGCCACCCGGTTTCTGTTTCTGATCGCACCGATTCTGACTCTCACCCCGGCGCTCGCCGCCTGGGCGGTGATACCGTTCGGTGAGGGTTTGGTGCTGGCGGATATCGACGCCGGATTGCTGTACGTGCTGGCACTGACCTCGATGGGTGTATACGGCGTCATCATTGCGGGCTGGGCATCCAACTCCAAATACGCCTTTATCGGCGCACTGCGCTCGGCGGCGCAGATCGTCGCCTACGAGATTGCGATGGGTTTCGCGCTGGTCGGGGTGCTGATGGCCGGCGGCAGCCTGAACCTCGGCAAGATCGTCGAGGCGCAGAGCGGCGGCTTCCCCGGCTGGTTCGTTTGGCCGCTGCTGCCGCTGTTCGTGGTGTACTTCATCTCCGGCGTGGCGGAGACCAACCGCGCCCCGTTCGACGTGGCTGAAGGCGAATCGGAAATCGTCGCCGGCTTCCACGTCGAATATTCGGGCATGGCCTTCGCGGTGTTCTTTCTCGCCGAGTACGCAAACATGATACTGATTGCGGCGCTGACCGCCATGCTGTTCTGCGGCGGCTGGCTCTCGCCCTTCTGGGGCGACTGGCTGGCGACGTTGAGCGCCATTCCGCTGATCGGCTGGGTGTTCGCCGGCGGCGTTCACTGGTTTCTACTGAAAACCGCGTTCTTTCTGTTTTGTTTCCTCTGGTTCAGAGCGACCTTTCCGCGCTACCGCTACGATCAGATCATGCGTCTGGGGTGGAAGGTGTTCCTGCCGATCACCATCGTGTGGCTGTTCGTGGAAGGCATCGCAATCGTGGCCGGCTGGCAACCCTGGTTAATCTGAGGGCAAGGTCATGCGACGCATCATCGGTTTCATCAGGAGTTTCACGCTGATTGAGCTGCTGCGCGGCCTCTGGCTGACGCGCGGGTATCTCTTGTCACCCAAGATCACGGTGCGTTATCCGGAAGAGAAGACGCCGCAGTCCCCGCGCTTTCGGGGGCTGCACGCGCTGCGCCGCTATCCCAACGGCGAAGAACGCTGCATCGCCTGCAAGCTCTGCGAAGCCGTGTGCCCGGCCTGCGCCATAACCATCGAGTCGGAAGAGCGTGCCGACGGTACGCGGCGCACCACCCGCTACGACATCGATTTGTTCAAATGTATCTACTGCGGCTTCTGCGAGGAGGCCTGTCCGGTCGATTCCATCGTGGAAACACGTATTTTCGAGTACCACTTCGAGAAACGTGGCGATCACATAATCACCAAACAACAACTTCTGGCGATAGGCGACAAGTACGAGGCGCAGCTGGCCGCGGACCGTGCCGCCGACGCCGTGTACCGCTGAGTACCGATTTGGACGTCTATTACTTTCTCTTCTGGTTGTTTTCCGCGGTAGCGGTGTTCGCCGCTCTGCGGGTGATCACGGTCCGCAATCCGGTGCACGCGGTACTGTTCCTGGTGCTCACGTTCTTCACCTGTGCGGCGCTGTGGATGCTGCTCGAAGCGGAGTTCCTGGCGATCGTGCTGGTGCTGGTCTACGTGGGTGCGGTCATGGTGCTGTTCCTGTTCGTGGTGATGATGCTGGACATCAACGTGGCACCGGTGCGCGAGGGGTTCATCCAATACCTGCCGCTGGCCGCCACGGTTGCGGTCATCGTGGTGGTCGAGATGGTGCTGGTCGTCGGCACACGGGCGTTTGAACCGAACACCCTGACGGCGCCGAAACGCGCGGCCGCGGGCACCAGCAATACCGAGGCGCTGGGCGAGCTGCTGTACACCGAGTACCTGTACCACTTCGAAATCGCCGCGGCGATCCTGCTGGTCGCGATCATCGCCGCGATCGCGTTGACCATGCGCAAGCGGCCGCAGACCAAGTACCAGAATCCGGCTCAGCAGGTTCGGGTGACCAAGCAGGAACGCCTGAAGGTCATCAAGATGGAGTCCGAGAAATGATCCCGCTCTCGCACTTCCTGGTGCTCGGCGCGATCCTCTTCGGGCTCAGCGTGGCCGGCATTTTCCTCAACCGGAAGAACGTCATCATCCTGCTCATGTCGATCGAGCTGATGCTGCTGGCGGTGAATACCAACTTCGTGGCGTTCTCGCATCACCTGGGCAACATGACCGGACAGGTGTTCGTGTTTTTCATCCTTACCGTGGCCGCCGCTGAAGCGGCGATAGGGCTGGCCATCCTGGTGGTGCTGTTTCGCAACCGCAACACGATCAACGTCGCTGATCTGGACAGCATGAAGGGCTGAGGTGGAGAAAGTCTATCTGTTGATACCGCTGGCGCCGCTGGCCGGCGCGATCGTCGCCGGGCTGGCCGGGCGCTGGGTCGGCCGCGCGGGTGCGCACTGGGTGACCATCCTCGGCGTCGGCCTGTCGTTCGTGCTGTCGCTGGTGTGCTTGAAGCACCATGTGGTCGACGGCGCGCCGGTGTTCAACCAAGCCCTGTACACCTGGCTGGTCAGCGACGGCATGCGCTTCGAGATCGGCTTCCTGGTCGACAATCTCACCGTTCTGATGATTACGGTGGTAACGTCGGTGTCGCTGGCGGTGCACGTATACACCATCGGCTACATGGAAGACGATCCGGGCTATCAGCGCTTTTTCAGCTATATCGCGCTGTTCACCTTCGCCATGCTGATGCTGGTCATGAGCAACAACTTCCTGCAGCTGTTCTTCGGCTGGGAGGCGGTGGGCCTGGTTTCCTATCTGCTGATAGGGTTCTGGTTCAAGCGCGAGACGGCGATCTACGCGAACCTCAAGGCGTTTCTGGTGAACCGGGTGGGCGACTTCGGCTTTCTACTGGGGATCGCCGCGGTGGCAATGTACTTCGGCACCCTGGATTACG
>JAHELT010000068.1 GCA_024644045.1 Chromatiales bacterium | reverse complement strand
GACAACGTGCAGATGAAAGTGTCGCTGATCGCGCCGATCGCGATGGAGGACGGGTTGCGGTTCGCGATCCGCGAGGGCGGGCGCACGGTCGGCGCCGGCGTGGTTTCCAAGATTATCGAGTAGCAGAAATGGCCGCCAAACAATCGTCCCAGACGATCCGCATCCGCCTGAAGGCGTTCGATCACCGGCTGATCGACCGCTCGGCACGCGAGATTGTGGACACCGCTAAACGCACGGGCGCGCGCGTGCTCGGCCCGATTCCGCTGCCGACGAAGAAAGAGCGCTTCACGGTGCTCATCTCGCCGCACGTCAACAAAGATGCCCGCGATCAATACGAGATCCGTACCCACAAACGCCTGATGGACATCGTCGATCCCACCGACAAGACGGTGGACGCGCTGATGAAGCTGGATCTGGCCGCGGGCGTCGATGTGCAGATCAAGCTGAGCTGAGAAAACCACCCACCACATAGTCAGATTTCCGACAAATTGGGGACACTCCCCGATTTGTCATATTTTCGACGAATCGGGCGGGGCGTTGTCTTGGCAAGCAAGATTCCGGCCTGCTACAATATGCGGCTGATTCGAACCCGGCGTGGCCAGTCCACGACCGGGTTCGTTCAGTTAAGTGAGCAGCAGAGCAGCGCCGGTCAATCGAAATCGGCGTGGTGAAACCGTGGTGGGCGCTGTGGCCGGCCGCGACTACGAGGTTCTAGGTATGGCAATCGGAATTGTCGGTCGCAAGGCCGGGATGACGCGCGTGTTCGTCGAGGACGGTGCGTCGGTGCCGGTTACGGTGATCGAGGTAGAGCCCAACCGCATTGCGCAGGTGAAGACCGTCGAGCGGGACGGCTACCGCGCGCTGCAGGTCACCACGGGCGCACGTCGCGCAAACCGCGTCTCCAAGGCGCTTGCCGGTCACTACGGCAAGGCCGAGCTGGAGGCTGGCGCCAGCCTGTGTGAGTTCCGCCTGGAGGACGGAGAAGGCGCGGACTACACGGTCGGCGGCGAGATCGGGATAGGCATCTTCGAGCCCGGTCAGAAGGTAGACGTGACCGGCACCACCATCGGCAAAGGATTCGCAGGGGCGGTCAAACGCCACCACTTCCGCACCCAGGACGCTTCCCACGGCAACTCGCTGGCACATCGCGCGCCCGGCTCCATCGGCCAGAACCAGACCCCCGGCCGGGTGTTCAAAGGCAAGCGCATGGCCGGGCATCTGGGCAACGCGCGGCGCACTACCCAAAACCTCGAAGTGGTGCGCGTGGACGCCGACCGCAACATGCTTCTGGTGCGCGGCGCGGTGCCCGGCGCCCGCCAGAGCCGGGTGGTCGTCGCCCCGGCGGCGAAATCTCGCAACAGGGGCGGCTGATGGAACTGCAACTGCACGACGGGAAGAAAAAGGTGCAGCTGTCCGACGCCACGTTCGGACACGATTACAACGAAGCCCTGGTGCATCAGGTGGTCACGGCTTACATGGCGGGCGGCCGGCAGGGCACGCGAGCGCAGAAGAATCGTTCTCAGGTGCGCGGCGGCGGAGCCAAGCCGTACCGCCAGAAGGGTACCGGGCGGGCGCGTGCCGGGACCATACGCAGTCCCCTGTGGCGGGCCGGCGGTGTGACGTTCGCGGCGCGTCCGCAGGACCACAGCCAAAAAGTGAACAAGAAGATGTATCGCGGCGCCATGCGCGCGATATTCTCCGAGCTGGTGCGCCGCGGCAACCTGAAGCTGATCGAAGACTTCAAGCTCGACAGCCCGAAGACCCGGCTGCTCGCGGCGAAGTTGAAAGACATGGCACTCGAGGACGTGCTGATCGTCACTGAGGGTCTGGAACAGAATCTGTATCTCGCGGCGCGCAACCTCGCGCACGTGCAGGCTCTGGCCGTCGAATCGCTCGATCCGGTGTCGTTGCTGCGTTGCCGCAACGTGCTGATCACCACCCCGGCCGCAAAGCGTCTGGAGGAGTGGCTCGGATGAATCAGGAACGCATGCTGCAGGTGCTGATAGCGCCGCACCTCTCGGAGAAGAGCACGCTGGCCGCGGACGAGAGCAGCCAGCACGTGTTTCGCGTGGCGGTGGATGCCGACAAGCGCGAAATCAAGCAGGCCGTCGAAAGCCTGTTCGACGTGAAGGTCGCGCGCGTGCAGGTGTCCAACTGCAAGGGCAAGGTCAAACGCTTCGGCGCGCGTCTGGGACAGCGCAAGGCGTGGAAGAAGGCGGTGGTCCGGCTCGAGCCCGGCCACGACATCGATTTCACCGGCGCGGAGAGCTGAGCCATGGCCCTGGTCAAGTCGAAACCAACCTCGCCGGGACGGCGTTTCAAGATTTCGGTCACCCACCGTGATCTGTATCAGGGCGAGCCGTACCGTCCCCTGCTCGAGCCCAAATCGAAGTCTGGCGGCCGCAACAACAACGGCCGAATCACGACCCGGCATCGCGGCGGGGGCCACAAGCAGCGTTACCGGATAGTCGACTTCAGGCGCAACAAGGACGGTATTCCGGCGCGCGTGGAGCGTATCGAGTACGACCCCAACCGCAGCGCGCATATCGCGTTGCTGTTGTACGCGGACGGTGAGCGCCGCTACATCGTCGCGCCGCAGAAGATCAGCATCGGCGATGAGCTGATGTCGGGGCGGGAAGCGCCGATCAAGATCGGCAACACGCTGCCGCTCGCGAACATCCCGGTCGGCACCACCCTGCACTGTATCGAGATGAAGCCGGGCAAGGGCGCGCAGCTGGCACGCAGCGCGGGCACGTCCGCGCAACTGGTGGCCCGAGAGGGCGCCTACTGCACCATGCGCCTGCGCTCGGGTGAGATGCGTAAGATTCTCGCCGAGTGCCGGGCCACGGTCGGCGAGGTGAGCAACGGCGAGCACAGTCTCGAGAAGCTCGGCAAGGCAGGCGCGAAGCGCTGGCTCGGCCAGCGGCCGACGGTACGCGGCGTGGCGATGAATCCCGTCGATCATCCGCACGGTGGTGGTGAGGGGCGTTCGTCCGGCGGCCGCCACCCGGTGTCGCCGTGGGGCGTGCCCACAAAAGGCTACAAGACGCGTTCCAACAAACGCACGGACCGGCACATAGTGCGCCGTCGTAAACACAAGTAAGCGGAGAGACCAGGTGCCCCGTTCACTCAAAAAAGGACCGTTCGTCGACACCCACTTGCTCGCGAAAGTCGAGAAAGCGCGGATGGAGAACAGCCGCCGCCCGATCAAGACCTGGTCGCGCCGCTCGATGATCATTCCGGACATGGTCGGCTTGACCATCGCCGTGCACAACGGCCGTCAGCACGTGCCGGTGCTGGTCTCCGAGAACATGGTCGGCCATAAGCTCGGCGAGTTCGCCGTGACGCGCACCTTCCGCGGCCACGCCGCGGACCGTAGAGCGAAATGAGGCAGTAGCCAGATGCAAGTTAACGCCAGTTTGCGACACGCACGCGTCTCCCCGCAGAAGGCCCGTCTGGTGGCCGATCAGATCCGCGGGCAGCGGGTCGAGGCCGCCTTGAACGTGCTGGCTTTCAGCAACCGCAAAGCCGCACAGCTGATGAAGAAAGTGCTCGACTCGGCCATCGCCAACGCCGAGCACAACGAAGGTGCTGACGTGGACGAGTTGAAAGTGTCGGCTGTGTTCGTGAACGAGGGCCCGGCCATGAAACGCTTGCGTGCCCGTGCCAAAGGACGAGCCAACCGGATACTGAAGCGCACCAGTCACATTACCGTGACGGTAGCGGATTAGATAGAGAGCGAGGCGCATGGGACAGAAAGTACATCCGATCGGTATCCGTCTGGGGATTTCCGCTGACTGGACCTCGACCTGGTACGCCGGGACGGCCAACTACGCGGATTTCCTGAACAACGATCTGCAGCTGCGCGAGTATCTCAAGCGCAAGCTGGCGCACGCCTCGGTCAGCCGTATCGAAATCCACCGCCCGGCGCGCGCCGCGTTGGTCACGGTGCACACCGCGCGGCCCGGTATCGTGATCGGCAAGAAGGGTGAGGACATCGAGCGTTTACGCCATGAAGTCGCCGATATGACCGGTCTCAACATCAACAACGTCAAGATCAACATTGCCGAGATACGCAAACCGGAGCTGGATGCGCAGCTGGTCGCCGAGGGTGTCGCCCAGCAGCTGGAACGGCGTGTGATGTTTCGTCGTGCGATGAAGCGCGTGGTCACCAATACCATGCGCCTCGGTGCGCAGGGCGTGAAGATCAGCGTGGCGGGGCGCTTGAACGGCGCGGAGATCGCACGCCGCGAGTGGTACCACGAAGGACGCGTGCCGCTGCACACGCTGCGCGCCGACATCGACTACGGGTTTGCGGAAGCGAAGACCACCTACGGTGTGATCGGTATCAAGGTCTGGATCTGCAAGGGCGAAGTTTTCGATATGGAGAGCAAACACGAGGAGGGCCAGCAGCTGGCCGCCAAGTAGGTCGCTGACAGGTAAACAACATGCTGCAACCGAAACGAACCAAATTTCGCAAACAGCAGAAGGGTCGCAACCGCGGCCTGGCGACGTCGGGCAACCGCGTCAGCTTCGGCGAATACGGGCTGCGAGCGACCGCGCGCGGGCGTATTACGGCGCGCCAGATCGAGGCGGCCAGGCGGGCGATGACACGTCACATCAAGCGCGGCGGAAAGATATGGATCCGGGTGTTTCCGGACGTGCCGATCACGAAAAAGCCGATTGAAGTACGCATGGGCAAGGGTAAAGGCAACGTCGAGTACTGGGTGGCGAAAGTCAAACCCGGCAAGGTGCTGTACGAAATGCAGGGCGTTACCGAAGACATCGCGCGCGAGGCCTTCCGGCGCGCGGCCGCGAAATTGCCGGTGGCGACAACCTTCGTATCACGGACGGTGATGTGATGAAAGCGGAAGAACTGCGCGGGAAAAACATTGCGGAGCTGGAGAAAGAGCTGCTCGCGCTGCGGCGTGAACAGTTCAATCTGCGTATGCAGCAGGGCGGTGGGCAGTCACCGCGCCCCGATCAATTCGCTAAAGCGCGCAAGACTATTGCACGCATTAGAACCGTGATGGCGGAAAAGCAGCGGGCGGACGTTAAATGAGCGACACGAAGAAACTGACACGCTCGGCCACGGGGCGCGTGGTCAGCGACAAGATGAACAAGACCGCAACCGTGCTGGTGGAGCGTCAGATTCAGCACCCGCTGTATGGCAAGTTCATCAAGCGCTCGAGCAAGTTCCACGCGCACGATGAGGACAATGCCTGTCACGTCGGCGACCTGGTGTTGATCGAAGAATGCCGGCCCATCTCGCGCAGCAAGGCCTGGCGCGTGGTCAAGGTGCTGGAACAGGCCGGCTGAACGGGGATCTAGCGATGATACAGATGCAAACTGTTCTTAATGCCGCGGACAACAGCGGCGCGCGCAAGATGCAGTGCATCAAGGTGCTGGGCGGCTCCAAGCGCCGTTATGCCGGCATCGGCGACGTCATCAAGGTCAGCATCAAAGACGCGATCCCGCGCGGCAAGGTTAAGAAAGGCGAGATCTACAACGCGGTCGTGGTGCGCACGCGAAAAGGCGTGCGTCGGCCCGACGGATCGGCGATTCGCTTCGACACCAACGCGGCGGTGTTGCTGAACGCGAAGCTCGAGCCCATCGGCACGCGTATTTTCGGACCGGTGACCCGCGAGCTGCGATCCGAACGTTTCATGAAAATTATTTCACTGGCGCCTGAAGTCCTGTAGTGAGAGCGAGCCGATGAACAGAATTCGAAAAGGCGACGAAGTCATCGTCATCGCGGGCCGGGACAAGGGTCGCCGCGGGTCTGTCGTGCGCGTGCTCGACAAGAGCCGCCTGCTGGTAGAAAACGTCAACATGGTCAAGCGGCACACGCGGCCCAATCCGCAGCGCGGCATTGCGGGTGGCATCGTCGAGAAAGAGGCGCCGATTCAGGCCTCGAACGTCATGTTGTACAACCCGCAGAAGAAAGCCGGCGACCGGATCGGGTTCAAGACCCTGGAAGACGGGCGCAAGGTGCGCTTCTTCAAGTCCGACGGCGAAGTAATCGACGCATAGGTGCGGCTGTGACCAGACTATCCGATTTTTATCGCGACACGGTTGCCGAGCAGCTGCGCGAGCAGTTCGCGTACAAGAGTGCGATGCAGGTGCCGCGTATCGAAAAGATCACACTCAACATGGGTGTGGGCGAGGCGGTGGGCGATCGTAAGATCATGGACAATGCGGTCAACGATCTGACCCTGATTGCGGGACAGAAACCGGTGGTGACGTTCGCGCGAAAATCGGTAGCCGCCTTCAAGATCCGTGAAGGCTGGCCTATCGGTTGCCGCGTGACACTGCGCCGAGCGCGCATGTACGAATTTCTCGACCGGCTGATCAGCGTGGCGATCCCGCGTATTCGCGATTTCCGCGGGCTCAGCCCGCGCGCCTTCGACGGCCGCGGCAACTACAGTCTGGGCGTGCGCGAGCAGATCATTTTTCCGGAAGTGGATTACGACAAGATCGACACACTGCGCGGTCTGGATATCGCGATTACCACGTCGGCGCGCACCGACGAAGAGGGACGCGCGCTGCTCGCCGCGTTCAGTTTTCCTTTCAGGCAATAGGCGGAAACGATTTCGATGGCCAAGCTTTCAATGCTACAACGGGAGCGAAAACGTACGAAGCTGGTACGTAAGTACGCGGCGAAACGCGAGTCTCTGAAGAAGATCATTGCTGATCCCGAAACGTCGATCGACGAACGAATGCAGGCGGTGGGGGCGCTGCAGAAGCTGCCGCGCGATTCGAGCCCGGTTCGTCAGCGCAACCGGTGCCGGTTGACAGGTCGCCCGCACGGGTATTACCGCAAATTCGGTCTGGGACGCAACAAGCTTCGCGAAGCCGCGATGCGCGGTGACGTGCCCGGACTGTCCAAGGCGAGCTGGTGAGGAGCAGCGCTTATGAGCATGTCTGACCCGATCGCCGATTTCCTGACCCGCATACGCAACGGTCAGGCCGCGCGCAAGAAGTCCGTGAACATCCCTTCGTCAAAGGTGAAGCTGGCGCTGGCACGCGTGCTGAAGGACGAAGGCTTCATCGGCGAGTTCACCGTGGGAGACGAGCAGGGAAAGGCCAGTCTCTCGGTGGAGCTCAAGTATTTCGAAGGGCGTCCGGTTATCGACAAGATTCAACGCGTCAGCCGGCCCGGCCTGCGGGTGTTCCGCGGCAAGGACGAGCTGCCCACGGTGATGGGCGGTCTGGGCGTGGCCATCGTTTCGACGTCGCACGGTGTCATGACCGATCGTCAGGCGCGTGCCCAGGGCTACGGCGGCGAGGTAATGTGCATCGTCGCCTGATGGAATCAAACCAATGTCGAGAGTAGCAAAACAACCCATCACCGTGCCTAAAGGCGTCGAAGTCAACATCGACGGACGCAAGGTCGCGGTGAAAGGCGCCAAGGGCGTGGCCGAGATGGCGGTCAACGAGCTGGTGGCGGTCGACCGGCAGGACGCGGAGCTGCGCCTGGTCGCGGTGGTCGAGGACAAGAAATCGATCGCCATGGCCGGCACCATGCGTGCGCTGCTGAACAACATGGTGGTCGGCGTGTCCGAGGGCTTCGAGCGACAGCTGGAGCTGCGCGGGGTCGGCTACCGCGCGCAGGCGCAGGGCAAGACCGTCAACCTGACGCTGGGATTCTCGCATCCGATCAACTACGCCGTGCCCGACGGCGTGGAAGTCGAGACGCCGAGTCAGACACAAATCGTCGTCCGCGGCGTGGACAAACAGAAGGTCGGCCAGGTGGCCGCCGAGCTGCGCGCTTACCGGCCGCCGGAGCCCTACAAGGGCAAAGGCGTGCGCTACAGCGACGAGCGCGTGGTCATGAAGGAAGCCAAGAAGAAGTAGCGCGAGAGTACTGGCATGAGCAAGACACAATCGAGATTGCGGCGAGCGCGGCGTACCCGGGCCAAGATTGCCGAGCTGCGGGTGCACCGCCTGACCGTGCACCGCACCCCGAGACATATCTACGCGCAGGTCATCGCGCCCGGCACCGGCACTGTGCTGACCGCCGTGTCCACGGTGCAAAGCGACATCCGCTCGGCGGTGAAGAACGGCGGCAACGTGGCGGCCGCGACGGCGGTGGGCAAGGCCATTGCCGAGAAGACACTGGCGGCCGGGATCAAGAGCGTGGCTTTCGACCGGTCCGGGTTCAAGTACCACGGCCGCGTGAAGGCGCTGGCGGATGCCGCGCGCGAGAGCGGTCTGGAGTTCTGAGGCAAGGTTTATGGCAAGTGTAGATTTCGCATCCACCACCGATGGCATGCTGGAGAAGCTGGTCGCGGTCAATCGTGTCGCCAAAGTGGTCAAGGGCGGCCGCCAGTTCGGCTTCACCGCACTGACAGTGGTGGGCGACGGCAACGGCCGGGTCGGGTTCGGTTACGGCAAGGCGCGCGAGGTGCCGCTGGCGATACAGAAGGCGATGGAGCGGGCGCGGCGCGATATGCAGACGGTTGTGCTGCAGGGCGGCACGCTGCAGTACCCCATCACCGCGCGGCACGGCGCCGCCAAGGTCTATATGCAGCCGGCCTCCGAGGGTACCGGCATCATTGCCGGTGGCTCGATGCGAGCGGTGTTCGAGGTCGTGGGCGTGAAAGACGTGCTGGCCAAGATTATCGGTTCGCAGAACCCGGTGAACGTGGTGCGTGCCACGATCCGCGGCCTGACGGAGATGACCTCGCCGGAATCGGTGGCTGCGAAGCGCGGCAAATCGGTGGAAGAGATCAGCGGATAGGAACCTGTCAGGTATGGCTGCCAAGAAAAACCCGAAACTACTGACCGTCACGCTGGTCAAAAGCGTGCATGGCCGTCTGGCCAGGCACAAAGCCTGTGTTGCGGGCCTGGGCCTGCGGCGCATGCATCACACCGTCCAGGTTGCCGACACGCCGGAGAATCGCGGCATGATCAACAAGGTCGGCTACCTGCTCCAGGTCGAGGAAGCCTAGCCATGCGACTCAATGAATTAAGCCCGGCGCCGGGCTCGAAGCGCAACCCGAAGCGCGTCGGACGCGGTATCGGCTCGACCCAGGGTAAGACCGCGGGACGTGGGCACAAGGGTCAGAAATCACGCTCCGGCGGCTTCCACAAAGTGGGATTCGAGGGCGGCCAGATGCCGTTGCAGCGACGGCTGCCGAAGTTCGGATTCAGCTCGCGGGTGGGGCGGTTCAGCGCCGAGGTGCGCCTGAACGAGCTCGCCGGCGCGCAGGGCGACGTGATCGACGTTGCGGCGCTGGTAAAGAGCGGCGTAGTGCCGGTGCAGACCCGGCAGGTGAAAGTCATCAATTCCGGGGAGCTGGAGCAGGCCGTGACGCTGAAAGGCATCAAGGCCACCGCCGGGGCGCGGGCCGCAATCGAAGCGGCCGGCGGCAAACTCGAGGACTAGCGGGCATGGCACGTAACGCGGCTACGGCAGGCGCTCTGGGCGGACTTGGCAAAGCGACCGAGCTGCGTCAGCGCCTGCTGTTCGTGCTGCTCGCGTTGTTCATATTCCGGACCGGTACGCACATTACGATTCCCGGTATCGATCCGCACGTGATGGCGGACCTTTTCGAACAGCAGCGCGGCACGATCCTGGACATGTTCAACATGTTCTCAGGCGGCGCGCTGGAGCGCATGTCGATCTTTGCGCTCGGCGTGATGCCCTACATCTCGGCGTCGATCATCATGCAGTTGATGTCGCACGTGATCCCGTCACTTGAGCAGCTGCGCAAGGAAGGCGAGTCGGGGCGCCGGGTGATCACCAAGTACACCCGCTACGGCACGCTCATTCTGTCGAGCTTCCAGGCGACCGGCGTGGCCATCGCGCTGCAGTCGCAATCGGCGGGGTCGGTGGCGCTGGTGCAGGTGCCCGGCATCGCCTTCATATTCACCGCCGCCGTCACGCTGGTTACCGGTACCATGTTCCTGATGTGGCTGGGCGAACAGATCACCGAGCGCGGCGTCGGCAACGGAATCTCGATACTCATCTTCGCCGGCATCGTGGCGGGGTTGCCCTCCGCGATCGGCGGCACGCTGGAGCTGGCGCGCACCGGCGAGCTTGCTTACATGACCGTGATCTTCCTGTTCGGGCTGGCGCTCGCGGTGACCGCGTTCGTGATCTTCGTGGAGCGCGGGCAACGCAGGATCACGGTCAACTACGCCAAGCGCCAGCAAGGTCGGCGCATGTTCGCCGCGCAAAGCAGCCACCTGCCGCTCAAGGTGAACATGGCCGGCGTCATCCCGCCGATTTTCGCCTCCAGCATCATCCTGTTTCCCGCGACCATGGGCGACTGGGTCGGGCGTACCGACGGCATGAGCTGGCTGCAGGACATCGTGAGCACGCTCTCGCCGGGTCAGCCGCTGTACGTGATCTTCTACGCCGCGGCGATCATTTTCTTCTGCTACTTCTACACGGCGCTGGTGTTCAACGCGCGCGAGACCGCCGACAACCTGAAGAAGGCGGGCGCGTTCATTCCCGGCATCCGTCCCGGCGAGCAGACCGCGCGTTACATAGACGGCGTGATGACACGCCTGACCACCGTCGGCGCGCTCTACATCACCGCGGTTTGTCTGCTGCCGGAGTTCCTGATTCTCTACTGGAACGTACCGTTCTACTTCGGCGGCACGTCGCTGCTGATTATCGTGGTAGTCACCATGGATTTCATGGCACAGGTGCAATCCCACCTGATGTCTCATCAATATGACAGCGTCATGCGCAAAGCCAACCTGAAGGGGTACGGCGGCAGCGGGCTGCGTTGATTCGACGAGGGTAGCAGATGAAAGTACGTGCCTCAGTGAAGAAAATGTGCCGGAACTGCAAGATCATCCGGCGTAACGGCGTGGTGCGCGTGATCTGCAGCGATCCGCGACACAAGCAGCGTCAGGGCTGAGCCTCGGGTGGAGCAGCTTGTGATATTGAAGCACTGTCATCGGAAAGTTAGAATGCGCGGTTTTCCGCGCTGGAGTGCCGGATGGCCCGTATAGCAGGTATTAACGTCCCAGTGAACAAACACACGTGGGTCGCATTGACGTACATATTCGGTATCGGACGCACGCGTGCGTGTGCGATCTGCGATACCGCAGGCGTCGAGCAGATGCGCAAGATCCGCGATCTGAGCGAGGACGAGGTGGAGCGGCTGCGCGCCGAGGTCGGCCGTTTCAGCGTCGAGGGGGATCTGCGGCGCGATACCTCGATGAATATCAAGCGGCTGATGGACCTGGGCAGCTACCGGGGTTTACGCCACCGGCGCGGGCTGCCGGCTCGCGGCCAACGCACCCGGACCAACGCACGCACCCGCAAGGGTCCGCGGCGCCCGATCAAGCGGTAACGTCGATATGGCAACGAGCTCACGCAAGAAAGTAAAACGTTCGGTGACCGACGGTGTGGCGCATGTGCATGCCTCGTTCAACAATACCATCATCATGATCACCGACCGCCAGGGCAACGCACTGAGCTGGGCCACGGCGGGCGGCTCCGGGTTCCGCGGCTCGCGCAAGAGCACGCCGTTCGCCGCCCAGGTCGCGGCGGAACGGGCCGGCGAGGCGGCCAAAGACTACGGATTGAGGAATCTCGATGTGCGCATCAAGGGGCCGGGCCCGGGCCGCGATTCGGCGGTGCGCGCTCTGAACGGCGTCGGTTTCAAGATCACCAGCATCACCGATGTCACGCCCATACCGCACAACGGCTGCCGCCCGCCCAAGCGGCGGCGCGTTTGAGGAGATCGCAGTGGCCAGATACATCGGACCGAAGTGCAAGCTCAGCCGGCGCGAGGGCACCGACCTCTATCTCAAATCCGGCATCCGCCCGCTGGAGTCCAAGTGCAACTTGGAGCGCCCGCCGGGAATGCACGGTGCACGGCGCGGACGGCTGTCCGATTATGCCCTGCAGCTGCGCGAGAAGCAGAAGCTGCGCCGCATGTACGGCATTCTGGAGCGTCAGTTTCGCAACTACTACAAACAAGCCGCATTGCGGAAGGGTTCCACCGGCGAGAACCTGCTTCAGCTTCTGGAGTCGCGGCTCGACAACACGGTTTACCGCATGGGCTTCGGATCGACCCGTGCCGAAGCACGTCAATTGGTAAGCCACAAAGCCATACTCGTCAATGAGAAGCCGGTGAACGTGCCGTCGTATCACCTGGCCCCGGAGGATGTCGTAAGCATTCGTGAAAAGTCCCGGCCGCAGGTTCGCATCAAAGACGCGCTGGAGCTGGCGCAGCAGCGGGGGGTCCCCGACTGGCTGGAAATTGATGTCAAATCCATGCGCGGCGTCTTCAAGAATCTGCCGGAGCGAAGCGATTTGCCCGCCGAGATAAACGAATCGCTGGTCGTTGAGCTGTACTCCAAGTAAAGGAGCCCTGTCCTGATGTCGAGTAACGTCACCGAATTTCTCAAGCCGCGAATTGTCGATGTAACCACCTACAACGAGCGTCACGCCAAGGTCACGCTGGAGCCGCTGGAACGCGGGTTCGGACACACCCTGGGCAACGCGTTGCGCAGAATCCTGCTGTCCTCGATGCCGGGCTCAGCCATCTTCGAGGTGGAAATCGACAACGTGCTGCATGAATACACGAGCATCGAAGGCGTACAGGAAGACGTCATGGATGTGCTTCTGAACCTCAAAGGCATCGCCATCGTGATGCACGCGCGCGACGAAGCCTCGCTGCGCCTGACTAAGAAAGGTCCGGGCGTGGTCGTGGCAGGCGACATCCAATCGGACCACGATATCGAAATCGTCAATCCGGAGCACCTCATCGCCAATCTCACCAAGCAGGGCGAGATCTCGATGACGCTGCGGGTGCGTAAGGGGCGCGGTTACGAACCGGCCACGCAGCGCCATCTGGCCGAAGGCGAAAGCCGGCCGATCGGTTCGCTGCAGATCGATGCAACCTACAGCCCCGTTTACCGCGTTGCGTACAACGTCGAAAGCGCACGCGTCGAGCAGCGCACCGACATGGACAAGCTGATCCTGGATATCGAGACTAACGGCACGATCGATCCTGAAGAGGCGATCCGCCGCGCTGCCACGATTCTGAAGGATCAGATATCCGTGTTCGTAGACCTGCAGGCGGACGAGCACGTGCAAAAGGAAGAACGCAGCTCCGATATCGATCCGATTCTGCTGCGTCCGGTGGACGATCTGGAGTTGACCGTACGTTCGGCGAACTGCCTCAAGGCCGAGAATATTTTCTACATCGGTGATTTGATACAGCGCACCGAGGTCGAGTTGTTGAAGACCCCGAATCTCGGCAAGAAATCGCTGACGGAAATCAAAGACGTGCTGGCCTCACACGGCCTGGCGCTCGGCATGCGGCTCGAGGTCTGGCCGCCGCCGGAACTGGAAAAACAGGCCAAGAGCGCCTGAAACACGTGTAGGGGTTAGCGATGCGCCATCGAAAATCAGGACGGCACTTAAACCGTACGAGCTCGCACCGCAAGGCGATGTTCAAGAACATGGCCGCGTCGCTGTTCGAGCACGAAATCATAAAAACCACGTTACCGAAAGCCAAGGAACTGCGCCGCGTCGCCGAGCCGCTGATAACACTCGCCAAGCAGGACAACGTTGCCAGACGCCGCCTTGCGTTCGCGCGTCTTGGCAGCGATGCCGTGGTCGGCAAGCTGTTCGTAACGCTGGGCCCGCGCTACAAGGATCGCCCGGGCGGCTACCTGCGCATCATGAAATGCGGGTTCCGCGCAGGCGACAACGCGCCTATGGCTTACGTCGAGCTGATCGATCGCCCCGAAGAAGAGGCCGACGAGGCGGCGTAAACGCTGCATCGAGCTGAATCGCAAGCCGGGACCGCTGCCCGGCTTTTTCATTTTACCCGGTGAGGCGGGTGGATGAACAAGAGCCCCAACGTAGTCTGGCAGAGCGGCGGCCTAACGCGTGAGGACCGCGAACGCCAGAATGGACAGACCGCTTGCGTGGTGTGGTTTACCGGGTTGCCCTGCTCCGGAAAATCCACCGTGGCCCACGCTGTCGAAAGGACGCTGTACGACGAGGGCCGACGCGTCTACGTGTTGGACGGCGACAACGTGCGGCACGGCCTGTGCGGCGATCTGGGATTCACCCTGGAAGAGCGCAACGAGAACATCCGGCGTGTGGCCGAGGTGGCGGCGCTGTTGTGCGACGGTGGCATCATCGTGCTGACCGCGTTCATTTCCCCGCTGCGCAGTGAGCGTTCCATGGCGCGCAGCAAGCTCCCAAGCGGACGTTTTTTTGAGGTGTTCTGCAACGCCGATCTGGCGGTCTGCGAGAAGCGCGACGTCAAGGGCATGTATCGCCGCGCACGGCGAGGCGAAATCGACAACTACACGGGTATCTCGTCGCCGTACGAGGCGCCCGAGCATCCCGAGTTGCGCCTCGATACGGTGAGTCTGGACGTCGCTGGTGCTGCGCAGGCGGTCATCGACATGCTCAGCGACGCCGGCATACTTTCAAGCAAGAAGCCCCTCTTCCCCCAATCGGGACAAAAAAAGAAGGCTTAAAGCACCCCGGCAGGACCGAGCGAATCCGGCGGCGGCGGTTCCCGTCGTACGCTCAGAGCAGCGTCTGACGGGGTGCCGCGGGAGAAATCGCCAGAACCCGTTTCAGGTAGCGGCCGGTGTGCGATTCGGCGTTTTCCGCGACCGCTTCCGGTGTGCCGGTCGCCACGATGTGACCGCCGCCGTCGCCGCCCTCCGGCCCGAGATCGACGATCCAGTCGGCGGTCTTGATCACATCCAGATTGTGCTCGATTACGATAATCGTGTTGCCGTGATCGCGCAGCCTGTGCAGCACGCGCAGCAGCTGCTCAACGTCGTGGAAGTGCAGACCCGTGGTCGGCTCGTCGAGGATGTAGAGCGTTTTGCCGGTATCGCGTTTGGACAGCTCGCGTGACAGCTTGATACGCTGCGCCTCGCCACCCGACAGAGTGGTCGCGTTCTGTCCGAGTGTGATGTACGACAGTCCGACATCCATCAGGGTTTGCAGCTTGCGTTTCACCGCCGGGATTGGATTGAAGAAATCCAGCGCCTCCTCGACCGTCATCTCGAGGACTTCGTGTATGTTCTTGCCCTTGTAGCGAACGTCCAGCGTTTCGCGGTTGTAGCGCTTGCCTTTGCACAGATCGCAACGCACGTAGACATCGGGAAGGAAGTGCATCTCGACCTTGATCACACCGTCGCCCTGGCATGCTTCGCAGCGTCCACCCTTGACGTTGAACGAAAAGCGCCCCGGCTTGTAGCCACGTGAGCGGGCTTCCTGGGTGGCTGCAAAGAGCTCCCGTATCGGTGTGAACAGACCCGTGTAGGTAGCCGGGTTGGAGCGCGGTGTGCGCCCGATCGGGCTCTGGTCGATGTCCACCACCTTGTCGATGTCGAGACCCTCCACCGAGTCGAGCGCGGCCGGTTCGGCCATGGCGCCGTTCAGCTTGTGTGCCGCATAGCGGTAGAGGGTGTCGTTGATCAGGGTCGACTTGCCGGAGCCAGAAACGCCCGTCACGCAGGTGAACAACCCCAGGGGAATGGCGATATCCACGTTCTGCAGGTTGTTGCCCCGGGCGCCGGACACTTGCAACCAGTCGCAGCTCTCACTGCTCGTGCGCTGCGGCACCGGAATCGACCGACGCCCCGACAGATACTGTCCCGTGAGTGAGGCGCTGTTCTTCTTGATCTGCTGCGGCGTTCCCTGCGCGACCACCTGACCGCCATGCACCCCGGCGCCCGGCCCCATGTCCACGACATGGTCAGCCGCGTTGATCGCCTCCTGGTCGTGCTCGACGACTATCACGGTGTTGCCGAGATCGCGCAGGTACACCAGGGTTTTCAGCAGCCGGTCGTTGTCGCGCTGGTGCAAACCTATCGAGGGCTCATCGAGAATGTACATCACGCCGACCAGCCCCGCCCCGATCTGGCTTGCCAGCCGGATACGCTGCGCTTCGCCGCCGGAGAGCGTATCGGCGCCGCGCGACAGCGACAGATAGTCGAGCCCGACATTGACCAGAAAGTCCAGCCGCTGATGTATCTCCTTGACAATCTTCTCAGCGATCGCGCCGCGCTGGCCGTCGAGCGAAAGTTCACCGAAGTAGCGGTGCGCATCGCCGATGTTGAGCGCCGCGATCTGCGGCAGACTGGC
The DNA here is from genome assembly GCA_024644045.1 of Chromatiales bacterium. Taxonomy (GTDB): domain Bacteria; phylum Pseudomonadota; class Gammaproteobacteria; order JAHELT01; family JAHELT01; genus JAHELT01. The sequence goes on along the minus strand of JAHELT010000068.1, from coordinate 6,419 downwards.
GTCGTTGACGAACACATTGCGGGCGTTGCGGTTCAGACGCGTGCCGCTGCACACGTCGCACGCCTGCTGGGAGATGTACTTCGCCAGCTCCTCCCTGACTGCCAGCGATTCGGTTTCCCGGTAGCGGCGCTCCAGGTTCGGCACGATGCCTTCGAAAGCGTGCGAGCGCTCGATGCGGTCGCCACGGTCGTTGAGATACTGGAAGCGGATCTGCTGCTCGCCGCTGCCGTACAGAACGGCGTGCTGCTGCGCCTCATTCAGGGTCTGGAAGGGGGTGTCGATGGAAAACCCGTAGTGCTCGGCCAGCGATTGAATGAGCTGGAAGTAGTAGGCGTTGCGCCGGTCCCAGCCGCGGATCGCTCCGCCCGCCAGACTCAGGCTCGCGTTGGCCACCACGCGCTGCGGGTCGAAGAACTGCCGGACGCCGAGCCCGTCGCAAGCCGGGCAGGCGCCGATCGGATTGTTGAAGGAAAACAGCCGCGGTTCCAGCTCCGCCAGCGCGTAGCCGCAGCGTGGGCAGGCAAAGCTCGAGGAGAAGGTCAGGGTATTCGCGTGCGGGTCGTCCAGGCTGATCACCGTCGCTATGCCGTCTGTGAGCGCCAGGGCCGTCTCGAAGGACTCTGCCAGGCGCTGCGCGGCGTCGGCGCGAACGCGAAAGCGGTCCACCACGACTTCGATCGTGTGCTTGCGGTGTAACTCCAGCGCCGGTACCGCGTCGAGCTCGAGCAACTCGCCGTCGATGCGCGCGCGCAGATAGCCCTGGCTGCGGAGGCTGTCGAACAGCTGCACGTGCTCGCCCTTGCGGTCCTGAACGACCGGTGCCAGCAGCGCGAACCGCTCGCCCTCAGGCTGCGCCAGCACCTGATCGACCATCTGGCTGACGGTCTGAGCACGCAGCTCCACGCCGTGCTCCGGACAGCGCGGGATACCGACTCTGGCAAACAGCAGGCGCAGATAGTCGTAGATTTCGGTGATTGTGCCGACCGTGGAGCGCGGGTTGTGGGAGGTGGTTTTCTGCTCGATCGAGATGGCCGGCGAAAGGCCCTCGATATGATCGACGTCGGGTTTCTCCATCACCGAGAGAAACTGCCGCGCGTAGGCCGACAGCGACTCCACGTAGCGGCGCTGGCCCTCGGCGAACAACGTGTCGAACGCGAGCGACGACTTGCCGGAGCCGGAAAGTCCGGTCACGACGATCAGCTTGTCGCGCGGCAACTCCAGGTCGATGTTCTGCAGATTGTGCGTGCGTGCACCGCGGATCTGGATGCTGTCCATCAAGCGGCGGCCTGCCGAGCGGCTCCCGCCGGCGGTCCGGCAGCACAACCTGCTGCCGCTCCGGTCAGGCGGTCACTGGTGGTGGGGCTGGCGGCTCCACGGCCGTTGGGACGCCCGCCCGCATTGGTCCTAACCGGTAGCAACAGCTGTAAAACCTCTCCGTAGCGCCCCGCGCAGCCAAGCGCCCCTGGAGCGATGTTGTAGACCCACAATGAGTGTTCGCGACGGCGATCGAAACTGCTAATATACGACGTTATGTAACGGCGAGGCAAAGTCATCGAGCGAGCTTCGCCACAGCTCTGTGGACCAACCGGTCGCCAAGCACGGACGCCAAGCGACTCGCGGTGCTGCCCGGAGCACGCCGGGACCGGCCGGTGCTGCTATTCGGCACCAATTCGTGAACCAAACAGGAGGACACCATGGCTAGAGGGATCAACAAAGTCATCCTCGTCGGCAATTTGGGCGCCGATCCAGAGGTCAGGTACATGCCGAGTGGCAGCGCGGTAACCAATGCGCGTATTGCCACGACCGACAGCTGGAAGGACAAGCAGACAGGTGAGCAGCAGGAGCGCACCGAATGGCACCAGGTGGTGTTTTTCAATCGACTAGCGGAAATCGCCGGTGAGTACTTGAAAAAGGGTTCACAGGTGTATGTGGAGGGTCGCCTGCAGACGCGTAAGTGGCAGGACAAAAGCGGTAACGACCGTTACACAACGGAGATCGTGGCCAACGAAATGCAAATGTTGGGTAGCAGAGGTGGCGGCGGCGGTTCCTCGAGCAGCACGTCGGGCCCGACGGATGCGGCTGCCAGCAAGCCGGCAACTGCCGCTTCCGAAGCGGACTTCGACGACGATATACCTTTCTAGGGGGGATGAGGCGCGATTTCCATCGCCGCCTTGGTGCCAGGTGTCTCATGCTTTCAGGGCGAACGTGCATTAAGCACTGCTGAACATAGCAATCTCCTCGATGAATAAGACTACGATTCATGTCGTGGCCGCCGCGCGGCCGAATTTCATGAAAATTGCACCTCTATACCATGCGTTGCGTACGGAACCATGGTGTGATGTGAGAATCGTTCACACCGGTCAACATTACGACTTCAACATGTCGAAGGCCTTCTTCGACGATCTGAGATTACCGGAACCCGATCACCATCTGGGCGTGGGAAGCGGCTAACACGCCGAGCAAACAGCGGCCGTCATGGTGGCATACGAGCGTATCTGCATGACGCACAGGCCTGACTGGATCATTGTGGTCGGGGACGTTAACTCGACGATGGCATGCGCAATCGTCGGTGCGAAACTCTGCATACCGGTGGCCCACCTCGAAGCCGGTCTGCGGAGTCGCGACAGGTCGATGCCCGAGGAGATAAATCGATTGGTCACCGATGCGATCGCAGACTTGTTATGGACACCGTCGGTGGACGCCGACGAAAATCTTCTCAGCGAAGGCGTCGGCAAAGCGAAGATAGAGCTGGTCGGTAACATAATGATCGATTCTTATGAAATGCTGAAAAGCGCTATTGGCAGACAGACGGCGCGCCAGCGTCTGGGTCTGCACCCTGGCGCCTACGGTATTGTGACGCTGCATCGCCCCGCCAACGTGGATCGTGAAGACGTCCTTGAGATCCTGTTGCGTCAGCTGGTTGACGCTTCAGAGTTGTTGCCTTTGATTTTCACTGTGCACCCGCGCACCAGGAAATCAATGCAGTCGTTCGGGCTGGAGTCGATCGTAGAGCATGCTCGCACGCTTCAACTGGTAGAGCCGATGGGCTATCTCGAATTCATGAGTCTCGTGCAGGGTGCCAGTCTGGTGCTCACAGATTCAGGAGGGCTGCAGGAAGAAACTACCTATCTGGGTATCCCCTGTATCACGCTGCGGGAGAACACCGAGCGGCCCATAACGCTGACTATGGGAACCAATCGACTGGTTTCGCCGACTGACGTTTGCGATTCTGTACGGCAGGTTGTTCAAGGCTATTGGCAGCGAGGAAGCGTTCCAGAATACTGGGATGGAAAAACAGCCGGGCGTGTCGTGCAAAGTCTGAAGAACCGGGTTGCTTAGCGTTCTTTCCCCGATCACGAGACAAGCGCCGTCGCGTTCCTTACAGTCAAATACAATTCGTCCCAAGTCCATGACAATGAAGCAAGTCCTTATCAAAGGCGGAGAAGCTATCGTAGAGGAGGTGCCCGCCCCAAACGCTGGTTCCAGGAACCTCCTTGTGGTGGTTTCAACTTCGTGTGTAAGCATAGGCACGGAAGTAACAGGCCTGAAAATGTCGGGCCTACCTTTGTATCGCCGGGCGCTCAAACAGCCAGACAACGTCAAGCGCGTACTGGGTATGATGCGCGACCAAGGCGTCAAACATACGATCGACAGGGTACGTGGACGGCTCTCGGCGGGTTCGCCGACTGGCTATTCCGCAGCGGGAACTGTCGTGGCTGTCGGTGACCAGATCGAAGGTTTTTCGGTTGGGGATAGAGTCGCGTGCGCCGGAGCTGGCGTTGCCAATCATGCAGAAGTTATCGATGTGCCGGTCAATCTTGCCGTAAAGATACCTCAGGGTGTGTCGGATCAGGACGGCGCAACGGTCACTCTGGGCGCGATAGCGATTCAAGGTGTGCGTCGCACCAGCCCCACTCTGGGTGAAACCATCGTGGTATTCGGTCTGGGAGTACTTGGGCAAATCACCGTGCAGTTGTTGAAAGCTAATGGCTGTCGCGTGCTTGGAACAGATCTCGATAGTAGCAAGATCGACCTTGCTATCCGCAACGGCATGGACCAGGGAGTATCACCCTCAACGGACTTCGTAGATAGGATCACCCGGTTGACAGATGGCTTCGGCGCCGACGCAGTTGTAGTAACTGCTGCCACCTCGAGCGACGACGTGATCAGCCGCGCCATGCAGGCTACGCGAAAAAAGGGACGGGTCGTGGTAGTTGGTGACGTCGGGCTGAACCTCAAGCGCAGTGACTTTTATTCCAAGGAGTTGGATTTCTTCATTTCGACCTCCTATGGCCCCGGTCGCTACGATCCCCTGTACGAGGAAGGCGGTCAGGATTATCCCCTTGCCTACGTACGGTGGACCGAGAATCGTAATATGGAGACGTACCTGCAGCTTATTGCGAGCCGTCAGCTGCGTCTCGACTGTTTACCAACGAAAGTTTACCCGATGCAAGAGGCCGGGGCGGCCTATGCCGAACTGAAGGGCGAAGGCGAGAAGCCAAGCCTGGTGTTTCTCGAGTACGACTCGGAAAATACAACGAACATTGAGTCGCGCTCCCGCAAGGTCGATATCAACCGAGGTGTAACTCTGCCGGGTGTTATCCGTGTCGGCCTGATCGGTGCCAGCAGCTTCGCTCAAGGCGTGCATCTTCCCAACATGATGAAACTGCGTGACCGGATCGCGCTGCATGCCGTTGTAAGTCGAACGGGTGCGAGCGCAAAGGCGGTAGCTAAGCAATACCAGGCGCGCTACGCCACGACCGAGTATGAGACGGTGCTCGAGGATCCGGACATCGACCTGGTCATAATCGCGACACGCCATGATCTCCACGCCGTAATGACGCTGCAGGCACTCCAGGCGGGCAAGAACGTGTTTGTGGAGAAACCACTTGCCATACATCAGCCGGAGCTGGACGCGATAGCGCAATTTTTCCAAAACGCGGATTCGCACCCCGTTTTGATGACCGGCTTCAATCGACGATTTTCGCCTGCTATCCAGAAGGCGCGGGCGCTCATCGCGAATCGTTCGACTCCATTGATGATCAACTATCGAATGAACGCAGGATTCATTCCCGCCAAGCACTGGGTGCAAGGTGAAGAGGGTGGCGGCCGCAACATTGGCGAGGCGTGCCACGTATATGACCTCTTCAACTATCTTACCGGTGCATCGGCTGCATCGATTTGCGCAAAGTCCATTACACCAGCCGGGAAACAATGGCGACGAAACGACAACTTTGTGGCGACGGTCAAGTTCAATGAAGGCTCTGTCTGCAGCCTCACGTACACGGCCCTGGGGAGCAAAGACCACCCAAAGGAAAAGATGGAAATATTCACGGACGGCATGGTGATCAGTATGGATGACTACAAATCCCTCTCGGTCTCCGGGTCCGATCGGAAAGGCTGGGAATCAGGCGCTGCGCAGAAGGGTCATATGGAAGAGTTGGAAGCGTTCGTGTATTGTCTTAAGAATGACGTTGACTGGCCTATCCCATTGGAGGAGCAGTTGTCGGCAACGCAGTTGAGCTTCGACATAGAAGCCGCAATCAGGCCATAGTTCCGGACGAATACAATCGCAATGTGCATCCTCAACTGCGTTGGTCGAGATGATGGGTGCAAGCGTTTTGTTCGCGATAGAATGATTCTTTACATTGTATTTACGCTTGACGTACGTCCCGCTGACAAAGCCTGGAATTGTCATCGAACGTGCGTCTGTACATGTAAGTAAGCGCTGCCGTGTGCGGAATTGTCGGAATTTTCAACATTCGGAAGAACAGGCCGGTTGATGCGGCGCTGCTCGTGGCCATGCGCGACACGATGGTGCACCGGGGGCCGGACGGGGCAGGGGTCTGGATCTCCGACGACGGACGCGTTGGGTTAGGACATCGCCGCCTTTCGATCATCGATCTCGATCCGCGAGCATCACAGCCCATGTGCAATGAAGACGCGTCCGTTTGGGTCACGTTTAATGGAGAGATTTACAACCACAGAACACTGCGTGCCGAGTTGGAAAGTGCCGGGCATTGTTTCAAAACGGATCATTCTGATACCGAAGTGTTGCTGCACGGTTACGAGGAATGGGGAATAAGAGGTCTGCTGGACCGCCTCGAGGGAATGTTCGGTATCGGTCTCTGGGATGAGAACCGGCAGCTGTTGACGCTGGTGCGCGACAGGGTAGGTATAAAGCCAGTCTATTTCAACCTACAGGATGGGATCCTGAGATTCGCATCCGAGATCAAGGCCATCCTGGCGGATCCGCACGTCGAGAGGGACGTTGCCCCGATCGCCATGTATCACTATCTATCCTTTCTGACTACGCCTGCGCCTATGACGATGTTCAAGGGCATCTTCAAGTTGCCGGCAGGATACTACCTGGAAGCCGAGGCCGACGGGAATCTCAAGGCGCACAGGTATTGGGATGC